>DASTSE010000195.1:0-11788 GCA_035760865.1 Dokdonella sp.
AGCGGCGCAAGGCCGAGCATATCGAGGAAGGTTACGAGAAGCGCGGCGTTTCGAAGAAGACCGCCGAGAAGCGCGCCTGGGCGACGGTGAACAAGCAGGACGGCGGCGCGAAGGGCCGCTCGGCGCCGAAGAAGAAGTCGACCGCGAAGTCATCCGCGAGGAAGACGGCGGCGACGAAGAAAGCGACGACGAAGCGCGCGGCGAGGAAGTCGACGAGCAAGCGCACGTCGTCGAGCCGATCGGCTGCGGCGAAGAAGGCGGCGCGCACGCGTGCGCGCAACAAGCGGTGACGACACGCGGCTCCCCTCGACCTGAAGGTATCGGCCGTGACGCCATCGCCCGGCGCCTCCTCGCCATCGATCTGATCAACCCGTTCGATTTCCCGGGGTCGGCGGCGCTGCTTCGCCAGGCGCGCGGCGTGCTGCCGAACATCCGCCGCGTACTGAGGCGTGCGCGCGAAGCGCGCGTGCCGGTGATCTATTGCAACGACAACTTCGGTCAATGGCGCTCGGACTTCCGCAGCAACGTGGACCTCTGCACCGGGGACGGGGCTTACGGGGCCGAGTTCGTGCGTGAAGTCGTGCCGTCTCCGCTCGACTATTTCGTGCTCAAGCCGAAGCGTTCGGCATTCTTCGAAACGCCGTTGCGCATTCTCCTGAACCAGCTCGGCATCAAGCGCCTCGTGCTCGTCGGCATGGCCGCGGATGCGTGCGTGCTCAACACGGCGCTCGACGCGCACGCGCGCGAATACGAGGTCGTGGTCGTTCGCGATGCCGTCGCGTCGCGCACCCGCGCACGGACGCGCCGGGCGCTCGAACTCGTGCGTGCAGATCGGCCGGTGCGGGTGATCGCGGTCCGCGCCGCGCTGCGCTGGATCGGTGCCTAGGCACCGGTTTGGCGATGCGGTGCTTCGACCGGCTTGGACTGCGGCGAGTCCTTCTGGCGCAGGAAGATCGACAGCACCACGAGCGACAGCACGGCAAGGAACTCGCTCTGCCAGTTCTGCATCGATTCGAACCAGAATTGTGCCCCCGACACATGCTCGATGAACCCCTCCGGCCCGAGGCCGGATGCGGCGCGTTGCTCGGACTCGAGCATCCAGCTGCCGACCGCGTGTCCTGCGAATGCGATCGCGAACAGCAGGAACATCGCCGTCGATAGCGAGCGCTCGTAGAGCGAGCGCCACAGGCCGCCAGCGCGCACGGGCCAAGGCGTCGGGCCCGCCTCGATCGTCTCGCTTTCCGCGGCGGGCTCGAAAGGCCGCGATTCGGCCGAACCGCGCTGGCGCAGATGCACCGTGAGCAGAACATACATGCCCATCTGCAGGAACTCGCTCTCCCAGTTCTCCATGACCGCGGACAGGAAGTGACCGCTGTGCAGGTACGACCACATGCCGATCGGCCGTGCGCCTTGGCGCATCAGCTCGTCGTCGTAGGCGACATGGCCGAACAGCACCTGTGCACACAGGCAGGCGGCGAATATCGCGAGAAGCACCAGCGAGAGCGCGTTCGATCGCAGGATCGTCGTCATGGCAAGCGTGCGTAGTCGAGGCGCTGCGATCGTCCGTCGGCCGCGATGAATCGGCGCTAAGCCGGCCTCGAGGCCATTCATTCGCGGCTTCGCCAACGACGTCTACCCTCGTGCGCCGTGCACGGTTCGCTGCCGGGGCATCGTCTTCGGGACGGCGTCGACGAGGAGAATGCGATGGATGGGTGGTTCGAGCTCGCGATGCCGTGGTGGCAATTCGCCGTTCGCGGCGCCGCCGCCTACCTCGGCCTGCTCGTACTCATGCGCGCGGCAGGAAAGCATGCGTTCGGCGAGATGTCGCCGTTCGACATCGTCGTCCTCATCGTCGTCGGTGGGACCGTGCGCACGGCGATCATCGGCGACGACACGTCGGTGCTCGGCCCGTTCATCGCTATCGCTTCGATCCTGATCGTCGATTCGGCGCTGGCGCGGCTCGCCGCCGCGAGTCCGTGGTGCAACCGCATCATAGAGGGCAGGGCGGCGATGCTCGCGAAAGCCGGCGCGCTGCTGCCGGGACGGCTCGAGCGCCATGCGGTCGCGCGCACCGTGTTCGAGCGCGAAATGCGTGCGCACGGCGTGCGGTCGGTCGCGGATATCGACGAGGCGCGCCTCGAGGCGAACGGACGGATTTCCTTCCTGATCGGAGAACACCATGGGCAACCATCGCGATGACGACTCCCGCAAAGTGAGCCCGCACCGGGACGCGGGCATGAACGACCCAGAGCCGTCCGTCTCCGACGGCCGCCGCACCGGGCGCAAGGAACCGGGCACGTCGGAGGCTTTCAGCGAAGACGAGGATGACGAGGCGCGGAGCGGGTCGTAAGGTCACGCTTCGCTCGATGCCACGGGCGAGGATCGCTTGCGGCGATCTGCGGCATGCGCATCGCCGAATCGCGGCTGTACGGGCGCATCGCGCGCGCGCATCGCATCGACAAGCGGTCGGCATTGGGGGTATGGTCACGTCGACGCGCGTTCCGTGCTGGTGCGGCTTCGCGTTCGGCAAGCGAAATCAGGGCTCCATGGTCAGCCAACACCGGGCCGGCCCGGCGACGTTCTACCTGCGACGGAGTGGTCGCCTGGAGGTACACGTCAATGGCATGGTCCTCGCAATCGTTCCCGCGGAGGACGTCGCGCGACATATGTCGGACGGCGAGCGTGGCCTCGGTCACCTGACCGACGACGTCGCAGCCGCGTTGCCCCGCAGCCTCGACATCGACATCAAGCCGGTGCGAACGTGGCTCGGCGATTGGCAGCGCCGTCGGTATCTTGCCGATCCGTCGTGAGCGCTGTCGTGAAGAACAGGGCGCGCCACCGATCGGTGGCTTCCGCGTCTCGTTCCTGAATGGGAAAAAAGTTCCCATTGCCAGCCCGCCGTGACCCTCGCTACGTTCTGCGCCCCGCACCTGCGACGCGCGAAGCCATCATGTACGACATGTTCGACTCGCTGATTTCTCCACGGAACCTGGGCAGGATCTTCGCGGAGCCGGCGCGCCTCGCCGAAGAAGCCGTCGAAGCGGTGACCACGTTCCGCGTACCGACGACCGTATTCATCGATCCCGAGGGAACGGTGTTCGCGCAACCGACCGCATACGCCGCCGACCACGTGATGGACGAGATCGTCGGCATCTATGCGCCCGGCATCCGCCTCGACGACATCGCCGACGACCTGCGCGCGAGTGTCGCGCCGCGGCTTGCGGCGATCGGCATCCTCGTCAACTGGCAGGATGCCTGCCACCCGGCGTAGCCACGGACGCGGAGTGCGGCTGGAGCGCGCTCGCCGCCGCGGTACGCGAGCGGGAAACAGCGCAGGCGCCCAGATCGCGGTGCGCGCTCGCGCTGCGTGTCGCGCTCGCCGCCGCGCCGGGAGGATGCCGCAGGCCACGCGCCGGCGACCGATTGCGGCGTCTCATGCTGTGGGACGAGCGCGCGCGATCGTCGCCCGCATGAATACGAACCGAGATCCGCGCCAGGAGCCCCGTACCGGGGATGTCGTCTGGTTCCGCTATCCGCGCAGCCGCACCTGGCAATGCGCGATCGTCGACCGCGTCGAGCTGGGGCGCGTGTATTACACCCGGTCGGCCATCGGCGCGCGCGACGGCGAGCACGTGTGGATCGACGTCGACGGCTGGAAACAGCGCGCGGCGCGAGCGCTCCTGCGCTTCCCGCTCGGTCGGGCGCGCAGCGCCTGACATCGGTCGGGTTGCGGCGGCGCCGCATCGGATGAATGTGACCTGTCGCGCACGTCCGAATGTTCAGGCATCGGTGCGTGCGCGGCCGTCATTCTTCCTGCGCCGCCGATGGCCGTGGCGTGCGATCGACGTCGCGATGTGCGATCGGACGCATGCGTTTCGCGATGCGTTCCGCGCGCAGGTCGCGAACTCGGCCCCACCGGTGGCTACCGACAGGCCTTTGCCTGTTCCGCCCACGTCTCCAGGAGGCAATCCGATGGATGCGATCAAGCTGCTGAAGAATGATCACGACGAAGTCCGCGCGCTGCTCGCGGAACTCGAGTCGACGACCACGCGCGCCCTCAAGAAGCGCGCCGCGCTCGTCGGGCAGATCGCCGCGATGCTCGAGGCGCACACGACGATCGAGGAAGAGATCTTCTACCCCGCATTCAAACAGGCCGGCGAGAAGAGCGACGACGACAAGATGTACTTCGAAGCCCTCGAGGAACATCGCGCCGCGGGCGAACTCGTCCTGCCGGATCTGCTCAACACCGACGTCGCCAGCGAACAGTTCAGCGGCCGCGCGAAGGTGCTCAAGGAGCTGGTCGAACATCATGCCGACGAGGAAGAGAAGGAAATGTTTCCGCGTGCGAGGAAGCTGCTCTCGCGGCAGGAACTCGCCGAGCTCGGCGAGCAACTCGAAGCGCGCAAGACGCAACTGATGGCGTAAGCGTCGACGGGCGGGGCAACCGTGCCGCATTCGCGCGCGCGGTCGCTCGACGCCGTCCCGAGGCCGAGCACGACGGAGCAGACTCGGGTCATGCCGAATGGTCGCGCGATCCCTTGCGCCACAGGGGGCCACCCCGATAGGTCTCGCGATCACGCAGCCGATATTCCGTTTCCATGTGCGCGTTTTCGGTTGTCCGGACGATGGCCGCCTAAACGCGCACCTCTGATCCGTACATGATTGCGCCGACATCGACGCCGGTCTCATCGTTCGAGGCGCGATGAGAACGATGCATCGGCCAGCTCGGTTCCAATAGATGCAACGGGAACCGGTACAAACGTCACGGCACCCGGGCAGATGTCACGGATGCGCGTTTGGTTACTTTTTCTTCACGACTCCGGGCGTATGTTCGTCGGCGAACCTATCCTGCCTCGGCGCGAAGCGATGGAGCGTCTCGATCACGGGTTCCATCGCGCACGATGAGCTACGACAGTCAGCTCGTTCCACGGTAGCCGAAACTCTCGCCCGACCTGATCCAGCGGGCTCCCGGGAATCCCCAGCCATGAACATGTCCGTGCCGAACGGCAGTTGGACCGTCGTCGCCACCATAGAGGTCGACGAGAATGAAGCGATCGCGCAGTTCCTGCCCCGTCAAACGAGCGAGTTTCGCTTCGAACGCGCGGCCGCTTCGCCCCGAGGCTTCATCTGGATCGACGTCCATGTCGACTTCGGCCTGGGCGTCGAGCACGCTGCGCGCGTGGCTCGCACCGTCGTCGACGAACTTGCGGGTTGCGGCTTTCGCGATTTCCGCATTGTTGCCGGTGCAACGTACCTCGAGCTCGCACACACGTCGTTCGCCGCGGTCGCGCACTAGACGAAACGGAGGCGCACGACCATGAGCCGCTACATCATGCATCTGGTGCATCGGAAGGGCGACGGTCGCTGGCACGTCGAGGAGGAGGGCGGCTCGTCCATCGGAGCCTTCGAAACCAAGGACGAGGCGGAGATGGCAGGACGCATGCGCGCCACGCGCCTGCACGAAGATGGACGAGACGCTCAGCTCGTCGTGCATCTCGAGGACGGTTCGATCGAGACCGAATACGCGTACGGTCTCGAGCCATCCGCCATGCCGATCGTCGAGTGATCGACGCAGGCGGCATTCGGTTCGCTCGAAAATCACTCGCGGTTGCCGTCGCTACGCGGCCTCGAGTGAGAAGCTTCGGAATCCTGACTACGACATTTCACAGGGCAAGGGAACTCCCCGGCCGGCCCTGCATCGTGAACGGAATGAACATGCGCCATCGGACTCGAGCGATGTTCAGTAGCGGCTCCATGCATGACGCGCATCGTGTCTCTGCCCGCGATGTTGCGGGCGCATCGAAGGAGAACGACATGGGCCAGCAGAATCAGCACGGCAACCAGGGCGACCGCCAGAACGCGCCCGGTTCGAATGATCAGAGCCAGCGTTCGACCCAGCAGCAGGAACAGGAAGGTCGCCGCAGCGGCGTGCAGAAGGAGGACAACAACTCCGTTCGCGAGCCGCAGGACCCGCGCAACGCCAAGGGCAGCGGGGGCGACGACCGCTAAGGTCTGGGACACCGAGGCGGGCGAAAGCCCGCCTCGTTCTTTTCAGGGTTCAGACCCGGACTCCGTAACGTCTATTCGGCGCGGAAGCAGGCTGTCGAAGCAACCATAGCCGCGCGTCCTCGGTGGAAGAATTTCACGATGAGCTGCGGCGTCCCTTGCAGACGGCGTAGGACATCGGCCGACACGCGCGTTCCAGGCTGCGCAATCGATCGAACGTGTTCGGACGTCTTGCACACGCGCCCTCTCCCGCGCTGTAGCGTCGGTGGCTCTCCGTAATTCGAACAGAGACGGCGAAGAGGCGCGCACCGCACGCCTCGCGATCTCGTCCCGCGCGAGTGCGCGGCAAAGCGCGGATCAGGTGCGAGAATCGCGGCACCCATTCGACCGACGGTGAGCGCGCGCAAACGTTGGTGCCGAAGGTGGGACTCGAACCCACACGCTTTTAAGGGCGGCGGATTTTGAGTCCGCTGCGTCTACCGATTCCGCCACTTCGGCACGGGCGCCGCGCGATGGCCGCGCGGGGTCGCGCAGTATACGGCAAAGCGGTCAGTGGGTGGCGTCGAGCGCGAGCTGGCAGGCGTCGCAGCGGTACCAGCCGGCGCCGGTCGGGTAGAACTTGAGGCAGTTCTCGAGCGAGCGGCGATAGATGTGCAGCGACACCGCGTTGGCGTCGTCGCTCGGGTTCATGATCGTGTGGTACTCGTGCGGCGGGATCAGGCTCCCCGCGGAGCCGGCGCCTGCGTTCATCGTGCCACGCGGTTCGAAGCGGTAGCGGCCGTCGCGCGACTCGACCAGTTCGTACGGCGTGATTTCGAGGAAACCCTGCCAGACGCCCTCGACGCACCATTGGCCCGCGTGATCGTGGATCGGCGTGCCCTGGCCCGGTCCCCAGGTCATCGCGACGACGCTGTAGCCGTGCTCCTCGCTGCGATAAAGCTCGCGCCGCGCGTAGTGGTCGTCCTCGCGCTCGTACACGCAGGCGGGCAGCTGGACGTTGGGATCGCGGATCATCCGGCACAGCGCGTGGCGCAGGGCGTCGGTCGTGGCGGCCTCGTCGGGCAGCTGCACGGCGGCGTCGATCGCGGCGATGAGCTGGCGGGCGCCTGGGAATTCGAGCGAGAGCATGGCGGGTTCGTCGGGCGTGAGCCGCGATTCTAGCGCGACGCCGGAACGCATGCATTCCCGCCGGCTGGAACGGGCCCCCGCCGCGTCGTTATAGTCGGCGGCTTTTGCAGGGGAGCCCGCTTCGCATGTCGGAACATTCGTTCGGCTACAGCTGTCACTTCGCCACGCCCGCGGAAGCGGTCGCCTTCGCCGACGAGGTCGAACGCATACGCTCGCTCGAACGGGAAGCGCAGACCGCGGCGCTCGAGCAGCGGCTCGGGCTCGAGCGAGGCCATGCCGATTCGTCGTTGTGGGTCGGCAGCGTCACGAACCGGGGTGTCCAGGTCGATCTGGTCGTCGGCGGGCCGACGAGCGCAAGGGTCGCGTCGACCTTTCCGCAGGTGCTGCTCGATCGCGGCTGCATCCTCATCGCCGGTTCCGTGGACGATTCGCGCACCGGCTCGGAGAAGCACGTCTGGTATCGCGGCAGCGAGAAGATCACGCGCAAGGCCTACGAGCAGGCCGCCGCCGAGCTCGATCCGCTCGCCGAGTTGCGCAAGATCCTCTCCAGGCAGAGCGAGAGTGCGCTCATCGCCGAGATCGAGGACGGCCTCGATCCGAACGTCGTCGTCGACGGCAAGCCGCTCGTGTTCCATCTGTTTTCCGGCAAGCCGCAATCGAAGGCGGTGGTGGCGGTGGTTAACGCCGGCGCGCGCGTCGACGCCGTCGACGCGTACGGATGCACGCCCCTGCATCATGCCGCTTCGTGCCTCGACATCCCCGCGATGAAGGCGCTGGTCGCCCACGGCGCGGACGTGGGCGCCCTCGATGGCGAGGGCAAGACGCCGCTGCATTCGATGGTGTCATACGGCTACCGGGTCGATGGCACCGACGCAGCGCCGGGCCTCCATCTGGACGCGGTGCGCTACCTGCTCGACGTCGGTGCCGACATCAACGCCGCGAGCGAGCAGGCGGGCTCGGTGCTCGCGGCGACGTGGACCACGCACGCCGCGTTGCGGCAGTTGCTGGTTGAACGTGGGGCGCGCCTCGTCTGGCCGCGTCGTGCGAGCGAGGCCGACCCGGCCAAGCGCTGTCGGTACGCGATCCGGTACCACGACAACGCGGTCGCCGAAGAGATCCTCGCGACGCTCGAGATCGACGAACCGCTCCGGCGCGAGCTGCTCGCGCAGGCCATTTCCAGCGGCAACGCCCGCATGTTCGAGCGCCTCTGGCGCACGGGCGACCATGCGTTCCTGCCCATGCTGGATCGCTACAACAAGGTGCTCGTTTCGGCGGCAAGCCCGGTGCCGGGCGCGGCCGAGCCGATATTGCGCGCGATCCTCGAGCGCGGCGGGCGGCAGGACGCCGCGACGCTCGGCGAGGAGCATCGCAGGACCTTGCGCCAGTTCCTCGACAGGTTCCTGTACTCGCCCGAGCATGTGCCTGCGCTGCGCCTGCTGATCGAAATGGGCGTTCCGATCGCGGCCGACCGCACCTACAGTCCGCTCGCCTTCGCGATCGGCGAGGACCAGGCCGAGATCGTGCGCGTGCTGCTCGAGGCCGGCGTCGATCCGAACGCAAGCGGCGTCTACGACCGCAATGCGTTGCACGTCGCGGTGCAAAGCAAGGCGTACGCGTGCATTCCGCTCCTGCTCGAGTTCGGTACCGATCGCTCGAAGAAGGACACGTTCGGTCAGACGCCGCTGGAACTCGCGGCCGCCTCGAAGAACAAGAAGGCGCAGGCGCTGCTCGCCTGAGCCGCGGCCTGTTGACGTGCGCGAGGTCGGGCCGGCGGTCGCGCCGGCCCGGCCCGGCGCCGCAACGGTTCGATCAGGCGCGCTCGAGGAACGCGCGGATGGCGGCGCCGAAGCGCGCGATGTCGACGAGGAACGCGTCGTGTCCCTGCGGGCTGTCGAGCGCGACGAACTCGACCTCGGCACCACCCGCGCGCAGGCCGTCGGCGATCTGTTCCTGCTGTGTGAGCGGAAACAGGATGTCGGTCTCCACGCCGATCACGAGCGCGCGCTCGACGCCGAGGCGCGCGAGCGCGGCATGGACCGCGCCGCTGGCGGCGCCCGTTCCCGCATGTTCGGCGAGGTCGAACCAGTCGCTCGCGCGCGAGAGGTACAGATAGGCGTTCGGGTCGAAGCCGCGCACGAAGCGCCGCGCGTGCCCGGCCAGATAGGACTCGACCTGGAACTCGAAGCCGAACGGGTCGTCGTCGCGCTGGTCGGAGTCGAGGCGGATGCGCGCGAAACGCCCGACCCATTCCATCGCCGAGCGATACGTGATCACGCCGAGCTTGCGCGCGATCGACATGCCCGCCTCGGGGTAGTGGTCGTCGTCGTAGCGGCCCTGATTCCAGTTCGGGTCGAGGCGGATCGCTTCGCGCTGCAGCGAGCGGATCGCGATCGCGAACGGCTGCGCCTGCGGCGCGGTCGAGATGCTGATGTGGCGCCGCGCGCTGCCCGGATGCTGCGCGAGATAAGCGAGTGCGGTCATGCCGCCCATCGAGTTGCCGAGCAGGCAGTCGAGGCGCTCGATGCCGAGGCCGCGCACGAGTTCGTACGCGGCGTTGGCCGCGTCCTCGAGCGTGAGCTCGGGGAAATCGAGGCGATACACCTCGTTCGTCACCGGGTTGACGTCGGCCGGGCCGGTCGAGCCCTTGCAGCTGCCGAGCGTGTTCACGCAGATCACGAACCAGCGATGCGTGTCGATGTGCTTGCCCGGCCCGATCATCTCCTCCCACCAGCCCGGCGACGGATCGGCTTCGCTCGACGCCGCGTGCGCACTCGGCGAAAGGCCGGTCAGGATCAGCAGCGCGTTGTCGCGCGCCGGGGAGAGCGTGCCCCAGGTCTCGTAGGCGAGGCGCGCGCCGACGAGCTCGCCGCCGCGTTTCATGCGGAACGGCGAAGGCAGGGCAAACCACTGGCGGGCGTCGGACATGCGGGACGGGGCGGCGAAGCGGACGCGCAGAGTAGCCGCGCGGGCCGCATCCGCCAAGTCGGGCACCGCTCAGTCTGCGCCGGCTAGGATCGGCCGTGGATCGACTGCTGCGGGAGATCGCATGCCGAAGCGCCGTCGCACTGAAGTCCGGGTACCCGGCCCAACGAGGGCGCCGCATGGCGCCGCGTGAGCGCGTGCCGCATCCGCCGGCCATGCGTCGCCGGCGCGCCGTGCGCGCGCTGCTGCTCGCTGCGGGCGTTGCCGTACTGCTGCCGCTCGCGCTGCTCGCGTTCGTCGCGACGTTCGACTGGAATCGCGCGAAGCCGTGGCTCGTCGCGCGCGCAGGCGAGGCGACGGGCCGCGCGATTGCGGTCGACGGCGATCTCGAGGTCGCATGGCGTTGGAGGCGCGGCGACGGCGAAGGCGCGGCTTGGTCGCCCGGCTTGCACGTGCGCGCATCCGGCGTGCGCATCGCGAACGCGGACTGGGCACGCTCGCCCTCGGCGGCGACGTTCGACCGGCTCGACGCCGACCTGAGCGCGTGGCCGCTGCTGTGGCATCGCATCGATCTGGCAAGGATCGAGGTCGAAGGCCCGCGCATCGACGTCGAACGCCGCGCCGACGGCAGCGACAACTGGACATTGGAGCACGGCGGCGACGCCGGCAGCTGGAGCGTCGCGGTCGGCGACGTCGTCCTCGGCGCGGGCGAGATCGACATCCGCGATGCGCGTCGCAAGCTCGACCTGCACGCGACGATCGAACCGCTCGCGGCGCCGATCGCATTCGGCGAGCGCGTCGCGGGCGACGATCCGAGCACGCGACGCGACGTGATCGGGTTCGTCGGCAAGGCTGCGGCGCAGCGCCTGCGCGAGGCCGCACGCGAGCGCGAGCAGCGCCGCGCCGAACGCGGCACGTCGGTCAAGCCACCGCCGTACCGCTTCGCGTTCACGGCGAAGGGCACGCTCGCGGGCATGGACCTCGCGGCCAGGGGCCGCTTCGGCGGCGTGCTCGCGCTGCGCCGGCCGGAGCCATTCCCGCTGCGCGCGGACTTCGACGTCGGCTCGACGCAGATCGCATTGACCGGCACGATCACCGACCCCGCGAGCCCCGACGCCGTCGACATGCGCCTGTGGATCAGCGGGCGCAACCTCGCCCATCTCTACGACATCCTCGGCATCGCGCTGCCGAAGTCGCCGCCGTACGCGACCGTCGGTCGCCTCGCCGGCCGCTTCGACCCGAGCCGTACCGTGCTGCGCTACGAGGACTTCACCGCACGCGTCGGCGGCAGTGATCTTTCCGGCACCTTGACCTACCGTTCGGGCGAACCGCGCCCGACCTTGAGCGGGGAGGTCGACTCGACCTTGCTGCGCCTGCGCGACCTCGGTGCGGTCGTCGGTGCCGGTAGCGCCGAGGAGCGCGCCGCACGCGGCGATCGCATCGCGCAACCGGCCGGTCGCGTGCTGCCGGCCGCGCCGTTCGACGTCGAGCGCTGGCGCGCGGCCGATGCCGACGTGCACTTCACCGGCAAGCGCGTGATCCGCAACGAGGATCAGCCGATCACCGGTGTCGAGACGCGCATCCGCATGCAGGACGGCACGCTGGCGCTCGAGCCGCTTCGCTTCGGCATGGCCGGCGGACGCGTCGACGGCCTCGTGCGCATCGATTCGGGGCCGAGCCCCGCAAAAGGCGCGGTGAAGCTCTCCGCGCGCAAGCTCGCGCTCGCGCGCCT
>DASTSE010000196.1:0-2392 GCA_035760865.1 Dokdonella sp.
GTGGTCGATCTCGCGAGCAGCTGCTACGGCCTCATGCTGCGCCTGCTCGCGTACGCGTATGCGGTGCGCTCGGGCGAGTCCGACAAGAGTCTTTCGCTCGACCTCGCGATCGGCCTCATGCACGCGCTCGTGCCGCTGGCCGAACTCGCGGCGCGTCTGCCCGCCGCGCCCGGCTCGGCCGTCAATGCGGGCGTTTCGTTCATCGCGCTGCGCGATGCGGCGGCGTTGCCGCCGGGGCCGGCGGCGCGCCGCATGTTCTGCGAGCGCTTCGAGCAGATCGCCGATGCGGCGCAGGCGCTCGCCGCGCAGCCGCACGCGCGCGCCAGGGCCGCGCACGCGGCGATCGCGCGGCTCTCCGCACGCGCGCTCGCGGAGTTCGATCTCGGCGCGACGGCGCCGTCGCGAACGGCCGCGGCCGCGTCGGCGAACGCTCCGGCCGCGATGCCCGCGAACGCTGCGCCCGCCGCGCCATCCGCGTCGGCGGCGCCGGCCACGCCGGAGATCGAGGTCGTCGAAGCCGACGACGTGACGCTGATGTTCGAAGGCAAGCGCTGCATCCACGCACGCTTCTGCGTGACCGGCGCGCCGACCGTGTTCCTCGCCAACGTGCAGGGTCCGTGGCTGCACCCGGAGACACTCGCCGTCGACCGCCTGGTCGAGGTCGCGCACGCGTGCCCGTCCGGCGCGATCCGCTACCGGCGCAAGGACGGCAAGGCCGACGAGCCCGCGCCGCCGGTCAACCTCGCGCGCGTGCGCGAGGCGGGCCCCTATGCGTTCCACGGCGAGCTGCGCCTCGACGGCCGTCCGGCCGGCTATCGCGCGACCCTGTGCCGCTGCGGCGCGTCGAAGAACAAGCCGTTTTGCGACGGCAGCCACCACGACGTCGCGTTCGCGGCGACCGGCGAGCCACCGACGACGGACGCGACCGCGATGCTGCCGCAACGCGACGGTCCGCTCGCGATCGAGCCGCAGCACGACGGTCCATTGCGCGTGCGCGGCAACCTCGAGATCGTGAGCGGCACCGGTCGCATGGTGAGCCGCGTGACCGACGTGCGCCTGTGCCGTTGCGGCGGCAGCGCGAACAAGCCGTTCTGCGACGGCACGCACGCGCGTATCGGTTTCAAGGGCTGAGCCGCGGCCGGGCGGCGTTCACGGCGTGCGATCGTCGGCGGCGCACACGCGGTTGCGGCCCTCGCGCTTGGCCCGGTAGAGCGCGATGTCGGCACTGCGCAGCAGCGCGTGCGCGTCGGCGGCCGTCGCGAGGACCGCGCTCGCGACGCCTGCGCTGATCGTCACCCGGCGCACGTGCTGCGTGCCGGGTACCGCGATGTCGCATGCGGCGACCCCGGCGCGGATGCGCTCGGCGAGCACGACTCCCGTCGTCGCATCCGCCCCGGGCAGCAGGCAGGCGAATTCCTCGCCGCCGTAGCGCGCGACGAGCGCATCCGCGGGCATGCCGTCGCGGAGCGTGCGCGCGACCGCGCGCAGCGCTTCGTCGCCGGCCGGATGGCCGTGGCGGTCGTTGTAGGCCTTGAAGTGATCGACGTCGACGAGGATCAACGCGGACTGGCGCGCGCGCGCGGGGTCGCGCTCGAGCGTCTCGAGCAGTCGACGCCGGTTGGCGAGGCCGGTCAGCGCATCGACGTAGGACAGTTCGAGCAGGCGCGCATTCGCTTCGTTGAGCTCGACCGTGCGCGACGCGACGCGCTGTTCGAGTTCGCTCCGCTGCGCCTCCAGCGCGCGCACGCGCCAGCGCACCGCGGCGTAGCCGAGCAGCAGCAGCGCCGCCGCGGCGGCGACGCGTGCCCAGGTGTCCTGCCACCAGCGCGCTTCGACCTCGATCGGCACCTCGAGCGGCTTGCTGAGGTTGCCGGCGTAGTCGCGCCCTTCGACGCGCAGCCGATACCGGCCGGGCGGCAACGCGTTGAACGTGCGCGTACTCTGCGCGGTCCACTCGCCCGGCGCCTCCTCGTACCCGACGAGCTGCGATCGGTAGCGCGATTCGCTTTCGCGTTGCCACGACAACAGCGAATAGTCGATCGCGATCTCGTGCGCGCCGGGCGCGACGCGCAACGACGTCCCCTCCACCGGTCGGTCGTCGACGCGCAGGCCGATCAGCTCGAGCGTCTTCGGCTGCGTATCCTGCACCGCGCGCTGCGGGTCGTAGACGGTGAGGCCGCCGAGCGTGCCGGTCCAGTAGCGATCGTGCGCGTCGATGAACTGCGCGCCGCGGTTGCACTCGTCGTGCACCATGCCGTCGCTGCGCGTGAACACGCGCGAGGCATAGCCGTGCGGCTGCGGCACGAGCAGCTGCACGCCGTTGTTGGTGCAGACGTAGATGCGACCGTCGCGGTCGCGCAACGCATCGTAGGCGGTCGAATCCGGCGGTGGC
>DASTSE010000197.1:0-15806 GCA_035760865.1 Dokdonella sp.
CATGAAGTCGAAGCTTTAAACACGAAGGACACGAAGGACACGAAGGGAGGCAAAATAAGGAGATTGAAACACGGAGCACACGGAGCACACGGAGAAAGCACAGGAGGAAAGCAAGCGCCTTTTGAAGAGAGCTCTTCCTCCGTGTGCTCCGTGTTTCAGGCTGTTTGCCCAGTAGCCTTTCTTCGTGTCCTTCGTGTTTCAGGCTTTGGCTTCCCCGATCACGACAGCGACTCGTCATCGAGTGCGAGGTGGCTGGCGAGCAGCGCGACCTGGGTGCGGTTGCCGACGCCGAGCTTGCGCATGATCGCGGTCATGTGCGCCTTCACGGTCGCCTCCGATACGCCGAGATCGTAGGCGATCTGCTTGTTGAGCAGGCCTTCGGCGATCATCGCGAGCACGCGGAACTGCTGCGGCGTGAGGTCGGCGATGCGCGCGGCGGCGTCGGCCTCGGCCGGCTCGAGCGATGCGCCGGTGCCGACGACCGATTCGGGCAGCCACACCTCGCCCGCGAGGACGCCGCTGACCGCTTCGACGATGGTGCCGATCGAAGCCGACTTCGGGATGTAGCCGGACGCGCCGTGCGCGACCGCGCGCGCGATCACCGCGCTCTCCTCGTGCGCCGACACGACGACGATCGGCAGGCCCGGGTGTTGGCTGCGCACGTGCACGAGCGCGGAGAAGCCGCTCGCGCCCGGCATGTGCAGATCGAGCAGCAGCAGCTCCGCGTCCGGGTGCGCGTCGATGAGCGCCTGCAGCGCGGGCACGCTGTCGGCCTCGTGCAGCAGGGCATTCGGCCACTCGGTCTGCACCGCGCGCTTGAGCGCGTCGCGGAACAGCGGATGGTCGTCGGCGATCAGGACTTCGCGCATGGGAAGGCCGGGATTCGGGATTGGAGATTCGGGATTCGGAAAAGCGGGAGGCGCTCGGCGTATCGCGGATTACCCTGCCGGATCCCGCATCCCGAATCGCCAATCCCGGCTATCACTTCACCAACCTCTCGTCGACGAGATTCTTGACCACCGACGGATCCGCGAGCGTCGACGTGTCGCCGAGCTGGTCGGGCGCGTTCTCGGCGATCTTGCGCAGGATGCGCCGCATGATCTTGCCCGAGCGCGTCTTCGGCAGGGCGGGCGCCCACTGCAGCTGGTCCGGCGTCGCGATCGGGCCGATCTCCTTGCGCACCCACGCGACGAGCTCCTTGCGCAGCTCGTCGGTCGGCGCCTCGCCGCTCTTGAGCGTGACGTAGGCATAGATGCCCTGCCCCTTGATGTCGTGCGGGTAGCCAACGACCGCGGCTTCGGCGACCTTCGGGTGCGCGACCAGTGCGCTCTCGACCTCGGCCGTGCCGAGGCGATGGCCGGAGACGTTGATGACGTCGTCGACGCGGCCGGTGATCCAGTAGTAGCCGTCCTCGTCGCGGCGCGCGCCGTCGCCGGTGAAGTACATGCCCGGATAGGTACGGAAATAGGTGTCGATGAAGCGCTGGTGGTCGCCGTAGACGGTGCGCATCTGCCCCGGCCACGAATCGGTGATGACGAGGTTGCCTTCGGTCGCGCCGTCGAGGATCGTGCCGTTCGCGTCGACGATCGCGGGCCGGATGCCGAAGAACGGCTTCGTCGCCGAACCCGGCTTCTGGTCGATCGCGCCGGCGAGCGGCGTGATGAGGATGCCGCCCGTTTCTGTCTGCCACCAGGTGTCGACGATCGGGCAGCGACCGTCGCCGACGACGCGCCAGTACCACTCCCACGCCTCGGGATTGATCGGTTCGCCGACCGTGCCGAGCAGGCGCAGGCTCGCGCGCGAGGTCTTCTTCACGGGCGCTTCGCCTTCGCGCATGAGCGCGCGGATCGCGGTCGGCGCGGTGTAGAAGAGCGTCACCCCGTGCTTGTCGACGACCTGCCAGAAGCGACTCGTGTCGGGCCAGTTCGGCACGCCTTCGAACATCACGGTGGTCGCGCCGTTCGCGAGCGGGCCGTAGACGAGGTAGCTGTGCCCGGTGACCCAGCCGATGTCGGCGGTGCACCAGTAGACGTCGTCCTCGCGCAGGTCGAACACGCACTCGTGCGTGTAGCTCACGTAGACGAGGTAGCCGCCGGTCGTGTGCAGCACGCCCTTCGGCTTGCCCGTGCTGCCGGACGTGTAGAGGATGAACAGCGGATCTTCCGCGCTCATCGGCATCGGCTCGTGCGTCGCCGGCTGGCCTTCCATCAACGCGTGCCACCAGCGGTCGCGCGGCGCCTGCATCGCGACCGCGCCGCCGGTGTTCCTGACGACGATCACGGTCTCGACGCTGTTCGTGCCGGGGCGCAGCAGCGCCTCGTCGACATTGATCTTGAGCGGCACCTTCCTGCCGCCGCGCAGGCCTTCGTCGGCAGTGATGACGAGCTTGCAGCCGGAGTCGGCGATGCGACCCGCGAGCGAGTCGGGCGAGAAGCCGCCGAACACGACCGTGTGCACGGCGCCGATGCGCGCGCAGGCGAGCATCGCGACCGCGGCCTCGGGAATCATCGGCAGGTAGATCGCGACGCGGTCGCCCTTGCCGACCCCGAGGTTCGCGAGCAGGTTGGCGGCCTTGCAGACCTCGGCGTGCAGCTCGCGATAGCTGATGCGCCGCGACTGCGCGGGGTCGTCGCCTTCCCAGATGATCGCGGTCTTGTCGCCGCGCGTCGCGAGATGGCGGTCGAGGCAGTTCGCCGCCAGGTTGAGTTCGCCGTCGGCATACCAGCGGATGTGCAGGTCGCGCGCGTCGTAGGAAACGTCCTTGACCTGCGTGTACGGCTTGATCCAGTCGAGGCGGCGGCCGATCCGGTCCCAGAACGCGACCGGGTCGCGCACCGACTCGGCGTAGTCGCGCTCGTAAGCCGCCTTGTCGATGCGCGCGCGTGCGGCGAAGTCGGCGGAAACGGGGTGCAGGCTGGCCATCGGCTCTCTCCGGTACGAAAAACGCGTGCCGCCATGGTAGCCCGCGATGCGACGGCCCGCGGTGCGCCTGCGACTTTAGTCGAGTCGCGACCTTTGGCGAATTGAGGGCGCGCCGCCGCGGCGCGCAAGCTCGACCGGCCTGGTGCGCATCGCACCCGGGGTGGCGATGCGCAAATGCGCGCGCCAAGGGGAGAACGTCGAACCGCTGCGGTTCCACCAACACAGAGGGGTCGGTCACCATGCATGCACAGCTACGTCGCGGCCTGCGCACGAGCGCACTCGCGCTCGCCTGCGCGCTCGCGCTGCCGGCGATCGCGTCGGCTGCTTCCAAGCGGGAGGACGCGCTGGAGAAGCGCGTCAGCGAACTCGAGCATCAGGTCCAGATGTTGATGGACCAGATCAAGGCGGAACGCGAGGCGCCGCCGAGGGTGGTGCAGGCGCCGCCACCGCCGCCGCCCGCGGAGCCGAAGAAGGAAACGCCCGCATTCACGACCGCACCGGGCATGAGCGTCGCGTTCCACGGCTTCGTCGACGCGACCGCGTTCAGCCAGAACAAGTCGTTCACCTACGGCAATGGCCAGAACGCCGAGTTCCCCGTGGTCGGGTCGAAGGGCACGCTGAGCGGCGTCGACATCCGCAACACGCGCTTCTGGCTCGATATCACCGGCGCGCGCCTCAACGAGGACTGGACCGGCGGCGGCCGCATCGAGATGGACTTCTTCGGCGGCTACAACGGCACCGGCGCGTACAGCCTCGCGCAGCCGACGCCGCGCCTGCGCCAGGCCTACCTCGACCTCGCGCGCGCCGATTCCGGCACGAGAGTGCGCGTGGGCCAGCAATGGGACCTCATGTTCCCGATCGACAACGTGCCGACCTCGCTCGCGCACGTCGCCTTCCCGCTCGGCTACGGCACCGGCCTGATCGGCTGGCGCTACCCGGGCGTCGTGATGATGCAGGACCTCAACCATGGCGCCACGGGCACGAAGTGGCGGCTCGACCTCGGCGCGTTCGAGGGCAGCTGGAACAACCAGGGCAATTCGGTCAACCACCTGACGTCGGGCAACGCGGACTTCCGCCCGCAGCTCGAAGCGCGCATCCGCGCCGAAGGCTCGAACTGGCTCGCGTATGCCGCGGCGCACTACGCCGACATCGACCTCAAGGGCGTCGACGGCATGGCGGCGACGCCGGTCCAGTCGGGGCTCAAGAGCAAGGGCATCGAGGTCGGCGGCTCCTGGCGGCCGGGTCCGTGGAACCTCAAGGGCCTCGTCTATACCGGCAAGGGGCTCGGCCCGATCTTCGGCGCGATGTCGCAGTTCGGCGACATCCAGGAAACCGGAGGCTTCTTCCAGGTCGGCTACAGCTTCACCAAGAACTGGAGCGTGAACGCGTTCTTCGCATCGGCGAAACCCGACTCGGGCGACGTGATCGAGTGGGCCGGCAACGGCGCGAGCGGACTGCTGCGCAACCGCCAGACGGCGCTGAACCTTCACTACGCGAGCGGGCCGTACCAGCTCGGCCTCGAGTTCCTGCACGACACGCTGAAGTCGATCTCGGGCGACACGACCAAGGAGACCAGCGGCAACCAGATCGCCGTGAGCGCGATGTACTCGTTCTGATCGCGTGGCCCCGCGCGTTCGCGCGCGGGGCCGCATGCGCACCGGCCCGCGATCGGCGCGGCGCCGGCGCCGATCATCCACCTCGCCGGCGACAGCCGTCATCAACCTTGGGGGGCGACCACACCATGGCAACCGCAGCGACCACCACTCCTTCCGCCGCTCCGCTGACCACCGGGCACAAGCGCGTGATCATCGCCTCGAGCGTCGGCACCGTGTTCGAGTGGTACGACTTCTACCTGTACGGATCGCTCGCCGCGATCATCGCCAAGCAGTTCTTCTCCGGCCTCAATCCCACCAGCGGTTTCATCTTCGCGCTGCTCGCGTTCGCCGCGGGCTTCGCGGTGCGCCCGTTCGGCGCGATCATCTTCGGCCGCCTCGGCGACATGATCGGACGCAAGTACACCTTCCTCATCACGATCGTGATCATGGGCCTGTCGACGTTCCTCGTCGGCGTGCTGCCGACCTACGCGTCGATCGGCGTCGCCGCGCCGATCCTGCTGATCGGATTGCGCCTGCTGCAGGGCCTCGCGCTCGGCGGCGAATACGGCGGAGCGGCGACCTACGTCGCCGAACATGCGCCGCCCGGCAAGCGCGGCCTCTACACGAGCTTCATCCAGATCACGGCGACGTTCGGCCTGTTCCTTTCGCTGCTCGTGATCCTCGCCTGCCGCAAGATGCTCGGCGCCGACTTCGACACCTGGGGCTGGCGCATCCCGTTCGTGCTCTCGGCGCTGCTGCTCGGCATCTCGGTCTACATCCGCCTGCAACTCAACGAGTCGCCGCTGTTCCAGCAGATGAAGGCCGAAGGCCGCCATTCGAAGGCGCCGCTGACCGAGTCGTTCGGGCGCTGGGACAACGGCAAGGTCGTCCTGCTCGCGCTGCTCGGCGCGACCGCGGGCCAGGCCGTCGTGTGGTACTGCGGCCAGTTCTACGCGCTGTTCTACCTGACCCAGGTGCTGAAGATCGACGCGGTCAACTCGAACCTGCTGATCGCGGGCGCGTTGCTCATCGCGACGCCGTTCTTCGTCGTGTTCGGCGCGCTCTCGGACCGCATCGGGCGCAAGCCGATCGTCATGCTCGGCTGCCTGCTCGCGGTATTGACCTACTTCCCGCTGTTCAAGGCGCTGACCCACTACGGCAACCCGGCGATCGAAGCCGCGGCGAAGTCGAGCCCGGTCGTCGTCGTCGCCGATCCCGGCAAGTGCTCGTTCCAGTTCGACCCGATCGGCAAGAAGACCTTCACGAGCGCGTGCGACGTCATCAAGAGCGTGCTCGCGAAAGGCGGCGTGCCGTACACGAACGAAGCGACACCGGGCACCGACGCGGCGAGCGTGAAGGTCGGCGCGACGACGATCCCGTCGTTCAACGGCGCAGGCCTCGACGCGGCCGCGTTCAAGGCCCAGTCCGACGCGTTCAACGGCCAGCTCAAGGCCGCGCTGAAGACGGCCGGCTATCCCGACAAGGCCGATCCCGCGCAGGTCAACCACGGCATGCTGCTGCTGATCCTCACGATCCTCGTGCTCTACGTGACGATGGTGTACGGGCCGATCGCGGCATGGCTCGTCGAGCTGTTCCCGACGCGGATCCGCTACACCTCGATGAGCCTGCCCTACCACATCGGCAACGGCTGGTTCGGCGGCTTCCTGCCGACGACCGCGTTCGCGATCGTCGCCGCGACCGGCGACATCTACTCCGGCCTCTGGTACCCGGTGATCGTCGCGGCGATGACGTTCGTGATCGGCACGCTGTTCCTGCGCGAGACGAAGGACGTCGACATCTCCAAGTAGCACCCTGCTCGGGAAAGGCGGTCGCGCGTTCCATCCCTCTCTCCCTCCCCGGTCGCGCGACCGCCTTCATGGCAACCTTCCCCGGCGACGGGGAAGGTTTTTTTTCGACCGCGACGCGACCGCGCGCGAACGGCGTCAGGGCCCGCCGAGCGCCTCGTACAGCAGCGCTTTCGCGGTGGACCAGTCGCGCTGCGCGGTGCGCGGCGAGATGCCCAGCGCCAGGGCCGCCTCGGCTTCGGAGTAGCCGGCGAAATAGCGGCACTCGACGATCCGCGCGAGACGCGGCGCCTCCTGCTCGAGCCGTTGCAGCGCTTCATCGAGCGCGATGATGCGTTCGTCGCTCTCGGCGAGGATGTCGACCGCGTCGACATCGACGAGCGGCTGGCCCGCATTGCGCTTGTCGCGCAGGCGCGAGCGCGCGTAGCCGACCAGCACCTGGCGCATCGCGAGCGCCGCGGTATTGAGGAAATGCGCCTCGCTCTCGAACGCGTCGCGGCGCGCGAGCTTGATGTACGCCTCGTGCACGAGCGCGGTCGTGCTCAGGGTCTCGGCGCGGCCGTCGGCGCGGCGCCGCTCGCGGCGTGCGAGGCGTTGCAGGTCGGCATAGAGGACTTCGACCAGCCAGGCGGTCGCGTTGTCGGTGTCCGGCGGCGTCGGCATGCGCCCGATTGTGTAGAAAGACGCCACGCCGCGCAAAGCCGCGGGCGGACACGCCATCGGAGCGTCGCGGCGCGGCTGCGCGCACGCGGCGTTCATTCGAAGCCGTCGGCGTAGATCGGATCGGCGACCTGTGCGCGATAGGCGAGCTGGAACGTGCCCTGGTACCGGTCCTGGTAACTGGCCACCTGCACGCCGAACGTGCCCGTGCGCGGCGCCGTCCAGCTCACGCGCGACTGCAGGCCGCAGCCGTCGTCGTCGTACGCGACCGCGGTGGCGCCGTCGAAGACCGTCAGCACCGTGTCGAGCGTGGCCCAGCCGCCATCGGCACCGCACAGGCTGAGGTCGTACGTGGTACCTGCGGCGGCGGCGAGCCCGAACCACCACGCCCCCTGCGGCCCGAGCGATCCGCTTGCGCTCAGCTGCCAGGCGTTCGCCGGATACAGCGTTTCGGGATTGTTGTCGACTTCGACGGTGATCGTCTCGCGTCCCCAGGCACTGTCGTTGGCGCCGATCGCATCGGCGTCCGGCAGGTAGCCGGCGAGCCAGTAGCGGCCGGTCGGGGTCGAGTACGGAATCGGCATCGCGGGCAGCCAGTACGTGTACACCCAGCCGGCGGGGATGTTCACGTAGCTGCCGCTCGCGAGAAACGGCGTCGTGCCGGCCCAGCTCATGCGGTCCTGGGTCAGGTAGAAGTCGACGCGCGGCGCGACGATGTCGTCGGTGCCGGTGTTCTCGATCTTGAATTGGTTCGAGATGCGCGCGGCGAGATCCTCGCCGTGGTGGAGCGCGATCGAGGCGCCCTGTGTCGCGTCGTACGACGCCGACTGCGCGCCTGCGGCGGTGTCGAGCGACGTCGTGTACAGCGCGAGCGCGGCATCGTGGATCGGCAGGCCGCCGCCGAACGCGGCGCGCGCGGCCGACGTGTCGTCGAGGAACAACTGCGGGAAGCGGTACGCGTGCGGCGCATAGTTCAAGACCGCATCCCAGCTGACTGCCTGCGTCTCCCACGGGTGCCGCAGGCCCCAGGTGTGGCCGACCTCGTGCACCATCGTGCGGCGGAAGCTCCAGCAGTCGTCGCTGCCGGCGACGTCGGACGTCGCATAGCGGTCGTCGAGCGTCCAGCAGCGCGCCGGGTTGAGCGCGGTGTCCGCTTCGATGGTGACGTTGTCGGCGCCCCAGCGCGAGTACGTGATGCCGAGCGAGGTCGGCCCCCAGCCTTCGCCGAACTGCGCGACCATGTCGGCGTCGGATGGAAAGCCGGCGAGGTCGAAGACGTCGTCTCCCCACGCCCACGTGCCGGTCGGCGTCGTATAAACGCGGAAGATCTCGCCTGCGTACTGGTTCCAGTACGCGAGCTGGTTCTCTTCCGACGGATGCCATTCCCAGTCGTGCGGAAACGCATTGATGATCGCCGGCGGATCGATGCGGTGGTCGTAATGCCACTGCGGTTGCGGCGACGAACGGACGGCGGTGCCGCCGAGAGGCTGCGGCGTCGCCGCATTCGCGATGCGCCGCGCCGCGGCGTTCGGCCCGGTCGGCGTGGGCGCGGCTTCGGGCGCACGCGCCGCTGCGCTCGACGGCGGCGTCAGCGCGAGCGGCCGGAACCGCTTCGCCGGATAGGCCGTCGCTGCGGGCGCGGCCGCCGGCCGACGCGGTGGCTGGTCGCCGCGCGCCGCCGCCAGGCGCCGCACGCGGTCGAGCAGGGTCGCGACGTCGCTCGTCGAGCGCGCGAGGCCGAGCGAGATCGCCGTGCCATCGCCGCCGAGTTCGTAGACGCCCTGTGCACCGCCGACGAACGGCGGGAACACGTCGTGCCGGTCCGGCCGCACGAACAGCAGGTAGCGATGGCCGACGCCGAGGTCGGCCACGTCGCTGATGTGGTCGGTGAAGCCGCCGAGCGTGCCGCCGCCCTGGCTCAGCACGAATTCCAGCGCCGGCGGCGCGCCGAGGACGCTCTGCTCCAGCCGGAACGCATAGTCGGTCACGATGAGGTTGCCGCGCGCGTTCATGCGCGGAGTCGCGGCCACGAGGTCGGCGACGACGATCCATTCGGCCTGCTCGACGAGGTCGTCCATGCCGGCCGCGAGCATGAGTTCCTGCGCGTGCGCGCACGGCGCGAGTGCAGCGCATGCGATGACGAGCGCGCGCAGCCACGCGCGCGCGGTCCTGTCGCCGGTACCGCCGTTGCGTGAAACGATCGCCATGTCGTTGCCTCCCGCGTGGATGGTCGCCGGCCGCGCCGATCCGGCCGTGTCGATGCGCTCGAATACGCCGTCCCGCGCGCAAACCCGCCAACGCGGTCCGCCGCCACGGCGATCGGGCCGATGGCGGGAAGCGCAGCCGATCGGCGTAGATGCCGACGTGGCGCGGCCGCGCGCGGCCGCACTCGACGCGGCGTACGATACGCGCGCGCTGCGAGGCGCGGGGAGAACGAGGCGTGGAACCGGCGACGAAGGACCTGGGCGAGATCGAGGCGCTGCTCGCGCGCGCGCTCGCGTGCCCGCCCGAGCGGCGTGCCGCGCTGCTCGAGCACGCCTGCGGCGGCGACGCCGCTTTCCTGCTGCGCATGCAACGCCTGCTGCGCCTGGCCGAGTCGAGCGACGGCTTCCTCGAACACGCGCCGCTGCGCGGACGCGTCGACCCGCCGGCGGACGCGCCGCAGCACGACGCGCCGCGGCGCGTCGGCGCCTACCGGCTCGTGCGCAAGCTCGGCAGCGGCGGCTCGTCCGAAGTCTGGCTCGCCGAACGCGACGGCGGCGGCTTCGACCAGCGCGCCGCGGTCAAGCTCGTGCGCGATGCCGACGACGCCACGCGCGCGCGCTTCGCGATCGAATGCGGCATCCTCGCCTCGCTCGAGCATCCGGGCATCGCACGCCTGTACGAAGCCGACGTCGATGCGCGCGGCTCGGCCTATCTCGTCATCGAGTACGTCGAAGGCGAACACCTGACCGCGTATGCGCGCCGCCACGCGCTGTCGCTGCGGCAACGCCTCGACCTCTTCCTGCAGGTATGCGACGCGGTGGCGTATGCGCACACGCGCCTGGTCGTGCATCGCGACATCAAGCCCGCGAACATCCTCGTGCGAGCGGACGGCCGCGCGAAACTGCTCGATTTCGGCATCGCCAAGTTGCTCGACGGCGAACGCGGCCGCGAACTCACGCAGACGCTCCAGCTTTCGCCCGCGTACGCGGCGCCCGAGCAGCTGACGGGCGAACACGTCGGAACCAGCACGGACGTCTACGCGCTCGGCGTGACGCTGTTCGAATTGCTGACCGGGTCGTTGCCGTGGTCGACCGACGGCGCGCCGTTGACCGCGGCGCTGCGTCGCCTCGCCGATCGGCCGCTGCCGGCGCCGAGCCGGCAGTCGGGCGACGGCGGCGTCGCGCCGCGCGCGCTGCGCGGCGACCTCGACGCGATCGTGCGGCGCGCGATGCGCAGCGACGCGGCCGCACGCTATCCCGACGCGCGCGCGCTCGCCGACGACGTGCGGCGCCACCTCGCGCACGAAGCGGTCGAAGCGCGCGCGGGCGCAAGCGGATACCTCGCGCGCCGCTTCGTGCGCCGCCATTGGCTCGGCCTCGCGAGCGCGACCGCGGTGTTCGCGGCGATGGCGATCGCGCTCGGCGGCATCGCCTGGCAGGCGCGCAAGGCACGCGCCGAGGCGCGCAGCACGGCCGCGGTGCAGGGTTTCATGGTCGACCTGTTCCGCCGCAACAGCAGTCGCCAGGCCGACCCGCTCAAGGCGCGCGCGACCACGGCGCGCGAGCTGCTCGACGTCGGCGCCGCGCGCATCCAGTCCGAACTGGACGACGCCCCGGAGAACAAGCTCGCCCTGCTGCGGCTGTTCGGCGATCTCTACGGCGAGTTCGCGCTGTCCGCTGAGCAGCGGCCCGTGCGCCGTGCGGCGGTCGCGCTCAGCCGTCGGCTGCACGGCGCCGACTCGCGCGAGCTCGCATCCGACCTCGTCGCGCTGGCGGAGGTCGCGGCGGACGATCGCGAGAGGCAGGCCGCACTCGCCGAGGCACGCGCGATCCTCGACCGCCTCGGCGACGCGGATTCGGAGCTGCGCGGCAAGCTGCTCACCGCGCTCGCGGGCAGCCACCTCACGACCGACATGCCGCGTGCGGCCGAGGAGGCGGCTGCTGCGGTGACGATCCTCGGCGCGCACCCGGCCACGTCCGGACTCGCGCAGGCGTACTTCCTGCGCGGCCTCGCCCTCGGCTACGGCGGGCACGCGGCCGACGCGGTCGCGCCGCTGCAGCGCGCGGTCGACGTGGCGCTCGCGAGCGAAGGCGCGCATTGCGCGATGCTCTCGACCTATTACCGCCAGCTCGGCGAGGCGCAGAGCTATGCGTCGCGCCACGCGGCAGCGCAGGCTTCGGTCGACCGCGCGATCGAGCAGGCCCACGCGTTCAAGGACGAGAACGACTACGACCTCGTGCGCGCGCAGACGACGATGGCCGCGGTGCTGTTGAATGCGGACCGGCCGCGCGAAGCGCTCGCGTTTGCGCGCGAGGCGAAGGCGTCGGCGCCGACCCGCGACGACGGCATCGAGGCGCTGCATCTGCGCACCTATGCGCTCGCCACCGTGAGTCGCGCGGCCGCGCGCGCGGGCGATGCGGCCGCGGCGCTCGTCGACGCCGAGGCGGCCGTCGCGCTCGCGCGCGGGTTCGATCCGGCGGGCGCGTTCCTCGGTACCTCGCTGCAGCGGCTCGCGGATGCGCAGGTCGAACTCGGCCGCGACGGCGACGCCGAGCGTTCGCTCGCGGAGGCATCCGACATCCTCGTCCACGCCGGACGCAACCCGGGCGAAGCGACCGCGATGCTGCGCATCCGCATCGCGCTCGACGGCGGCCGCGTGGCCGGCGCGCGCGAGCAGTTCGCGACGCTGCCGCCGCCCGGCGGCGATGCGCTTGCGACGTTCGCGACGATGGTGCGGCGCGACCTCGTCGAGGCCGAGATGGACCTGCAGGAGGGTGATGCCGCGCGCGCGATCGGGCGTGCGGCGTCGGCCCGCGCGCGTGCGCAGGCGAGCGAACTCGCGCCGTACCTACGCTCGACGATCGCCGACGGCGCGATCATCGAGGCGCGCGCACGACTGCTGCAGGGCGATGCCGCGGGCGCGCAACCGCTGCTCACGGACGCGTTGGCGAGCCGGCGCGAGCTGTACCTGCCCGCGAGTCCGCGCGTCGCCGAGGCCGCGCTCGCGCTCGCCGAAGCCGAGTTCGCGCTCGGCCTCGGCGACGCGGCGAACGCCCATGTCGCCCAAGCCGCGGCGATCGAGGGCGCGCATGCCGAGCTCGCCGCTCGCTATGCGGAGCCGCTGCGCCGGCTGCGCGGCCACGGCGCGGTCGCCCCGCGGCTCCGCGCCACGCGCTGATCGCCCGAACCCGTTCGCCAAGCCGTTGTCGCGCAACGCGAAAACGCTCCGCGAAGCGTGCGCGAATGGGCCGCGAACGGGGCGGGAGCCTCGCGTCGCCGCGCTCGGACTAGGGTCGGGAGTTCCGGGGACGCGTTCGTGCCCCGGGGCACCGGCGTCCCGCCCGGCCATCCAT
This sequence comes from Dokdonella sp., assembly GCA_035760865.1. GTDB lineage: Bacteria > Pseudomonadota > Gammaproteobacteria > Xanthomonadales > Rhodanobacteraceae > Dokdonella_A. Next base: position 12,541 of record DASTSE010000197.1, read on the forward strand.
ACGTCCAGGAGTCAGCATGCGTACTTCCCCGATTGCCGCAGCCCTCGCCGCGGCCCTCGTCTCGGCCGCCGGCAGCGCCGATGCCGCGAACCTGATCGAACTCACGACGCCGAACGCCCAGGCGACGAAGTTCTCGCAGAACGGCGAGTACCTCGTCTGCTCCGTGTTCGGCGCCGGCGGCCTGCGCTGGACCGCGTCGACCGGCAGCGAGGACCTCGTGCAGGACATGGTCTACGTGAACGGCATCAACAACCTCGGCACGGTGTCCGGTGCGCGCTCGGACGACGGCGGCTCCGCCAATGGCGGCCACGACCTGCCCGCGGTGTCGCCGATCGGCGCGACGACGTCGACCGCCCTGCCGCTGCCGACCGGCACCGACAACGTCGACGTCTACGACATCGCCGACGACGGCAGCGCGGTCGGCCTCGCCTGGGCCGACGACTGGAGCGTCGCCAAGGCGTACTACTACTCGCCCGTCGACGGCGTCGTCGACCTGCCGGTCGACAACACGACGAGCGCGTCGCGCGGCAACGTGATCAGCGCGGACGGCCATGTCATCGGCGGCTGGAGCGACGACCCGAACAGCGGTTTCCGCCGCGGCGTCGTCTGGGTCGACCGCGTCGCGACCTACGTGCGCGACGGCGACGGCAACGACCTCGGCGAAACCGACGGCGTCAGCGGCAACGGCCAGTGGGCGGTCGGCAGCGGCTGGCGCATGAACGTGCAGACCGGCGAGATCACCGCGATCCCGGACATGCCGTTCGCATTTGGCGTCAGCGACGACGGCTCGATGATCGTCGGCGCGAGCGGCTTCTTCGACAACCCGCCGCGCGCGCTGCTGATCTGGACCGAAGCGGCCGGCTCGCAGGTCCTCACCGACTACCTCGCCGATCGCGGCATCGAGATCCCGGCCGACCTCACCCTGCCGCTCGCGGGCGGCCTGACTGCGGTGTCCGGTGACGGTTCGAAGATCGCCGGCTGGACCTTCGGCACGGGCGGCATGGTCACGTTCGTCGTCGATGGCGCGAACGAGCCGGTCGACAAGCTGTTCGCCGATGGCTTCGATCCGCCGCCGCCGCCGCCGGTCGTGAGCGACGGCAGCTTCGAGGAGACGACAAGCGACTACGGCCCGAACCCGTACTGGGACGCGCTGGACGGCAACCCGAACGCGGGCGGCGGCACCGACTTCGTGTCGGGCGGCCTGCCGACCCACGACGGCATCTACACCGTCTGGTTCGGCGGCTGGGGTGGTGCCGACCAGGAAACGCAGACGCTCGCGCAGACCGTGACGATGCCCGCGAGCGGCCCGCAGTACCTCAACTACTGGCGCTTCGCGGCGGGCGTGCCCGACGTCGCCGGCACGCTCACCGTGACGGTCGATGGCACCGCAGTCGAGACGACCGATCTGTCGGCGATCGCCGCCGATACGAGCTACGTGCAGCAGTCGATCGACATCAGCAGCTACGCCGACGGCGCGCAGCACACGATCCAGTTCCAGTACGACTACCCCGGTGGCGGCGCGTTCGACGGCAACATCTTCATCGACGACGTCAGCATCGACGCGACGAACGCACCCGCGCGGCGCGCGTTCGGCCGCCATGTCGAGAAGTCGGTTGCGGCGAAGCTGCGCAAGGCCGCCAAGCACTGAGTTATTCGCGCGGGCAACCGCGCCTGCGCGATCACGACGAGGGCGGCCGCAAGGCCGCCCTTCGTTTTCCGCACGCGCGCGACGTGGACCCCGGGCTAGAACCAGTAGTCGGCGACGCAACGGCCGTCGCGCGGCAGGTCGTCGAACGTGTCGAGGCCGTCGAAGTGGTCGATCGGGATGCGCGCGACCGCGTCGGGTTCGGCGAGGCGCAGGTTGACCGCGATGCGCCGCCGGCCGTCGTCCTGCACCCGTCGCGCGCGCCAGTACGCGACGCAGCCGCAGTCGGGGCAGAAGTGGAACTCGAGCGCCTTGCCGCGCACGTAGGCACGCGTCGGCCCGCTCACGTGGATGCCTTCGCCGTCGTAGTCGTATGCCCAGAGCACGCCGTAGCGGCGGCACACGGTGCAGTTGCACGCGGTGGCGCCGTCGGGTGCGCCGTCGAATCGCCAGCGGACTGCGCCGCAGTGGCAGTTTCCTTCGATCATCGCCGTTGCCATCGTGATGGTTGGCGCGAGTGTGCCCGCGCCGCGTGCGTTTCGCACGGCACTCCCACGCCATGCGCAGGCGCGTCCACGATGCGGCACCGCTGCATCGTCCTCGCGGAGCGACGCATCAGGCCGATATGGACGCCGGGAGCGGGCGCGATGCCGGCGACGTCGCTTGGCCCGGAAGAAGCACGGGAAGGAGCGCTTCAGTCCCGCACTTTTAGGGTGAGGATGGCTTCGTCCATCGAATATGCGGCGCTTGCCAAGCCGCCATCGTGCGTCACCGCGCGCAAGATCCCTTTCACCGACGCAGCTTCTCCGACATCGGGTGCGGCAACGGCATGCGACAGGTGCACATAGATCGTCTGATCCGGCGGTGGCGGCGGGACATGGATGCACGCGCCGACGGTCGGAACGAGGAAGAAATCGGTCATGCGCCCATCGTCATCGGTTTCGAGCGGAATCACGTACCCCGCAAGCTCGGTGCGCCGGCCATCGAGCTCGCGCACCGTCTTGAACGATCCGAACTGGGCTGCGCGCTCGTCGCTGCCGTGATCGATGCGACGCATCGCGAAGGCGACCGCGAGGCGATGATTTTCGAGTTCGTCGGCCGGTATCAGTTGCTCCCAGTCGAGCTGGGCATAGTGGTCGGTCGCGTCCGGCGTGTCGGACGACGCGGCGTGCTCGCTCCGGCATCCGGCGAGCGCTGCGAGCGCCGCGACCGCCACGAGCACCAGCAGACGACCGAGCGGCGTCATTCGGCCCGCGTTGCGTCTCCCGGACCGGATGCGCCGGACGCAGACGCCATCGTGCGTGCAGACCGGGTCGACGTGCGGCGAACGGGACGTCCTGCCGGACGTCAGTGGCGAGCGGTGCATGCGAGTGCCCTCGTTCCGGTTTGCGGACTCCTAGCCGTCGTAAGGCACGAGCGAGGCATCGGCCATCGTGTACGCCGATCCCGCCAGCGAATTCTTCTTCGTCTCGACGCGTAGCTCGCCACGGAGCCAGTACGGATCCCAGATCTCCGGCGTCTTCATCGGCTTGGCGAGGTGCGCAAATACGATCTGGTTCGGCGGCGGTGGCGGGACGTGGATGCAGGCGCCGAAGAACGGCACGAAGAAGAAATCGATCAT
>DASTSE010000198.1:0-14425 GCA_035760865.1 Dokdonella sp.
CATCGCGCTGTTCGTCGCGCTCGGCAGCTGGCAGCTGCGCCGCGCGCACGAGAAGGAGGCTCTGTTTGCCGCATTCGACGGTGCCGCGCGGCAGGCCCCGGTATCGCTCGAGCAGGCCCGGCGCGAAACGACCACGCGGTATCCGGCGGTCGAAGCGAGCGGCCGTTTCGATCCCGTGCGCGCGTACGTGCTCGACAACCAGGTGCGCGACGGCCGCGCCGGTGTCATGGTCTATGACGTGTTCGAGCCCGCATCGGGTGGCCCCGCGGTGCTCGTCGATCGCGGTTTCCTCGCGCGCGATGCGCGCGGTGCGCTGCCGGCGATCCCGCCGCCGCCGCAGGATGCGCAGACCATCCGCGCGCTGTACGCTCCGCCGCCCGGCAGCGGCCTGCGCCTCGGCGGCAATGCTCTGCCGCGGCAGTCGGGCTGGCCGAAGACGACGATCTACCTCGATCTCGACGAAGTCGCCGCCGATCTCGGCCGGCCGCTCGATGCACGCGTGCTGCTGCAGCTGCCCGACGGCGAGGTCAGCACCTTCGTGCGCGAGTGGAAGCCGGACGTGTTCCCGCCCGAACGCCACTACGGCTACGCATTCACCTGGTTCACTTTCGCCGCGGTGGTCGCGGCGACGTTCTTCATCCTCCACCGGCCCTCGCGCCGGCCCCGGCACGAGGAACCCCGATGACGCCCCGCACGCGCAACCGGATCGGCCTGATCCTGATCCTCTTGCTGTTCGCCGCGCCGCTCGTGACCGCGTACGTCCTCAACGCGCTCGGCTGGCGCCCGGCAGGGATGCGCAACTACGGCACGCTGATCGAGCCGCCGCAGGATCTCACCCATGCCCGCATCGTCTACGACGACGGCACGTCGATCGCCTGGAAGGACGAGAACTGGTCGTGGACGGTGTTCGCGATTCCCGGCCCGGGCTGCGCGCGTGCATGCCTCGACCGCGTCGACGAGCTGCGCCGCGCGCGCCTCACGCTGAACCAGAACGCGTACCGGGTCAATGTCGTCGTGCTCGCGGACCTGCCCGCGGGCGCGCTCGCGGCGATGAAACCCGTGCGCGCCGCGCGCGACCTCGACGAGCGCCTCGCGCGCCTGCGGCCCGCGGTTGCGGACGAGGTGGCGGTCGCCTTCGCCGATCCGCACGGCTTCCTCGTGTTGAGCTACCCACCAGGCTACGACGCCAACAAGCTGCGCAAGGATCTCGCGCGCGTCGTGAAGGGGTGACCTGCCGAGGACCACGACGCCGTTCCGCCTCGCCGCGTTCGCCACCCTGTTCGCGTTCCTCGTCATCGTGTTCGGTGCGTTCGTGCGCCTGTCCAACGCCGGGCTGTCGTGCCCCGATTGGCCGACCTGCTACGGCAAGGCGACCTGGCCCGGCCACGAGCAGGACATCGCGCGCGCGAACGAGGCGTTTCCGGATCGGCCGTTCGAGACGCACAAGGCGTGGCGCGAACAGGTACACCGCATGCTTGCGGGCACGCTCGGCACGCTCGTGTTCGCGCTCGCGCTGGTCGCCGCCTGGCCGCGGCGCGCACAGGTGGCCGCGCTGCTCGCGGCCGCGCTCTTCGCCGCGATCGGCATCGCGCTCTATATCAAGGGCCTGTACGCGGCGTCCGCGCTGCTGTCGGCGCTCGCGCTCGCATTGCCGCTCGGTGCCGCCGCGACACTGCGACGGGGCTGGCCGTTCCGGGTCGCGGTCGCCGCAGCCGGCGTCGTGATCTTCCAGGCGATGCTCGGCATGTGGACGGTCACGCTGCTGCTCAAGCCGATCGTCGTCATGGGCCATCTGCTCGGCGGCTTGCTCACGTTCTCGCTGCTCGCGGCGGTCGCACTCTCGCTCGCCCGCCGCGCCGCGCCGGACGACGCGCAGCGCAGGCTGCGGCCGATGGTCGTCGTCGCGCTCGCGCTGCTGTCGCTGCAGATCGCGCTCGGCGGCTGGACCAGCGCGAACTACGCCGCACTCGCCTGCGGCGCGGACTTTCCGACCTGCGCCGGCAGTTGGTGGCCGCAGACCGATTTCCACCAAGGCTTCGTGCTCTGGCGCGGCATCGGCGTCAACTACGAAGGCGGCGTGCTCGACGCCGCGGCGCGCGCGGCGATCCAGATCGCGCACCGCATCGGCGCGCTCGTCGTGTTCGGCCACGTGCTCGCGACCGCGACCCTCGCCTGGCGCCGCGGCCTGCGCGCGCACGCGGCGCTCGTCGGCGCACTGCTCTGCACGCAAGTCGCGCTCGGCATCCTCAACGTCAAGCTGCTGCTGCCGCTGCCGGTCGCGACGGCGCACAACGGCGTCGCCGCGCTGCTACTGTTCTCGCTGATCGCGCTGCTCGTGCGGGTTTTGCCACGCGGCGTCGAAGAGGGTCCCGAAAGACTGAAACACGAAGGACACGAAGCAACGAGAAAACGGAAAGATTGAAACACGGAGCACACGGAGCACACGGAGCACACGGAGGAAAGCAATCCTTCGAAGGGTGCCGCCTTCTTCGTGCGCTCGTCATGGTGATGTTCCAGGCCTTTCCATCCGCTTCAGCTCTACTTCGCGTCCTTCGTGTTTCAATCTCCGTTGCTTCCGGGAAAATCGGACCCATGCCGCCCATCGCCCGCCAGTATCTCGAACTGACCAAGCCGCGCGTCGTCGCGCTGATCGTGTTCACCGCGGTGATCGGCATGTTCCTCGCGGTGCCGGGGCTGCCGCCGATGCGGCCGGTCGTCGCCGGCATGGTCGGCATCTGGCTCGCCGCGGCGTCCGCCGCTGCGCTCAACCACCTGATCGACCAGCGCATCGACAAGGTGATGGCGCGCACTTCGCATCGGCCGCTCGCGACCGGCGCGCTGACGCCGGCCCAGGTGCTCGCGTTCGCGCTGATCCTCGGCGCGCTGTCGATGGCGATCCTCATCGCGTGGGTCAACCCGCTCACCGCGGCGCTCACGTTCGCCTCGCTGATCGGTTACGCGGTCGTCTACACCGCCTACCTGAAGCGCGCGACGCCGCAGAACATCGTGATCGGCGGCGCGGCGGGCGCCGCGCCGCCCGTGCTCGGATGGGCCGCGGTGACCGGCAGCGTGCATCCGTACGCGCTGCTGCTGTTCCTCATCATCTTCATCTGGACCCCGCCGCACTTCTGGGCGCTCGCGATCTTCCGTCGCGACGACTATGCGCGCGCGCAGGTGCCGATGCTGCCGGTGACGCACGGCGTGACCTACACGCGCTGGCACGTGCTGTTCTACACCGTGCTGCTCGTCGTCATCACGGTGCTGCCGTACCTGACCGGCATGAGCGGGCTGTTCTACCTCGGCGGCGCGCTCGTGCTCGGCGGCGCGTTCCTCTACTACGCGGTGCGCCTGCTCGACCCGCCGGACGACTTCTTCGCGATGCGCGTGTTCAACTATTCCATCGTATACCTGATGGCCTTGTTCGCGTTCCTGCTGGTCGACCACTACCTTCCGCCCGACGTGCTGGCCGGGCCCGCGATCGCGTTCCGCCGCGTGGGCTGACGCTTGCACGGCTCCGCGCGGCCGCGGCTATACTCCGAAACTGCGAAGCCTGTCGTACGTCGAATGCGCCGAGGGAGATGCGATGCCGGATCGACGCGAGTTCCTCGTGGCCGCGGGAGTCGCCGCGGCCGGTTTGCTCGGCCCGCGTGTTCGTGCCGCCGACCCGCCGGCCTGGCCGCGCTACCGCGACGCGATCGCGATCGACGGCGAAAGCGGCCTTTTCCTGTTCGCGCCCGATGCGGACCCGAAGGACGCGCCGCGTGAAATCGCCGCCGCGCGCGCCTCCGGTCTTGCCGCGGTGCTGCTCAGCATCGGCCCGAACGGCCGCTACTGGAACAACGACGCGCAGTTCGAAAGGATGAAGGCGCAGCTCGCGCGCGTGCACGACATCGTCGCGAAGAACCCGGCCGCGTTCCGCTTCATCGGCGAGGCGGCCGACCTCGGCCGCGCGCACGCGGCGCGCCAACTCGGCCTGATCCCGCGCTTCCAGGGCAGCGAGCCGATCGGCGAGGACCTCGATCGCGTCGCGCTGTTCCGCCGACTCGGTATCCGCGTCGTGCAGATCACCCACAACCGGCGCAACCTCGCCGGCGACGGCTGCACCGAGCCCGGCAACGCGGGCCTCAGCCACTTCGGCCATGCGCTGATCGAACGCCTGAATGCGGACAAGGTCGTCGTCGACCTCGCCCACGGGTCGCAGCGCACGATCGCCGAGGGCATCGCGGCATCGAAGGCGCCGGTGCTGATCAGCCATACCGGCTGCCGCGCGCTCGCCGACCTGCCGCGCAACACGACCGACGCCGAGCTGCGCGCGATGGCCGATCGCGGCGGCGTCGCGGGCATCATCTTCTGGCCGTACCTGCGCACGGACACGCAGCCGATGGCGGTCGACGTGATCCGCCACATCGAGCACGCGATCGACGTCTGCGGCGAGGACCATGTCGGCATCGGCACCGACGGCGGCATCGCGCCGGTCGAGCGCACGCCCCGGTTCGAGCAGGACAACCGCGACAACATCGCGGCGATGACCGCGGACGGGATCTTCGACAAGGGACGCCCCGCGGACCTCTACATGTTCATTCCCGACCTCAACGTCGCCGATCGCTTCGACGTCCTCGCGGGCATGCTTTCCGCGCGCGGCCACCCGGACGCGCGCATCGGCAAGATCCTCGGCGGCAACTTCGCGCGCGTGTTCGCCGAAGTCTGGGGTTGAGCGAGCGGCGCCGTCGGCGCCGCGTGCCCGGCCCCTAGGCCGCGCGGCGGCGCGGGCATACACTGGCGCGAACCCGGAGGCGGCCATGACTTCGATCTACGACTTCAGCGCGAAGACCATCGACGGCGACGAGCAGTCGTTGTCGGCCTATCGCGGCAAGACGATGCTGATCGTCAACGTCGCCTCGAAGTGCGGTTTCACGCCGCAATACACCGGTCTCGAGGCGCTGTACGAGAAGTTCCGCGGACAGGGCCTCGTCGTGCTCGGCTTTCCGTGCGACCAGTTCGGCCACCAGGAGCCCGGCGACGAAGCCGAGATCAAGAACTTCTGTTCGCTCACCTACGACGTGCAGTTCCCGCTGTTCGCGAAAGTTGACGTCAACGGCGCCGGCGCGCACCCGCTCTATCGCTACCTCAAGAAGGAAGCGAAAGGCCTGCTCGGCAGCGAGGCGATCAAGTGGAACTTCACCAAGTTCCTCGTCGACAAGGACGGCAAGGTCGTCAGGCGCTACGCGCCGACCGACACGCCCGAATCGATCGGCAAGGATCTCGCCGCGATGTTCTGAAGCGCGTCAGGGCCGGGCGGGTGCTGCGAGGCGTTCGCGCACGGCCGGCTCGAGCGATTTCATGCCGGCGCTGCGCCCGAGCGCGAGCGCCGCCTCCGCATCGAGACCTTCGTAGCGCGCCGCCTCGAGCGCGAGCAGCGCACCGGCGCGGTTGCCGCTCGCGCAGTGCAGCAGTACCGGTCCGCCCGCCGCCGCAAGCGCGGCGTGCAGCGCCTGGACGTTGGCCGGCGTGAGGTCCGCGGCTCCGCCCACCGGCAGGTTGAGGTAGCGCAGGCCGAGTCGACTCGCGAGCGCCGCCTCGTCGTAGCCGCGCGCTTCGTCCGGCCCGCGCAGGTCGATCACGACGCCGCCGCCGCCGGCGAACGCGCGCAACTGGTCCGCTGCGGGCTGGCCGCCGACCTGCAACGCCGCACGCGGCCGGGCGTAGCCCGACAACCTCACGTCGTGTGCGCAACCGGCGAGCGCCGCGATCGAGACCGCCAACAGGAACGCAACGATACGCATTGGACGAACTCCGGTCGGGAGCGCGAGTATCCCACTTCGCCCGCACGCGTTGCAGTGTCGCCGCGCATGCTATACCTGCGTGCGGACTTCCTGCCTGGATCGCCATGCCCGCCACGTCGCTGACCCGTGCCGAACTGCGCACGCTCACGCTCGCCGCGCTCGGCGGTGCGCTCGAGTTCTACGACTTCATCATCTTCGTGTTCTTCACCTCGACGATCGGCCAGCTGTTCTTCCCGCCCGACACGCCGGACTGGCTGCGCCAGCTGCAGACCTTCGGCCTGTTCGCCGCCGGCTACCTCGCGCGTCCGCTCGGCGGCATCCTCATGGCGCATTACGGCGACCGCGACGGTCGCAAGCGGATGTTCATGCTGAGCGTGCTGCTGATGGCCTTGCCGACGCTCGCGATCGGCCTGCTGCCGACCTGGGCGTCGATCGGTGCGGCCGCGCCGATCGCCTTGCTGCTGCTGCGCATCCTGCAAGGCGCCGCGGTCGGCGGCGAGGTGCCCGGGGCGTGGACGTTCGTCGCCGAACACGTACCGGAACCGCGCATCGGCTTCGCCTGCGGCACGCTGACCGCCGGCCTCACCGCGGGGATCCTGCTCGGGTCGCTGATCGCGACCTGGGTCACCGCGCGCTTCGAGGCGGCCGAGCTGCTCGAATGGGGATGGCGCGTGCCGTTTCTCGTCGGCGGCGTATTCGGGCTGTGCGCGGTGTTCCTGCGCAGCCTGCTCGAGGAAACGCCCGTGTTCGAGGATCTGCGGCGCCGGCGCGAGCTCGTGCGCGGGTTGCCGCTGCAGGTCGTGCTGGCCGGCCACGGCCGGGCGGTGGTGCGGTCGATGCTGCTGACCTGGCTGCTGACCGCGGCGATCGTCGTGCTCATCCTCATGACGCCGACGCTGATCCAGAAGCTGTACGCGGTCGCGGCGCCGCGCGCGCTCGCCGCCAACAGCGTTGCGACCTTCGCGCTCACGCTCGGCTGCATCGCCTTCGGCCTGCTCGCCGACCGCATCGGCGCGGCGAGGGCGCTCGGCCTCGGTTGTGCGCTGCTGCTCGCGACGACGTTGCTGTTCTACTACAGGCTCGCGCAGGCACCCGGCGCGCTGTACGCGCTGTACGGTGCAACCGGCTTCTGCGTCGGCGTCGTCGGCGTGATCCCGGTCCTGCTCGTGCAGGCGTTCCCGCCCCCGGTCCGCTATTCGGGCGTGTCGTTCGCCTACAACGTCGCCTACGCCGTGTTCGGCGGCCTCACGCCGCTCGTCGTCACGCTGCTCATGAGGAACGCGCCCCTCGCGCCCGCCTGGTACGTCGCGGCGCTGTGCCTGCTCGGCATCGTGCTCGCGTTCGCGCCGATGCGCGAGCGGCAAACAATGGAACATTGATACCGAACTGCGACGCGTCGCACGCGAGGACGACGCGCCTCCGCCTAGACTGCAGCGGTCGCCCGACCGATGGCCGTCCGATGCGCCTTGCCGATCGTCGCCAGGATCGCCGCCGCCTGCCGCTCTTGCTGCTGCTGTCGCTCGCGCCGTGGCCGGCCGCAGCCGTCGAGCGCGTGAGCGTCGTTTCCGGCGCATGGAGCGCGCCTGCCACATGGGGTGGCCAAGTCCCGCTCGAGGGCGACTCGGTCGAGATCGCCGCCGGTACCGACGTCGTGTTCGACCTTCCCGACCTGCGCCTGCACGGCCTGCACGTGCGCAGGGGCGGCACCCTGCGCTACGACGCCGCGCACGGCGGCACGCTCGAGAGTGACGCCAACGTCGTCGTCGAAGGCGGCCTCGTGATGCGACCGGAGAACCCGTCGGTCGAACACATCCTGCGTTTCGTCGACGTCGACGAGTCGGCCTTCGTCGGCGGCGGCATGGTTCCGCTCGCGAGCGATGTCGGGCTCTGGGTGATGGGGCCGGGACGACTCGACCTCGTCGGCAGCCCGCGCAGCGGCTGGCTGCGCCTCGACGGCGGCATCGCCGCAGGCGCCACGAGCGCCACGCTCGAAGCCGCGCCGGTCGGCTGGCAGGTCGGCGATGCGATCAGCATCGCGCCGACCGAGTCGCCGACCGTCGGTGCGGCGAGCGTCGACGGTTTCGACGAGGCGACCGTGACCGGCGTCGACGGCAACACGATCCGCTGGGATCTCGCCACCGCGCACGCGCACCCGATGGTCGACGCGCGCTGGACCGCGGAGGTGATCGACCTCACGCGCAACGTGCGCATCGAGGGCACGCCAGCCGGGCGCGCGCACGTGTTCGTGCATGCGTGGCGTCCGCAGACGATCGCGTACGTGCAGGTCCGCTACATGGGGCCGCGCCGCGCGGGCGACGACGCGACCGAGCCCGTGCTCGGACGCTACGGCCTGCACTTCCATCATTCGCAGGACGGCAGCCGCGGTTCGCAGGTGATCGGTACCGTCGTGCGCGACGGCGGCTCGCACGCGTTCGTGCCGCACCTGAGCCACGGCATCACGTTCCACGACACGGTCGCCTACTCGACCGTCGACGAGGCCTACTGGTGGGATCTCGCCGCGCCCGACGAGCGCGGCGACGAGACGCACGATACCGTCTACGACCACGCGATCGCCGCGCGCATCCTCGCCGAACCGTCGTACCGCGGCTTCCGCCTCAACGGCTTCACGCTCGCTCAGGGCCTGCGCAACGTCGTGCGCGATTCGGTCGCGGTCGGCGTGCAGGGCAACGTCGATGCGTCCGGTTTCGACTGGCCCGAGAGCAGCGGCGCGAGCCAGGAGCACGGGGTGTGGGACTTCTCGCGCGGCAATGTCGCGCACAACAACGCGCGCCACGGCCTGTTCGTCTGGCAGAACGACGATGAGCCGCACGTGCTCGCCGACTTCGCCGCGTACCACAACGGCGGAGCGGGCCTCGCGCACGGCGCCTACGGCAACGCCTACCACTATCTCGACGCACGCCTGTACGGCAATGCGGAAGGCGCGCTGCGCCTGCAGGCGGTTTCCGCCGAAGGCGGCGCCGCGCGCTTCGACGACGTCGTGTTCGACGGCGCCGGCATCGTCGACTACCTGATCCAGTCCGACGACCACACGTTCGACGGCACCCAGGGGCCGACCGTGTTCCGCGCCGCGACCTTGCGCGGCGCGCGCGTCGCGGCGGTGCGCATCGGCAGCAGCGCGAACGTGAATCCCGATGCGCTCGACTTCGAGTATCCGCTGCTGCAGGTGCCGGCCGACGTGAGCTTCAGTACCGACGCGCCGCCGGGCAACGTCGTGCGCATCGACGACGGCGAGTCCGCGGTGCGCATCACGCGCGAAGGGCGCGAGCCGATCGCGCCGTTCGCCGCGCCCGCGGCCGATCACAGCCTGCCGCAGGCCTCGCTGCTCGTGCCGCTCGGCGGCGCCGCGATCGCGGGCGCGACCGCGTTCGACGCGCACGCCTACGACGACACCGGCATCGCCCGGCTCGACCTCTACGTCGACAACGTGTGGCGCGCGCGCGCGGACAGCGCGCCGTACCGGTTCACCCTGGCGACCGCGCCGCTCGGCGCGGGCTACCGGCTGTTCCAGCTCGCTGCGACCGACCTGGCCGGCAACGTCAACTGGTCCAATCTCGTCAGCTATCGGATCGACGACGGCGGCGCGCCGCAGCCGCCAGAGCCGCCGGCCGCGGATACCGCGGCCCCCGTCGTGCGCCTGCTCACGCCGGCGAAGAACGACGTGCTCGGCGGCGTCGCCGTGCTCACCGCGGACGCGCACGACGACTTCGGCGTATCGCGCGTCGAGTTCCGCGCCTCGGGCGCGCTCATCGGCACCGACGCGAGCCAGCCGTACCGGCTCGACTGGGACACGCAGACGATCGCCAACGGCCGCTACGACATCAGCGCGGTCGCCTACGACTATTCGGGCCACGAGGCCGAGGATGTCGTCATCGACGTCGATGTCGCCAATGCGCTCGATCACGACCACATCTTCGCGAACGGCTGGGAATGAGGCGCCGCGGACGCTACGGCCGCGTTCCAAATGGCGCGCGAATGCGCGCATGAGCCGACACGCATGCGGCCGCGCCGGTACCGGCGCAGGGTGGGCATTCGTTGCCGCCGCCCGGAGTCCGCCATGCATCCACTGCACATCTTCGCCAGCGCGATCCTCGCGTCCGTCCTCTGTGCGCCCGTGCACGCGGGCGGCTCATTCCAGCGTAGCGGCGACATGGCGACGCCGCGCGCATCGTATGGCGCCGCGTTGCTGCCCGACGGCCGCGTGCTGTTCACGGGCGGCATCGCCGACTTCGGCGTGCACCTGATCCAGGCCGAGCTGTACGACCCTGCGACCGACGCGTTCGTGCCGACCGGATCGATGACCGAGATCCGCATGCGCCCGACCGTCGCCGCGCTCGCCGACGGCCGCGTGCTCGTGCTCGGCGGACGCGGCGGAGCGAGTGGCGATGCGCTCGCGACCGCCGAAATCTACGATCCGGCGACCGGCCAGTTCAGCGCGACCGGCGCGATGGCCGGCCCGCGCTACGTCGCGAGCGCGACCCTGCTCGAAGACGGCCGCGTGCTCGTCGCGGGCGGCCTCACCGCGCGCGACGTGCTCGCCACGGCCGAGCTCTACGATCCCGCGACGGGCACGTTCAGCGCGACCGGCAGCCTCGTCGAAGCGCGCATCCAGCCGCTCGCGGTCCGCCTCGCCGATGGCCGCGTGCTGATCGCGGGCGGCGATGGCGTCGGCGGGCCGCTCGCGAGCGCCGAACTCTACGATCCGCTGACCGCCACGTTCGCGCCGACCGGCGACCTGCCCGAACCGCGCGAGGTGCAGTCGTTCGTGCGCCTCGCCGACGGTCGCGTGCTCATGGCCGGCGGCAGCGACGGCGGCTACAACGGCGGCTTCCCGGTCTACCACCCCGACGCGGCCGTCTACGATCCGGCCAGCGGCACGTTCGCGCCCGCGGGCACGCTCGCTTACGCGCGCGAGCTGCAGGCGGCGGCCCGCCTGCCCGACGGACGCGTGCTCGTCGCAGGCGGCGCGCACGTCGCCGGCGAACCGGGCAGCGTCGCGGTCCCGATCGCCGAAAGCTGGAACCCTGCGACGGCGAGTTTCGACGAGGTGGGCCCGATGGCCGTGCCGCGCTACGAGGCGACGCCGGTCACGCTCGCCGACGGCAGCATCCTGCTCGCGGGCGGCTGGGCGTTCGCGGGCGACACCGTCGGCGACCTGCCGACCGCGGCCGCCGAGCGCTTCGTGCCCGACGTCGAGGACGCGATCTTCGACGACGGTTTCGAGGCCGCCGTCCGCTGAGCGCCGCGCCGCGCGCGGCGAAATCAGCCGATAATCGACGCATGAGCGAATCCATGCGCGATGCGATCCTGATCGGCGGCGGCCACAACGGCCTCGTCTGTGCCGCCTACCTCGCGCGCGCGGGGCGCACCGTCACCGTGCTCGAACGGCGCGACGTCGTCGGCGGCGCCGCGGTCACCGAGGAATTCCATCCCGGCTTCCGCAATTCGGTCGCGGCGTACACGGTGTCGCTGCTGCAGCCGAAGGTGATCCGCGAGCTCGAGCTCGAACGGCACGGCCTGCGCGTCGTGCAGCGCAAGCTCAACAACTTCCTGCCGCTCGGCGACGATCCCGATCCGGCGAAACGCTACCTCGTCAGCGGCGGCGGCCGCACGCGCGCCGAAGTCGCGAAGTTCTCGCCGCGCGACGCCGAGCGGCTGCCCGAGTACGAACGACGACTCGACGCGATCGCCGACGAACTGCGTGCGCTCGCGCTCGAGGCGCCGCCCAACGTCGTCGAAGGCGGCTGGTTCAAGGCGTTGCCCGAGCTGCTGCGCGCGGGTCGTCTCGGCCGGCGCGTGAAGGCGCTCGACGCCGGCCTGCGCACCGACCTGCTCGACCTGTTCGCAATTTCGGCGGCCGAGTACCTCGAGCGCTTCTTCGAGAGCGAACCGATCAAGGCGCTGTTCGGCTTCGACGGCGTGGTCGGCAACTACGCGAGCCCGTACACGCCGGGCAGCGCGTACGTGCTGCTGCACCACGTGTTCGGCGAGGTCAACGGCGTCAAGGGCGCGTGGGGCCACGCGATCGGCGGCATGGGCGCGATCACCCAGGCGATGGCGAAATCGGCCGCGACCTCCGGCGTCGAGATCCGCACCGGCAGCGGCGTGCGCGAGATCATCGTCGAGCGCGGCCGCGCGGTCGGCGTCGTCACCGACCGGGGCGAAACCTTGCGCGCGCGCGCGATCGTCGCCAACGTGAACCCGAAGCTGCTCTACGAACGCCTGCTCGATCCCGCGCTGGTGCCGTCGCCCGTGCGCGAACGCATGGCCCATTGGCGCTGCGGCTCGGGCACGTTCCGCATGAACGTCGCGCTGTCCGAGCTGCCGCGCTTCAGCGCGTTGCCCGCGCAGGGCGACCACCTGACGGCGGGCATCATCATCGCGCCGAGCCTTGATTACATGGATCGCGCGTACCTCGATGCGCGCGCGCACGGCTGGTCGAAGCAGCCGATCGTCGAGATGCTGATTCCGTCGACGCTCGACGACTCGCTCGCACCGCCGGGCCGGCACGTCGCGAGCCTGTTCTGCCAGCACGTCGCGCCGCAGTTGCCCGACGGACGTTCGTGGGACGACCATCGCGACGAAGTCGCCGACCTCATGATCGACACCGTCGATCGCTGGGCGCCCGGCTTCAAGGCGTCCGTGCTCGGTCGCCAGATCAAGTCGCCGCTCGACCTCGAACGCGACTTCGGCCTGCTCGGTGGCGACATCTTCCACGGCGCGCTGTCGCTCAACCAGCTGTTCAGCGCGCGACCGATGCTCGGATACGCCGACTACCGCGGTGCGCTGCCGGGCCTCTTTCTCTGCGGCGCGGGCACGCACCCGGGTGGCGGCGTGACCGGCGCCCCCGGCCACAACGCCGCGCGTGCGATCCTGCGCGACCTGCGCTGAGCGCATCCCGGGAGGCGTATCGTTGGCGCCGCCCCGACTTCATCATCGGAGGGTTGCATGAAGGCCATGCTCGCCGTTCTCGCCGTCGCGATCGGCACATCCGCGTTCGCCGCAGACTCGCCGCTGCAGGCGACCACGAGGGACGCGTTCGCGACAGTCGCCGCGAACGTCCGCCACGAAATGGACGCCGGTGGCCGCTACGCATACGTGAAGCCGGCCGAGCGCGAAAAGGTCGAACACGGCCTCGCGCAGATGCAGGCGCTGTTCGACAAGGCCGGCTCGGTCGACGCGATGGGCGACGGCGACAGGATCGCGCTGTTCAACGCGCAGGAGTCGGTCAACGCCGTCTCGAGCTGCGCGACCGCGACCGCCTCGTCTGCGAGCGCGGCGCGCTGCCGGGCACTCGCATCGTCTCGACGACATGCCGGACCTACGGCGAGATCGAGGCGCAGCGCGAAGCGAGCCGCAAGCTCATGCAGGAGAAGGTCGCCGGGCCGTGCATCGCCCAGCCGTGCAAGGGCGGCTGAACGGCGCGACAGGCCCGGCCGCGCGGAGCGCGGCCGCTTCGCCATCGCCATCGCCATGGCGCGGGCGGCACGCGCCGGTCGCGTGCGTTGGGGGTTTCCGGCGTGCTTTCGCGTAAGGGCAAAGACCCGCGCCGCGCGCGCTGCCCCAGAGGTCGACCCATGAGCTCGTTCCACCTGCGCACCCTCGTTGCCGCCGCACTGGGCTGCGCGACGATCGCCGCCGTCGCCGCGCCCGACAGCGGCGACCGCTACCGCGTGACCACGAAGATGCAGATGGCCGGCATGTCGATGCCCGGCAAGCCGGTCGAGGTCTGCACCGCGCGCGCGCAGCCGGTCAGCGCGCAGGCGATCCCGAAGGACAAGGACTGCGACGTGCAGGATTTCCGCATCGAAGGCAGCAAGGCGTCGTACCACATCGTCTGCACCGGCAGGAACGCGATGACCGGCGACGGCGAGATGGAGACGCTGCCGGACGGCTATCGCGGCAGCATGAAGGCGCAGGTGCAAGGCCAGCAGATCACGATGAGCTACGAAGGCAAGCGCATCGGCGGCTGCGACTACGCGAGCGAATCGCCCGACGCGATGGGCAAGGCGATCACTGCGCAGGCGTGCGAGGCGCAGCTCGGTTCGATCGTGTCGTATTCGATGTACGTCGGTCCGAAGGCGGTTTGCGCGAGCCACAAGGCGAAGTTCTGCGCCAACGTGACCCGCACGATGGGGCAGGCCGACGATCCGGCCCGCTTCGCCGAAGCCGACCGCACGTTCGGCGGTGCCGCCTGGCAGGCCGTCGAAGCCTGCGGCGGCGGTTCGCGCGCGACGATCCTCGCGCGCGCGTGCACGCGAGCTGAAGCGAGCGGCAACCTCGACTTCGTCGGCGACGCCTGCCCGGATCTCGCGCCGAAGCATTGCGCCGATGCCGATCCGAATCGCAACGGCCGTTTCCTCGTGCAGCATTGCGCCGAGCGCGCGCGCACGCTCGCCGTGCAGCAGTGCGAGGGACGCGGCTACACCGCGATGCAGTCCTCGCCGTACCGCGCGTTCTGCAGCAACTATGCGACCGAACGGCTGCGCGCGCGCGGCAGCGAAGCCGGCGCCCACGGCGCGAACGGCGGTCGCTGATGCATCCGGCGCGCGCGCTGGCCGGCGCGTGCGCGTGGCTGCTCGCGCTCGCGTGCGCCGGCGCGCGCGCGTCGCCGGCGGGCCCGG
>DASTSE010000199.1:0-8404 GCA_035760865.1 Dokdonella sp.
GCGAGCGGCCGCACCTTGCCGTCGCGGCGATCGAACACGAGCACGCCCTCGGCGCCGTTGCGGTTGCTCACGAGGGCGATGCGCGTGCCGTCGGCCGAGAACTCCGGCTGCGATTCGTAGCGGTTGGAGCGCGCGACCACGGCCCATGGCGCGTCGGCGTCCGCGCGCAGCCACACGTCGGCGTCGTAGTTCGCTTCCGACCAGACCGCCGCGCCGTGCGGCGACAGGTCGATCGACAGCGCTCCGCGCCCGCCGATGAGTTCCGGTGCCTGTCCCGCGCGCAGCCGGTGCAGCGCGCGATACAGCGTGAGGTCGCCCGCGACCCAGAGCGCGTCGCCGGCGGGTTCGAACGCGTGGCCGTACGCGGGCTCGCTGCGCGCGAGCATCGCGCGGCGCTCGCGCAGCCCGGGCCAATCCGCCTGCCAGAGCTGCTCCTCGCCGGCGTGCCGGCTCGCGTACGCGATGCGCGCCCGATCCGCGGACAGGCGTGGATCGACGTGCGCGCCTTCGGCGACGGGCGGCGTGGTGAGGACGCGGCGCGTGCCGCGCCGGCGATCGAGCAGCACGAGGCCGGGCGCATGCGAGGCATCGACCGCGGCAGCGGTGAAGATGAGCGATTCGCCGCGATCGGCCCATTCCGGTCCGCCCTGTGGCGACGGCGCGCAGTCGGCGACACGCGTGCGATGCCCGTCGACGAGGTCGACGATCCACAGCTCGCATGCATCGCCGGCATAGCGCGAGAGTGCGATCTCGCGACCGTCCGGCGACGGCGCGGGGTGCCTCAGCGCATTCGCGTCCTGCCAGAGCACACGTTCGGCGAGGCTCTTCGGATCGACGAGCACGAGTTCGCTCGCATCGTCGTGGTTCGAGCCGCGGATGTAGGCGACCCGTCCGGACGCATCGAAGCGCGCGTCGTACTCGAGGCGCGGATCGGTCGCAAGCGGATGCGCGCCGAGCAGCCCGACCGCGAGCGTGGCCGGACTTCCGGCGCGATCGAGGCCGCGCCGCCATGCCACGAATGCGACGAGCGACGCGAGCGCGGCGAGGCCGAGCACGGCGGCGACGAATCGACCGACGGGCCAACGTGGCGGCGCAGGCCGCGCGCGCGCTGCTGCGGCGACACGCTCGACCGGCGCAATCCAGCGGTAGCCGCCCTTCGACAGCGTTTCGACGTAACGAGGCGCGCGCGCGTCGTCGCCGAGCGCGCTGCGCAATTCCGCGATGGCGCGCGACAGCACCTCGTCGTTGACCTCGCGCCGCGTCCACACCTCGTCGATGAGGCGTTCGCGCGCGATCACGGCGTCCGGCTCGTCGAGCAGCCGACGCAGCAGGCGATCGAGCAGCGGCTTCAGGCGGATGTCGCCGCCGGCCCCGACGAGGCGCCGGTGCGCGGGTTCGTAGCGCCAGTCGAGGAAGCGGTACGCGGTCGCGGGCATTGCCGGGTCGTCCATGGGCAGAATGCTAGCAAGCATGGAGCTGCGCCTCGCGGCGCGCGCCGGTGGAAAGGAGAAAAAAAGGAGGGATGGCCGGGTGCGCGCGAAGGACCTTCGGCGCGCGGACGGGGATCGTCGCGGCCCATGCCCGAGGATCCTGCCATGCCGATCCGCGTCGCCGCCGCCTTGCTGCTGTCGATCCTGACGCCCGCCGCGCACGCGACCTGCGCGCGGCACCTGCTCGTGAGCGGGTACTTCTCGAACAACGTCGCGATCTACGACGCCTGCAGCGGCGCGTTCGTGCGCCCGCTCGAACAGGCGGGGCACGTCCACGGTGCCCAGGCGGTGCGCCTCAATCCTGCCGACGGGCTGCTGTATGTCGTCAGCGAACGGGACGACCAGGTCCAGCGCTATCGCCCGGACGCCGGGTATGCGTTCGTCGACGTGTTCGCCCAGCTCGAGGCCGATGTCGATCCAACCGGTCTCGCGTTCGGCAGCGACGGCCGCATCTACGTCGCGAGCTACGGCACGAGCCGCGTGCTCGAACTCGACCCACTCGACGGTACGGTGATCGCCACGATCTTGCCGTCCGACAGCGGCCTGCTCGGCGCCGACAACGGCCTCATGATGAGCGGCTCGGGCCTGCTGTACGTGCCCGGCTACGACTCGAGCAGCGTCGCGCGGATCGACCCCGCGACCGGCGACGTGGACGCCGCGTTCGTCCCGGGCGCGACCGGCGGCCTTTTCCAGACGCGCGGCATCGTCGACGAAGGCGCGACGGTGCTCGTCGGCGGTGAAGGCAGCGGCGCGATCTACCGCTTCGATGCGACGACCGGGGCGCCGCTCGGGACCCTCGTGGACGGCCTCGACCGGCCGACCGGCCTCGCGATCGACGACGACGGCACCCTGCTCGTGCTCGCGGGCGACCGCATACTGCGATACGACCGTGCAAGCGGCGCGCTGCTCGGCGTCCTCGCGGAGGGCGCCGATGGCGGCATCTCGGGCGGCACGTTCCTGGCGCTCGTGCCGAATCCGGAGGCGCTGTTCGAGGACGGCTTCGACACGCCCTGAGCGACGGCGTGCACTCGACGTCCGGCCGACGCAGCGGCGACCCGCGGTGGCCCCCGTCGCTACCGCTTGCCGTACACGGAGGGAAGGTCCTCGTCGGGGATCGCGAACGGAGTCCGGACATGCGCCTCTTCTGCGCCACGCTGTTGCTCGCACTTGCCTCGCCCGTCCACGCCGACACCGTCAGCGGCAGCTGCGAGCGCGACGGCAAGCGCCTCGCATTCACCGACGGCATCGCGTTCGAGGACGCGCGCGACGCACAGGGCGTCGTCACGACGACGATCTACCTCACCGCGAAGCCGCTCGATCGCGGTGCGCTGGCGAAATGCCGCGCATGCGCCGCAGCGCCCGGCGAAAGCACGTTCACGAGCCCGCGCGGCGACGCCGTCGAAGCGCAACGCGCGGCGACCGCGGCCGGCTGGATGGAGATCGCGCACACCGGCGGCGAGCTCGACATGGCGACGATCGTCGGCCTCATGTACGTCGCGTCCGACGGCACCCTGACCGGACTCGACGGCGGCAACGGCCATGTCGCGTTCACGACGAAGAGCGCCACGCGCATGAGCGGCAAGGTGACGACCGAAGCGCGCGAGGCGCCGATGAACGAGACCGACATGAGCTGCGACGTGAGCTTCGACCTCGCGGTCGGCTGGCCCAAGGGTTGAACGGCATCAGCGCGCGCGTGCTCCCGCCCCGTTCACGGCAAGCACGCCGTCGAGCGCGAGCTCGGTCGCGAAGCCCGCGCGCGCGAGGCGTCGCGCCACCTCGAGCGGCACGTCGCGACCGCTGGTCTTGCGGTTCGGCGTGCCGGTGTAATGGAACAGGCGACCGCGCGGACGCAGCACGCGCGCGAGTTCGTCGTAGAACGCCTGCGAATAGAGTTCGCCCGCAATGCCGAAGCGTGGCGGGTCGTGCAGGATCGCGTCGTAGTGCGCGGCGGGGAGGGCACGGATACGCTCGTGCACGTCCGCGTGTTCGAGCTGCATCCGCCCGCGGGCTTCGTCGGACGCCGGATCGGGCGACCACGGATTGAGGCTGCGCAGCCAGAGCACGTCCGCATTCTTCTCGAACGAATGCACGTGCGCGACGCCCTGCTCGAGGCACGCGCGCGCGAAGTAGCCGAGGCCGCCGCAGGTGTCGAGTACGCGCTTGCCGAGCGGTGCGATCAGCGCGACCTTGCGCCGTGCGTCCTCGTACGGCGACGACTGCGAGGTCGGCAGCATCTTGATGCCGTCGATCTCGAACGTCGGCGCGCCCCACGCGGTCGGCACGAGCTTGATCAGCGCGCGGTCGTAGCGCTGCGCGGCGACGAATTCGGCGCCGTCCCAGGCGTAGATCGTGCGTTCCTTGAGCGGCCCCGGCCACGGGTAGTCGCGATCGCGCCAGCGCCAGCCGCCGGCGGCGAGCGTGGCTTCGCCGATGCTGAGGCCGAGGTCGAGCGAACCCGACCACGTCGCCCGTCCCGCGGACAGCGCCGCGCGCATCGCGTCGACGATGTCGTGCGTGAGCAGAGGGCCCGCAAGGCGTTCGTGGCTCGGAAGGTTCACAGGGGATCCGGACTGGCGTCGACGCGGCGATGTCGGCCGCTAGGACCTCCGCGCCTCACCGTCACAGACCGCTGTCGAGCTGCGTGCCGTCGGCGAACACGACGCGCTTCGGGTTCCAGACGAGCGTGAAGCGATCCGAGCGGTCGTCGATGAACGCGCGCTGCTGGTCGCCGGCGCGCCGGTTCGGATTCGCGCAACGGACCTCGACGCGGCTCGCCGGCTCGATCGGCGTGCGCTCATCGAGGTCGATCCAGCAGAGGTCGAGCGGCAGGTAGGCCTCGCGGTCCTGCGCTTCGAGCGATCCCTGCACGCGCTCGATCGTCCTGCTGCCGAGGTTGTGCAGCGAAACGGTGACGACGAAGACGTCCGGCTCGTCGCTCGCGAGCGCATGCTTGACCGGCGCCGACGGGTCCGGCGCCGCGACGAGGTCGCGCGGCGCAAGCACCTGTGCTCGCACGACGCCCGCTTCGACCGCTTCGCGCAGCGGGGCCATCGCGGCATCGCGATCGGCCTGGCGCCGGGCGGCTTCTGCGTCCATCTCGTCGCGCTTCACGTCCCATGCCTTCTCGAGCGCGATCGCTTCGCCGAACGTGCGCGCCGTGAACGGCTGGTCCGGATCGGCGAACTTCGCCGGCAGCACGTCGCCGTTGCTGCGCTTGACGTAGGCTTCGACGAGCGCCCGGTCGCCGGGGTCGAGGCGCTGCAACGACGCCTCCACCGACGACAGGTCGGTCGTGCCGAACGGCAACCGCGTTCGCAACGGATCGCGCTGCGCGTTCACCAAGTACAGCAGCAGGGCCAGGGCGAGCAGCCCGCCCAGGACATGTCGTGCATCCATCGATCCCCCAGGATCGCGCCGGTCGGCGCCAGTCCGCCGTACAAGCATATACGCATCATCGCGTCGATCGCCTACGCGGCGATGTCCGCCCCGCGGTAGCGTCGGATCGCTATCATGCGCCGCCCGTCGCCGAGGATGCCCGCCGTGCAGATCGCCCCCGAACGCTACGCGACCGCTGCGCGCCTGGGAACGTTCGCCCTCTGCGGCGAGCTCGCGTTCGCGCTCGCGGGCGTCGCGCTGCAGTTCGCGCGCGACGACCTCGACTGGACCGCGGCGCCGCTGAGCTTCTACCTCGTCGGCGCGCATGGCGCGGTGCTCAAGGCGGCGTATGTCGGCCTCGGAGCCGCACTCGGCGCACTCGGGTTCGGCTTCCGCGCGATCGCGGCGCCCGCGCAGGCGAAAATGGCGCCCGCGCTGTTCGCGCTGGCCGGAGTCGCGCTCGTGCTCACGGCGTTCGCGGAGTCGGCGACCCGACCCGGGCCGATGTCGCTCGAGGCGCGCATCCACGGTTTCGCCGCGATGACCGCATTCCTTTCGGTCACGCTCGCGATGCTCTGGCAATCGCTGCGCCTGCGAGGCGACGCGGACTGGCGCAAGCGCTTCCCGACTGCGCTGCCGCTCGCCGTGCTCGCGTTCCTCGCACTGCTCGCGCATGCGCTGCTGCGCATCGGTCCGCGCGGCGTCAGCCAGAAGACGGTGATCATTCTGATCGTCTGCTGGCTCGCGATCGCCGCATGGCGCTTGCGCGCAGCGGCGATGCGGCAAGCGCCCGTCAACGCAGCGTGAGCACGTAGACCGGCAGGTTCGAAAACGATATCCCGGCCGCACCGAGGTTGCAGAAGCGCGTGGCCACGGTGCCGCTGCTCGGCACGCCGAGCGGCTGCACGAGCACGCCGCCGGGCAGGCTGGCTCCGGCCTGCACGTTGAAGATCGCCATGTCGCCCGCTTGCGCGCCCGGGACGCCGAGATTGGCGTCGGCGCACACGTGCGCGCCGAGCGAGATCGATATCGCACCGGCGGAATACCCGCCGGCGATCTTGCCGCGCGTGACGCTGTCGTTGGCGAGCTTGGCCGTGCCGACGCTGCCGTCGGCGAGGTCGGCGCCGGCGACTGCACCGTCGGCGATCTTCGAGGACGTGACCGCGTTCGACGCGAGCTCGCCATTGCCGACTGCGAGGAACGCGATCTTGCTGCCCGTGACGCTGTCGTCCGCGATCTTGGAATTGGTGACCGCAAAGTCGGCCAGCTTCACGTTCGTCACGACACCGCTCGCGATGCTCGGGCTCGGATACGAACCGGTGAGGTCGCCCCCCGCAGGGCCCGTGCTGCCGCTCAGCGTGAACTGGGCGACCGGCGTCGTCGCGACCGGTTGCCGCGGCAGCATCGGCACGCCTTCGACGGAGACTTGCAGATAGAGCTGCGTGCCGGCGAATGCGCCCGGGAAGGCCAGCGAGATGCTGAACAGGCCGTCGTCGACGGGATAGTCGGGCTCGTCGATCGCGGTGCCGACCTGGTTGCCGCCGCTCGGCGCGTCGAACAGCGCGAAGGAGAGATCGAAGCTGCCGTTCGCCGGCGCGCCGTTCTCCTGCAGGCGCCCCTGGTAGACGAAGTCGGGCAATTGCGGATCGGCGAATGCGGACATCGTGCATGCGCATGGCATGACGAGCAGTACTCGCCGAAGCAGCGATCGGAGGTGGCGCGGCGCGCGATTCATCACTGGCATTCCTCGAAGCCGGTACGGAAGACGGACTCACGCCGGACGCTGCCCGCGCCGGCCCAGTAACCCGCGTGCAGCGTGTATCCGGCATTGCCGGAAACCCCCACCGCGGTCTCGCCGATGCTGCCCTCGAGCGTGCGGCAGCCGCCCGGTGAACGACTGATCCCGCCACCACCGGCGATCGCGTGTGCCATGAGCTGGTGCGCAGCGGCGGCGCTGCACGAGGCGAGCAGCACGAGCAGCGCGAGCACGACGCGAGCGCGCCGGCGCCGGTGCGCCGGCAGGATGCTGGAACCGCAGCCGCACTTCATCTTGCGTCTCCCCGAGGGCGGGTCTTCGTCGGCCAATAGGCTCCAGCCCTGCTGCGAACGACGCTAGCCACGGAGGGCCGCGGGCGCCAATGAAAAGTTGGCATCGCGCGATGCGCGCGGTTTATCGCCATAAGAGCGCGTGATGCGACCATTCCGGCGGGCTATCGATGCCACAGCCGCCCTCGCCGACGCGGCGACGCATCTGCTATCGTCGGCGTCGGCGTCGCAAGCCGCCTCCGGGTCCGCGGAAAGGGTTGAACCCACTTGCGCGTCGCGTGCCATCCACGACCTTTGTGCAGCCGGGATTGCGGACCTTCGGCATCCATGCATGGAGGTTGTCATGACAAGCCTGCCGCAACGGCCGGATCTCGATCAGCTCAGGAAGCAAGCGAAGGAACTGCTCGCCGCGTACCGTGCCGGCGAGCGCAGCGCGTTCGAGCGCCTGCGTGCGTCGCTGCCCGCGGCGCAGGGCAGGGACGACGCGTCGCTCGCCGCGCTCGACCTGCGCCTGCACGACATGCAATCGAGCCTCGCGCGAGAATACGGCTTCCCCTCGTGGCCGCAGCTCAAGCACTTCGTCGAGGCGCACGCGGCCGGCCTGGACGCTGCCGAACGTCTGCGGCGCTGGAAGCAGTGGACGTTCGGTGGCGGCTTCCGGTCCGCGCGCCCCGCGCTCGCCGCACGCCTGCTGCGCGAACACCCCCGATTGCTCGACGCCGAACCGGTGCTCGCCTGCGCGATCGGCGACGTCGCGGCCGTTCGTGCGCAGCTCGCCGCCGATCCCGATTGGCCGCGCTCGCGTGGAGAGGGCTGGACGCGCACGCCGCTCGTCGCCGCGTGTTTCTCGGCGTTCGTGCGCCTGCCCGATTTCGCCGCGGGCGTGCGCGAGGTCGTCGCGATGCTGCTCGCGGCCGGCGCAAACCCGAACGAGGCGACCGAAGACCCGGCGTTTCCGGGCGATCCGCTCAGCGTGCTGTACGCGGCCGCGGGCCGCCATCACGACGCGGCGCTGACGCGATTGCTGCTCGACGCGGGCGCGGACCCCGACGACAACGAGTCGCTCTACCACGCGGTCGAAGGCGGCGACGTCGAGTGCGTGCGGCTGCTTCTCGCCGCCGGCGCGCGCATCCGCGGCACGAATGCGATGCTGCGCGTGCTCGACTTCGAGCGCCCCGAGTACCTGCGCCTGCTGCTCGCCCATGGCGGCGACGCGAACGAGCGCGCCGGCGACGGGCCGTTGCCGCACGCGTTGCGCCGGCGGCGTTCGGCCACGGTCGTGAAGATCCTGCTCGACGCGGGCGCCGACCCGAACGCGCGCAACGCGCACGGCGTGCCCGCGCTGACGATCGCGCGGCACATGGGGATGACCGAAGTAGTCGCGTTGCTGCGCGATGCGGGCGCGGTCGACGGCGGACCCGCCGACGAGCGCGAGCGGTTCGTGGTCGCGTGCGCGAGCGGCGATCGCGCCACGGCGGAGTCGATCCTCGCCA
>DASTSE010000200.1:0-2164 GCA_035760865.1 Dokdonella sp.
CGGCCAGCCGGCGCGCACGCGCGGCCGCGGCGACGGGTTCGGTGATCAGCGCGCCCGGCTCGGAGCGCGGCACGAGCGAGCCGTCCGGGCGCGTCGCGCGATCCGCGAAGCCCTCGCGCAGATACGCCAGCCCGAGGTCGAGCGCCGCGTTGTGCAGGACGCCGTGCGGCGGCCCGATCACGACGACCTCGGAGCCGAGCGACTGGCGCGCGCCGATCAGCACGGCCGAGGCCGCGGTCAGGTCGCGCGCGGCATCGTGGTAGAGCGCGCCGTGCGGCTTGATGTACTGCACCCGTGCACCGTGTGCCGCCGCGACCTTCGCGAGCGAGGCACACTGCGCGGCCACGCTGTCGCGCAGCGCCTGCGGGCCGATCTCGATCGTACGGCGGCCGAAGCCCTCGCGGTCCGGGTACGACGGATGCGCACCGATCGCCGGCCGACCGCGTCGCGCGCAGTACGCGACCACCCGGGCCATCGACCGTTCGTCGCCGGCGTGACCACCGCACGCGATCGCGAGCAGGTCGCACGGTGCCCACAGCTCCTCCGTCTCGTCGTCACGCTCGCCGGCGTCGAGGTTGAGCAGCGCCACGGGGGAAGTGTAGTGCACGGTCCGCATCGATGCGCGGTTCGAGCGTTAGGTCTCTCACGGTTGCGGCAAAGCGCGGCGACTCACGCGCCGCTTACTCGCGCACGCGCGCGCGCCATGTACGATCGTTCCAATGCGGGGGAAAGCACGCCATGTCGTGGCGTTCGCGTTGTGCTGCGCGAGCGCCTGCGGAACCGGAGATGTCAGCATCGATCCCGGCGAGCTCGAGCTGCGCGACCTGCTCGGCGTCGCGCCAGAGGTCGCCGGATCGTGGGATGTCGACCAGCGCGCGTCTGCACGCGCGGTGCTCGTCGACGCGCTCGCCGACACGAGCAAGCCGATCCCGATCGAGCTCGCGAGCGGCGCGTCTCTCGACGAGCGCGTCACGCGCGGGCTGCAGCGGATCGACGACAGCCGGTTCGCGGCCGGCAAGCGCGCACTCGCGCTCGTGCGCGTCGAGCTCGACGCGGGACAGGTCGTCGAGCGAGCGGCTCCGAGCGCCGTCGCGGCGACCGGTGGTGCGCAGCCGCCCGTCCTGGCGCTCGACACCCAGACGTGGGGCACGCTCGCGCCCGAGGCGATCGGCGTGCTTGCAGGCCTCGCGAGCGACGCGGGTCACGACGACGGCACGCTCGCGGTGGTGCCCGCGCCACGCCTGCCCGCGATCGCGAGCTACGTCGCCGGCGAGCCTCCGCGGCTGCTCGTCAACCCGGTGCTCGTCGCCTCGCTCGACCCAGCGTTCGTCACGACGGTGACCGCGCGCACGACGACGGCCACTCCGCACGTCGACAGCCCGCTGCCGGTGACCGCGCCGAGCTCGCTCGCCGGCGGCAACCCGTACAGCTTCTACGGATCGATCAACGAGTGCGCGTACGCGCAGCGGCTGCGCTGCGAGAGCTGCCTGGCGTCGAACAACTGCAAGCCGGTGACGAGCTCGACCGACGGCAACGCCGAGTGCACGACGCTCGCCGCGAACGACGGCCGCGGCTACTTCCTGCTCTGCGTCAACCTCGCGCTCGCGATCACGTCCGTCGACGCGTGTGCCGAGGACACCGTCTCGGGCTGCGCGCGCGACACCGATGCGGCGAGCGACCTCGGCCAGCTCGAGGCGAACGCGAACTTCGTCGACGACGCGACGTGCGCGAGCGGGCTCGACAGCTGCCTCGCGAAGATCTACGGCGAGCCGGACGACTCGTTCCCCGGCATCGTCGACGGCGGCACGACGCCGCCGCCCAGCCCGCCGCGCGACACCGACGTCAGCTGCGGCGACTCGTGCAGCGACAGCAACAACAACTGCGACGCCTCGCCGAGCTGCAACTGCGAGGGCCCGAGCTGCAACAACTCGTTCTCGTGTGACAGCACGTGCTCGAGCTCGAACAACCAGAGCGGGTGCGGCGACAACTGCGACTCCTGCTCGTCGGATAGCGGCGGCAGCAGCGGGGACAGCGGTGGGAGCTGCGGCGGCGACAGCGGTGATAGCGGCGGCAGCTGTGGCGGCGACTGCGGTGGCGGCGACTGCGGCGGCGGCGACTGCGGCGGTGATTGCGGCAGCAGTGGCGGTGGTGGTGGCGGTGGCGG
>DASTSE010000201.1:0-4738 GCA_035760865.1 Dokdonella sp.
GCAGAAAGAAGGGGAATTCATCTTCCAGTGCGTCCCGTGTGCTTCGCATGCTCGAACAAGCAGGGCCGTGAAACGACTGGGACACGCAACACACAGCACACGGACCCACCGGGCACACGGACGAGAGCGCCGTCGAAGAGACAGCCTGCATCCTGAATTAGTCCTTCCTCCGTGTGCTCCGTGTGCTCCGTGTTTCAATCTCAAATCTCTTGCTCTTCTTCGTGTCCTTCGTGTCCTTCGTGTTTCAGTCTTTCCGCTTCCGCTTCCGCTTCCGCGTCCGCTTCCGCCTTCCCCGGCCGTGAAGCCGAAGCGGCGCCGATCCGCGCCGCCTGCCCGAATCCCGCCACAACCCGCCAGCAATGCGCCGCGAGTGCGGCCGCGGGCTTGCCGCGGCGTGCGCTGCAATGATCCTGCGCGAGTGATCGTCGAGTGGCTGCCGGGAAGCCGGATCGTCGCGCCAGGGTCGGCCCGCGCGATGCGGGCCGCGAATCGGGTCGAAGTTCCAAGGGGGCAACATGTCGGACCGTCTGCGTGCAGTGAAGGACACCTCGCGCAAGTTCCTCAACGTCAAGACCATCGTGCTCGCCGTGGCCGTCGCGATCGGCTATGGCGTGTACCGCCATCCACCGCTGGAAACCGTCGGGCGCCAGGAAGTCGGCGTGCGGCTGAACCGCCTCACCGGCGCGAGCACGCGCATCGGCGAGGGCGTCGCGCTCGTGTTGCCGGGCATCCACGAGCTGCGTCGCTACTCGCTGCTCGACCAGACCTACGCCCCGGCGCGCAGTGCGAAGGCGGACGGCGAGGCGCCGTTCCAGTCGTCGGAGGGCCTCTCGCTCGGCGTCGAGCTGTCGATCCGCTACGCGCTCGATCCCGCGGCGCTCGTCGACAAGGCCGCGCGGCTGCCCGACGACATCGGCGGCGAGCTCGTCGAGCCGCTCGTGCAAGGGGTCATCTACAAGGTGTTCACGCGCTACACCGTGCGCGAGATCTTCTCGAGCAAGCGCCAGGAGCTGCAGGACGTGATCGAAAGCGAACTCAAGCCGCTGCTGGCCGCGGACGGCATCGTGCTGCGGAACGTGACGATGGGCAACGTCGACCTGCCGGCCGACTACCGCGCCGGCATGGACAAGCTGCTCGCGGTCGAGCTCGAGACGGAGCAGATGCAGTACACGCTGCAGCTCAAGGAGAAGCAGGTCAAGCAGTCCGAACTCGAGGCCGAGGCCGAGAAGGTCAAGCGCGAGAAGGCCGCCGAAGCGAGCGCGAACGAGCAGATCATCGCGGCGAAGGCGCAGGAAGAGGCGATGAAGCACGTGATCCCGTTCAAGCAGAAGCAGATCGAGCAGCGCAAGCTCGAGGCCGACGCCGAAAAGGCCGCGCGCATCCGCACCGCCGAGGGCACGGCCGAGGCGCGCCGCATCGAGGCCGCCGGCGAAGCCGATTCGCGGCGCAAGCTCGCGGAAGCGGACGCGTATCGCGTCGAGCAGCTCGGCAAGGTCGCGAGCGAACAGCTCGAACGCGACGGCGCGCTGATCACGAAGCATCCGCTGCTGATCCAGAAGACGCTCGCCGACAAGCTGTCGGACAAGGTGTCGGTGATCATCGCGCCGCCGCCCGCGAACGGCGGTTTCATCGGCGCGAACCTCATCGGCGGCGGGAACGCGCGCGCCGTCGCGCAGAGCACGGGCGGGGAGTGAACGCGATGAAGACGATCCTGATCCTCGCCTGCCTGCTCTCGTTCGCGTGCGCGCGCGCGGCCGAACCCGCCGCTAACGGTGCCGGCGCGGCCGAACCGAACCCGACCGCGATCGTCGTAATCGACCAGGCTGCACTGCGTGCCGCGCCGCGCGACTCGGCGCGCAAGCAGGCCGTGCTCTGGCAGGGCGACAGCCTCGAGGTCCGCGGTCGGCGCATGGACTACCTGCAGGTCTACGATCATCGGCGCGAACGCGCGGGCTACGTGCGCGAGAGCCAGGTGCGCGTCCTTCCGCTGCGACCGCAGGACGCAGCGGGTCTGCTCGCGGTCGTGCGCTTCCTGCGCGACACGCCGGGCGCGGAAGCGCTCGGCATCGGCTATGCGGCCGCGTTCCTGCGCGCCGCGCCGGGCAAGGACATCGACGCCGAAGCGTTCGACGCGCTCGGCACGATGGCCGAGCGCCTCGCGCGGCGCGCGTCGTCCAAACGCAGCAAGGCGAACGACGCCGAGATCGCGGCGCACCTCGAAGTCGTCGCCGGCTATGGCGTCGCGATGCGCAGCCTCGAGCGCGACGGTCGCATGCAGGTCTGCTACGACGGCGACGCGTTCCGCCGCGTGATGGCGCTCCCCGCGGATGCCGGGCAGAAGGCGCGCGCCGCACTCGCGCTCACGCGCGAGGAATGCATCGACCCGGCGACGACGCCGTTCGAACGTGCGAGCCTCGACGGCTGGCGCGCGGACGTGCTCGATCGCGTGCCGCGCGCGGACCTTCCCGCGTACCTCAAGAACCGCGTGCGCATGCGCACGGCCGCGGTGTGGTCGAGTCTCGCGTTCGAGCGCGTGCGTCGTGGCGAGCCGGCGACCGAGGCGGCCGCCCGCGCGCTGGAGGAGCTCACCGGCGTGAACCGGCAGGAGCTTGCCGAGGACGACGCGAGCGCGTACGACGAGGCGGCCGTGCGGGTCGGCGCGGTGCGCTGGGCGGCGGAACCCGCGCCGACGAAGACGTCGTCCGGCCTCGCGGTCACGACCGCGCCTGGCCAGCCCGGCGAAACCTGCATCCGCCTCGTCGACGCGAAGCATGGCGACAAGGCGCCGCTGCTTCAGCGCTGCACCTACGGCACAGTGTGGACGAACTCCGCGCGTGCGAACGCCGGCGGTACCGCACTCACGCTCGCGGTGCAGCCGCTCGACGCCTGGCGCGAGATGTGGGTGTTCCATCGCAGCGGTGACGAATGGACCGTCGATGTGGTGCCGCCGGCCGGCGACGTTCCGGACATCGGCTATGTCGAGTTCGCCGGCTGGGTGCCCGGCGGACGCAAGCTGCTTGCCGCGCGCGAAGTCCGCGTCGGCGGCCGCTTCTCGCGGACGTTCGAAGTGCTCGACCTCGCCACGCTCGCGGTCGACCGGCACGCCGACAAACCCGAGTCCCTCAGCGCCTTCTACCGCTGGCAGGACGCGGCCTGGAAGGGCCAGACGGTGAGCCTGCGCTGATCGCTGCGTTCAGAAGCGAAAGACTGAAACACGAAGGACACGAAGGACACGAAGTAGAGCGACAGATTCAAAAGACGGAAACACGGAGCACACGGAGAAGGCCAGGACGGGAGAGCTCTTTCATCTGAAGCTTTTCCTCCGTGTGCTCTGTGTGCTCCGTGTTTCAAGCTCTTCTTCTGCTTTCTCTTTGCTTCTCTTCGTGTCCTTCGTGTTCCAGTCTCTTGACTTTGCTGCTGTCCGCAGCGCACTCAGTCGCGGAAGTTATCGAACTGCAGCGGCACGTCGAATTCGCTCTTGCGCAGCAGCGCGATCGCGGTCTGCAGGTCGTCGCGCTTCTTGCCGGTCACGCGCAGCTTTTCGCCGTTGATCTGCGCCTCGACCTTGAGCTTGGCGGCCTTGATCGCGGCGACGATCTTCTTCGCGACGGCCTGCTCGATGCCCTGCTTGACGGTGACCTTCTGGCGCGCGGTCGCGAGGTTGATCTCGGGTTCGGCGACGTCGAGGCAGCGCACGTCGATGCTGCGCGCGGTCAGGCGCGCGCGCAGGATGTCCTGCATCTGCTTGAGCTGGAAGTCGCTCGGCGCGGACGCGGTGATGACGTAGCCATCGAGCGCGAACTTCGCGTCGCTGCCCTTGAAGTCGAAACGGTTCGACAGTTCACGGTTGGCCTGGTCGACCGCGTTGGTGAGCTCGTGCTTGTCGACCTCGGAGACGATATCGAAGGTAGGCATGGCGGATCCGGCGTCGGGGGTGAGGCGAGTGTAGCGGCTGCTCAGTGCAGGTGCGGCAACTGCTCGTGCAGCTCGTAGCTCATGATCGCCAGGAAGCCGGCGAGGCCGAGGTAGGCGAGGCCGTAACCGAGCCGCGTTTCGGCGTCCACGGCGTAGTAGGCCTGCTGCTCCGGCGACGTGAAGCCACGGAGCGCCTGCATGACCTGCGGCGCAGCGAGGATTGCCATCAAGATCAGCATCGGGCTCGGCCGCCAGAAGAACAGCGCGACGAGGATCGGCGCGCCGAGCAGCCACAGCCGCGGCGACAGCACCGCGCTGACGCGGCCGCCGTCGAACGGCGAAAGCGGGATCAGGTTGAACAGGTTGATGAAGAAGCCCGCATACGCGAGTGCGAGCAGCAGCTGGCTGCCGCTCGTGCGCGCGACGACGTAGCACGCAAGCGCGCCGAGACTGCCGACGAGCGGGCCGGCGAGGCCGATCCAGGCTTCCGTTTCGGCATCGTGCGGGCGCTGCTTGAGCTCGATCCATGCGCCGACGAACGGGATGAAGGTCGGCGCGCCGACATCGAGGCCGCGTTGACGCGCGGCGAGGTAGTGACCCATCTCGTGCACGAAGATGAGGCCGACGAAACCCGCTGCGTACCACCAGCCGAAGATCCACGCGTAGGCGACCACCGACAGCAGCATCGTGCCGCCGGTGAGTGCGACTTTGCCGAGTTTGGCACCCTTGAGCAGCAGCCACAGCAGTTTCAGCATGCCGACCTCCTGCGCGCGTCCGGCGCTCAGGCCTTGCGCGAGAAGAACTTCCTGATCGCCGCACCGGC
>DASTSE010000202.1:0-11503 GCA_035760865.1 Dokdonella sp.
GGCGCACTCGCGATCGGCGTCGGCGATCGCACCAACATGCTCGAGTACAGCACGTATTCCGTCATCACGCCGGAAGGTTGCGCGTCGATCCTCTGGAAGACCGCGGAGCGCGCGAAGGACGCGGCCGAAGCGCTCGGCATGACCGCGCCGCGCCTGTTCGAACTCGGCCTCGTCGACAAGGTGGTGCGCGAGCCGCTCGGCGGTGCGCACCGCAATCCGCGCGGCATGGCCGTGCGCCTCAAGGCGGTCCTGCTCAACCAGCTCGACGAGCTCGAAACCCTGCAGCCGACCGCGCTGCTCGACAAACGCTACCAGCGCCTGCGCCGTTACGGCGCGTTCGGCGGCGGCTGATCGCGCGCGGATCCGGCGAGGTCGTCGCCGCATGAACGGCCACCACCGCGCGACAGCCTCCGAACTCGCCGCCCTGACCGGGCTGCGCGGCATCGCCGCGTTGTGGGTCGTGCTCTACCACGTCTGGGTCGACGCCGGCCCGCGCGCAATGACGCTCGGCGGGATCGACTTCACGCCGGCGTTCTCATGCGGCTGGGCCGGGGTCGACGTCTTCTTCACGCTGTCGGCCTTCCTGCTCTCGCTGCCGTTCGCGAGCTGGCAGCTCGGCGCGATGGCGCGCCCGGCGCTCGGCACGTTCTGGCTGCGTCGCGTTCTGCGCATCTTCCCCGCCTACTACGCGCAACTCGCGGTGCTGGTCGCGCTCGCGGCCATCGGCATCGGCACGCTGCCGTCACTGGCCACGCTCGCGGGCAACCTCGTGCTCTGGTTCAACTTCGGCTCGATCTCGGCCGCGCCGATCAATCCGGTCGCATACACGTTGCCGATCGAATTCACGTTCTACCTCGTGCTGCCGCTGTTCGCGTCGCTGCTGCGTCCGCGCGCATGGATCCTCCTGCTCGTGTTCGCGATCGTCGAGACGCAGGCATACCGCCATCTCATGTACGCGGCGGTCGCGCACGCCGACGTGCCCCAGCGCGTGCTCGCACTCGAGCAGCTGCCCGGACGGCTCGACCAGTTCGTGGCCGGCATGCTCGCCGCCTACGCCTACACGCGTGCGGCGATCGCCGGCACGCTCCCGCGCGCACGCGTCGCCGACGCGCTGTTCGCACTCGGCGCTGCGCTGGTCGCCGCAATGGTCGTCGCGATCCACCTGCGCAGCGTCACTTACTGGGACGGCGATCCGCTGCTGTTCGTCTGGCACGGCGTGGTCGGCGCCGCGGTCGCGCTCATGTTGTTCGCGGCTGCGGCCGGCAGCCCGCTCGCGCACGCCCTGTTCGCCGGTCGCGTGCTGCGTCGCGCCGGCGTGATCAGCTTCGGCCTCTACCTGTGGCACTTCCCGCTGATCGGCTGGCTCGATTCGGCGCACGCGTTCGACCGCATCGACGGCTATCGCCTGCCGTGGAGCCTGCCGCCGATCGTCGGACTCGCGTGGCTGCTCGCGGAAGCGTCGTACCGGCTGGTCGAACGACCCGCGCTGCGTCTCGGCCGCGCGCGCGGCCGCGACCCCGGCGTACGGACCGAGCTGGTCGTCGCGGAACCGGCGCCACGCGAATGAACGCCGCGCGAGCGTGGCTGCGCGCGACGCGCGTCGCGCTGTGCATCGGGCCGGCGCTCGCCTGCGCGACGCCCTCGTTCGAGGAAGAGCCGGTCGTCGATGCCGCGAGCCTCGTGCAGCCTGCGCTGCTGTCGGGGCCCGGCTTCAGCGTCGATCCGCACGTCGAGCTGCGCGGCCACATGGCGCGCTTCACGCTCGACACGCCGTACGGCCCGCTGCAGGCCGACAGCGTGGAGATCCTGGCCGAGCGCGAGGCGGAGCTGCCCGCACTCGACGCGCTCGACCGCGTCACGCGTTCCGACGCCTTCCTGCATGCGGCCGGCCGCCGCATCGGCACGACGGCCAGGGCGCTCGCGCAGGTCGTGCAGCACCCGGTCGACAGCGTGCTCGGCATTCCCGCGGGCGTCGCGCGCTACTTCGGCCGGCGGCTCGACCGCATTGCCGAGCAGGCCCAGGCGGTATCGGACCGTGCCGCACGTCGGTTCGGCAACGACGGTGATCCGTATCCGGCCGACGAAGGCCCGATGGCCGATGGCCGCGACGACGGCGATGGCGCGCCGAAGCAGGGCGGGCATTGGTACGCCTCGATCGCGCGCGAAGCCGGTCGCGAGTTCAAGCGGCAGGTGAAGTACGGGCAGGCCAGGCGCGAGCTCGCGCACCGCCTCGGCATCGACCCGTACACGCGCAATCCCTACGTGCAGGAGCGGCTGTCGGCGCTCGCGTGGGTCGCGAGCGCCGGCGATTTCGGCGCGGGCAGCGCGTTGGGCGCGATCGGCGGCTTCGGCGCCGATGCGCTCGCGCAAGGCGGGCGCATCAACGACATCGTCTGGAAGCTCGCCCCCGCGGACGTGCGCGCGCGCAATCGCACGCGCCTGCAGCGCTACTGCCGCGACGATCTGTTGATCCGCCAGTTCCTGCGCCACGGCGCGTTCTCGCCGACCTTGCAGACCGCATTCGCGGACGCGCTCGACGCGCTGCAGCCGGCGCAGGGCTGCGACGCGCTGCTCGAGCTCGGCATGACCGCGGATTCGGAGGTCGAGGCGCGCTTCCTCGTCGGCGCACTGCGCCTCTCCGACGCGCATCTCGGCGCGCGCGCAAAGCACGGCACGCTGGAACGCGTCGGCGCCGGACTCGCCTGCAGGACTGTCGATGGCGAGCTCGTGCTGCCGCTGCCGGTCGATCGCCTGAGCTGGACCGCCGACGTCGCGCGCTTCCTCGATCGGGCGGAGTTCCGCGTGAGCCGCAAGACCGTCCTGATCGCGGGCGATGCGAGCCTCGCCGCGCGCCGCGGACTCACCGAACGCGGTTGGAGCATCGTCGTCGGCGTGCGCCGCGTGGGCGGTCCGCCGTATGCGCGCAGCGGGGAACCCGCGCCGATCGAGATCGAATGAGGGAGGCGCCGACGGCGTGCTCGCGTCGCCCGGTCGGCGCCGACCGGTCCGCGCCGCCCGGGACGGCGTCGACGCCGGATGGCGGTGCGCCGCACCGCCATCCGCGCCGGTGCTTCGCTACTCGACGTCGATCTCGAGCCCGCCGACCATGCCGGCGACGAGGTTGTAGACCGCGGCGCCGATGACGCCGGCGAGGAAGCCCATCACGCCGTACATGATCGGCAGGAAGATCACCATGCCGATGCCGCCGAGCATGCCCATCGCGCCGACCGCCGCGCTGCCGTCGGAACCGCCGCCGGCGAGGCCCGCGAGCATGGTGCCGAACAGCAGGAAGAACAGGCCGATGATGAGGCCGAAGAACGCCATGACGCAGGCCTGGATCACGCCTGCCTTGAGTACGCCGATACGCTTGATGACCACGTGCATCCCCTCCCGGATATGAAACGGTTCGCGGCGACCCCGCTGCCGCCGACGCAGCGTAGACCGGCTCCGCGTGCGCGGCAACCGCGGCGCACCGTCGTTTCCACGCGATGGCGCGACGCGGCGGGCCACCGCGTCGCACGCAGGCGCTGCGTTACCATAGCCGTCCCTTCCCGCCCCGGAACCCCGTCTCCATGGACTCCGCCGCACGCGCCCGCTTCGTCGCCGAGCTCGAATCGATCCGCGAACAGGGCCTGTACAAGACCGAGCGCATCATCACGACGCCGCAGGCAGCCGCGATCCGCACCGACGACGGCCACGAAGTCCTGAACTTCTGCGCCAACAACTACCTCGGCCTCGCCGACCATCCGGACATCATCGCGGCGGCCAAGCACGCACTCGACACGCACGGCTTCGGCCTCGCTTCGGTGCGCTTCATCTGCGGCACGCAGGACCTGCACAAGCAGCTCGAGGCGACCATCTCGCGCTTCTTCGGCACCGACGACACGATCCTCTACACGAGCTGCTTCGACGCCAATGGCGGGCTGTTCGAGACGATCCTGTCCGACGAGGACGCGGTCATTTCCGACGCGCTCAACCACGCCTCGATCATCGACGGCATCCGCCTGTGCAAGGCGGAACGGCGCCGCTACGCGAACGGCGACATGGCCGAGCTCGAACGGCACCTCGCCCAGACCCAGGACAAGCGCACGCGCCTGGTCGCGACCGACGGCGTGTTCTCGATGGACGGCTACATCGCCAAGCTCGATGAGATCGTCGCGCTGAAGAACAAGTACAACGCGCTGCTCATGGTCGACGACTCGCACGCGACCGGTTTCGTCGGCCCGACCGGCCGCGGTTCGGCCGAACTGCACGGCGTGATGGGCGAAGTCGACGTGTTCACCTCCACACTCGGCAAGGCACTCGGCGGCGGCTCCGGCGGCTTCACGACCGGCCGCAAGGAAATCATCGACCTGCTGCGCCAGCGCTCGCGGCCGTACCTGTTCTCCAACACCCTGCCGCCGCCGCTGGTGGCGGCGTCGATCAAGGTATTCGAGATGCTCTCCTCGAGCACCGGATTGCGCGATCGCGTCAACGACAATGCGCTGTACTTCCGCCGGCGCATGACGGAGGCGGGATTCGACATCAAGCCGGGCACGCATCCGATCGCACCGGTGATGCTGTACGACGCCAAGCTCGCGCAGGCGTTCGCGAAGGAACTGCTCGACGAAGGCATCTACGTGATCGGCTTCTTCTATCCGGTCGTGCCGCAGGGCCAGGCGCGCATCCGCACGCAGATGAGCGCGGCGCACACGCACGCGCAGATCGATCGCGCGGTGGACGCGTTCGTGCGCGTCGGCCGCCGACTCGGCGTGCTGAAGGGATGAACGAAGCGCCGCCGGCGCGCGGCGCGGGCCGCTATCGTCTCGCCGACCTCGAGATCGATCTCGCGCGGCGGCGCGTCGCGCGCGCGGACGTCGCGCTCGACGTCGGCGGCCTCAGTTTCGAGCTGCTCGCGTTCCTGCTCGAATGCGGCGCGCGCGTCGTACCGTTCGACGAACTCATCGGCGCGGTATGGGCGCCTGCGGTGGTCAACGAGGAAACCGTGACGCAGCGCGTGAAGCTGCTGCGCCAGGCGCTCGGCGACGACGGTCGCCATCCGCGCTACGTGCGATCCGTGCGCGGTCGCGGCTACCAGTTGTGCGCGGAGCCGCAGCCGATCCCCGCGCCGGCGCCGACGCCGCCTCCGCGCGCGCGCGTGCTTGCGGCGGCCGCGGCCGCGGCACTCGCGCTGGCCGCGGCGTACGCGACGTGGCGACTCGTCCCCGCGCCGTCCGCGCCGTCCGCGAGCGTGGCGGACGAGCGCCTGCAGCGCGCGCGCTACTACGCGGGCATCGGCCAGGACGACAACAACGAACGCGCGATCGGCCTGTACGAACAGGTGCTCGCCGACTCGCCCGGCGACCTCGATGCACGCCTCGGCCTCGCATTCGCCTACGGCGCGCGCGTCTGCCTGTACAACCGCGATGCCGACTGGAGCGAGCGTGCGCTCGCGCTCGCGCAGGGCGTCGTCGCGCAACAACCGCGCAACAGCCTCGCTCACGCCGCGACCGGCTATGCCCACGACTGCCGCGGCGAGATCGATGCCGCGATCGCCGCCTACGAGCGTGCGTTCGCGCTCGATCCCATCGCGCGCGTCGACAGCCTCGCGTCCGCGGCCAACCTCTACGCGGTCGAGGGGCGACTCGCCGACGCGCTGCGCGCCGACCTGCGCGCCCGCCAGGGCGCGACCCGGCCGCGCTTCCTCGACCTGCAGATCGCGCGCGCGCTCGAGCTGCTCGGCTTCACGGCCGATGCCGAACGTCGCTACGAGCGCGTGTTCCGCCTCTACCCCGACAACGTGTTCGGCAACGTCGGCTATCCGCGCTGCCTGTTCCTGCAGGGCCGGCTCGCCGAGGCCGCGGCCGCACTCGAGCAGGCGCGGCAGCGGCCGCGCCACCCCGATCTCGCACTGCTCGAGGGCGAGCTCGCCTTGCTGCGCGGCGATCGCGCCGCGGCCGGCGACGCGTTCGCGCGCGCGGCGGCGTTGCGGCCGCATGCGGGGCGCGCGGCCGTGCTCGCGACGCTGCACGCCGCAGCGCCCGCGGACGATGCGTGGATCGCCTCGCGCATCGCCGCGCTGCGCGGTTCGCTCGCGAACGGCGGCGACTGGCCCGATGCCTGGCTCGACGTCGCCGTGCTCGAGCTCGCGCGCGGCGCGCGCGCGGCCGCGCTCGATGCACTGCAGCGCGCGGTCGACCACGGCTACCGCGACCGCGCCTACCTGCAGACATCGGCGCTGTTCCGCGCGCTCGCGGACGAACCGCGGTTCGCCGCGACCCTCGACGCGATCGGCCGCGCGGTCGCACGCGAGCGCGAGGTCGTGCTCGCCGAGGGTCTCGTCGCGCAGGCCGACGGCGACGGCAAACCCTAGCAGGATCCGACGGCGCCGCGCGCCTCGTCATCCGCGCGGCAACGGCGGCGAGTGGCCCCGATCGTTGCCTACTCGCTGTCGCGTTGCGACCGCGGCATCGCCTCCAGCACGAATTGGCGGAAGATCTCCTGCGACTGCGGGTGCGCGTAGCGCTGGTTGTACGCCCTGCTCGTGATCACCGCGACGAGCTGGCGCCCGGGTATCGCGAACACGTAGTTGCCGCCGTTGCCGGACATCGCCCAGACCGGCTGGTCCTTGCCGTCGCGCGCGAAATGGAAGCGCCAGACGAGATAGCCGTACTCGGCGTCGTCGCGCGCCTGCGCGTGCGGCGTCAGCATGGCCGCGATCCACGCCTTGGCGATCACCTGCCGGCCCTGCCACGCGCCCTCGGCGGCGAGCAACTGGCCGACCTTGGCGGCGTCCCGACTGCGCAGGCGCGTGCCGCCGCCGCCCATCGCGATGCCCTCCGGGGCGAAGGTCCAGCGCGCGTTCGCGATCCCGAGCGGGCGTTCGAGCACCTCGGCCGAGAACGCATCGAGGTGACGGCCGGCCGCGCGCTCGACCAGCGCGCCGGCGACGTACGAGCCCGCCGTGCAGTAGGAGAACGCGCGTCCGTACGGGCTGTCCGCGGGTTTCTTCATCCACGGCGCAAAGCCCTTGATCGGCAGGTCGAGGGCGAAGCGCAGCCAGTCCTCGCTCACGTACATGCGTTCCTCGTTGCCGCTCGAGAACGCGTTGTCGTCGTCGCATTCCCACAGCGAGCTCATCGTCAGCAGGTCCTCCAGCGTGAACGCGTCCTTGCGCGGGTCGGGGTGGAGGAACGGGCGTCGATCGGCGAAGTACGGATACACCTTCGCGTGCACGTCGGCGATCAGGCCGCGTTCGATCGCGGCACCGGCAAGCAGCGCCGTCAGGGTCTTCGTCGCAGAGCGCATGTCGTTGGGCGTGTCGCGGCCGCCGCCGTCGAAGTACGCCTCGTAGACGAGGCGACCGCGATCGGCGACGACGATGCTGGTGATGCCCTTGTAGGTCGCATCGGCGACCTTTGCTTCGACGCCGGCGAGCACGCCGGTGTTCCAGCCGAGTGCGGCGGCATCGGCGACGGGCCAGCCGTCGTCGGTGCGCAGGGGCGGGTGGTAGGCGGCATCGACGGCGCCGAGCCCGCCGGCGCACGCGAACGCGAACAGCATGCGGGCGAACGAATGGATATGCATATACTCCTCCAGGACCGTGGTGTCGGTGCAGTCGGCCACGCCGCCTGCTGAAGTGCCTGAAGTCCGAATGAAGATTTCTGAAGGCGCCGCCGCATCGCGTGTTCGCGGCGCGCGGCCGATCATCGCGAGGTAGAACGATGCCCTTCCCCACCGGCCGCCGCACCTTTCTCACGACCTGCGCCGCCGGCGCCGCATGGGCGGCATGGCCTCGCGCGTTCGCCGGCCCGGTGGCGGAGACATGGCCGCGCTACCGCGACGCCCTCGTCGTCGACGCATGCGCCTCGCCGGGTCGGCCCGAACGCGATGCGAACCCGCTCGATGCGGCCGAACTCGCGGACATCCGCGCCGGCGGCGTCACCGCGATCAACTTCACGGTCGGCTCGGTCGGCAGCTACGACGACGACTTCGAGCAAACGCTGCGCAACATCGCGTTCTGGGACGCGCAGATCGCCGCGCACCCCGATGCGCTGCTCAAGGTCGTGCGCGGCGCGCAGCTCGGCGAGGCCAAGCGCAGCGGCCGCCTCGGCATCGTGTTCGGCTTCCAGGACACGACGATGTACGGCGAGAACCTCGAGCGCTTCGACGTGTTCCACGACCTCGGCGTGCGCATCGTCCAGCTCACCTACAACCGCCGCAACCTCGTCGGCGACGGCTGCCTCGAACCCGGCAACGCGGGGCTCAGCCGGTTCGGACTCGAACTCGTCGCGCGCATGAACGAGCGCAATGCGCTGGTCGACCTCAGCCACTGCGGCCAGCGCACGACGCGCGAAGGCATCCTCGCCTCGAAGCGGCCGGTCGCGATCACGCACTCGGGTTGCGCCGCGATCGCCGAATCGCCGCGCAACAAGCGCGACGAGGAACTGCGCCTGCTCGCGGAGCGCGGCGGCGTGGTCGGGATCTACGCGATGCCTTACCTGCGTGCGCAGGGACAGGTGCAGGCCGACGACGTGATCCGCCACCTCGAGCACGCCGTCGCAGTCTGCGGCGAGGACCACGTCGGCATCGGCACCGACGGCACCACGTCGGCGGTCGACGTCACCGATGCCTACCGCAAGCAGTTCGCCGACGAGATTGCCGAGCGGGCGCGACGCGGCATCGCCGCGCCGGGCGAGCGCGCCGATTCGTTCACGTTCGCGCCCGATCTCAACATGCCGACGCGCTTCGAGCGACTCGCAGTGCTGCTCTCGCAGCGCGGCCATTCCGATGCGCGCATCGAGAAGGTGCTCGGCGCGAACTTCGCGCGCCTGTTCCGCGAGGTCATCGTTTGACGAAAGGCGCGCGCCCGCGAGGCGGGCGCAGTGCTTCGGCGGCTGGCGGAGGGAGTCGGCGCAGCCAGGCCTGGCACCTACGCGACGCCGAGAGGGCGGCGTCGCGCAGCGGAAAACCGTTCAACCGTCGAAGCCGTCGCCGAACAGTGCGTCGCCCGCCGCGGGCGCGACATTGAAGTGCACGGGCACGATCGCCGGGCGGGTGCGACGGGTCGGGTCGTTGCTGAATACGCAGATCGACGCCGCGTAGTCGCCCGGTGCGAGCGCGGTCGCGTCGAACGTGACGTCGTATACGCCGAACGGCGCGCCCGGCTCGAGCGTCCCGCTCGCGGTCGACAGCGACAGCCACGGCGCCTCGAGCGGCTGCGTGCAGTCGCCGCCCGCCTTCGCGATCGCGAGCGCGAACAGCTGGCGATGGTCGCCCGAAGGCGCGATCGGCGTCGGCGTGCCGGTGACCGGATCGATCGTCGCGACCGCGGCCGCGCCGTTGGCGTCGTAGGAGGTCCAGTAGAGGATCCCGGTCGCGCGATCGAACTTGATGCTTTGGGCGAACTTGGCGTCGATCCCGAGCGGACCGACCACGCTCGCCGCGCCGGTCGCCTTGTCGATCGCGAGCAACGTGTCGTCGAGCGTATCGAGGCCGTACATCGCGCCGGACTGGTCGATCGCGATGTCGGCGATCGTGGTAGGGGAACCGACATCGATGCGACCGACGAACGTCGCGGCCGCGCTCTCGCGGTCGATCGTGTAGAGACCCGACCAGCCGTTCGTCGCGTTCGTGACCGCGTACAGCGTGCCGCTCGCGGGATCCCACGC
This sequence comes from Dokdonella sp., assembly GCA_035760865.1. Lineage (GTDB taxonomy): Bacteria > Pseudomonadota > Gammaproteobacteria > Xanthomonadales > Rhodanobacteraceae > Dokdonella_A. The sequence continues at coordinate 9,651 of DASTSE010000202.1, forward strand.
AGCGCCCCACCACTGCTCGTTCGGTTGCGCCATCTGCGGGACCGCCCAGCCGACGAGGGTCTTCGCGCCGCTGGTCGTGTCGAGCGTGTAGAGCTCGTTGTAGTAATAGTCGACGATCCACTCGCGACTGAAGTCGTCGTCGACAAAGTCGCCGCCCGCGACGAACAGGCCGGCGAGGTCGATGTCGGGGGCGATCACGTGCGCGCCCGCGGGGTCGGGCGCGGCGAGGTCGAAGCCGATGTAGTCCTGCGCGCCCGTGCCCGTGTCGAGCTGAACCGCGAAAGCGGGCAGCGCGGGCGTACCGCGCACGCCCCCGAACGGCGCACGCACGCCGGTACCGGCAGCCGACGCCGGACGGCGTTGCAGCGCCGACGCGTCGAACGCCGCTCGCGTCGGCACGCGCGCGGGACGCGCGCCGACCGACGAAGGCGGGTACTCGCCCGCGCTCCAGTCGAGCGCACGGTTGCCGTCGTTGCCGACGACGAGCGGCTGGCTCACGGCGATGCCGCTCGCGGCGAACGCGTTCATTTGCGCGACCGGCAGCACGAGATGCGGCGCGCCGATGTCCGCATGCACGCTCGCCGACGTCGACAGCGCGTCGGCGGGCGGCCGCAGGCTCCACCGCACGGCCTTGCCCGGCGTCAGTGCGGGGGCGAAGCTCGAATAGGTCTGCGCGGCGGTCGCGTCCGCCTGCAGGCCCGCGATCGCCTGCCCGCCCGCGTCGCCGAAATCGCCCTGTCCCGATCCGGTCGACAGGTACTGGAAGAGGTAATCGCCGCTTGCCTCGTCGATGACGACCTCGAACGTGAAGCCCGGCATCGACGGCCAGTCGAGCGCGAGATCCTTCCACTCGACCACGAAGCGGCGCTGGCCCGGCGTGTCGCCGAGCACTTTCGTGTAGACGCTGCCGACGCCCTCGGCGTAGCCGCTCCACGCGGGCGCGATCGCGGCCGCGACGTAGCTCGACGGGAATGCGTAGGTCATCGGGATTGCGCACGGCACGACGCCCGGCTGGATCGCGCCGTTCGCGCCGACGCAGAGCACGTCGCTGTACGTACCGAACAGGCCGATCCGGAACGGCGCCTGCACGCTCGCCGTACGTGCGTGCGAGAAGCCGCCCGCGAGGTCGAGCAGGGTACCGTCGCTCGCGTCGACGTAGTCGAACGGGGCGGCATCGTCGACGCCGTAGTCGGGTCGCGTGCCGCTCGCGGACCAGTTCACCGCGACGTCGCCGTCGGTGACGGCGCCCGCGATCTCGAGCCTGATGTAGCGCCAGCTCTCGCCCGGCGCGATGTCCTGCGGCAGCTCGGCGAACAGGTCGCCGTGCAGCGAATCGGACAGCGTATGCCAGGACAGCGTGTGGTCGGTCGCGTTGGTGAGCGTGTAGCACCACGAGAGCTCGTCGCCGACGTCGGCGACGACGGCCGGCTGCGCGCTGCAGGCATCCGGTTGGCCCGGGTCGGCGAGCGCGACGCCGACGTCGATGCACAACCCCTCGGAGGAGCACGCATGCGGAGCCTGCGCAGCGACGCGACGCAGCGCGGCAGGCTCGGCGGCGCCGGCGCGCGCGCCACTGAGGGCGGCGCAGCCGGACGCGATGAACAGCAACAACCAGTTGGCGGAGCGGCGAGCAGGCATCGGAATCCTCGGCGGGGCGGGCGACTGCGTCAGCGCGGCGACGACGCGATGACCGGCGCGTGACGGAAGCCATGAGCCTGCATGAACGACGCTCGCGCGCCATTCGCAGCCGCTAGCAAAGCGCTAGCAGGGCGCTAGCAGCGAGGAAGAAAAGCCGTGCGATCAGCGTCTTGCCGCGGGCCCGCGGGTCACGAGCGAACCGGTGCCGGCGCCGC
>DASTSE010000203.1:0-3129 GCA_035760865.1 Dokdonella sp.
GAAGAGTCGCCGGCCGGCCCGTGGCGCGCGAGCCTCACGCGCCACGGCGTGGACATCGCCGAGTACACCATCGACTGCGGGCCGGGCATCGCGCGTCCGCCGAAGTACTGGTGACGCCATGCCGCCACCGAGCAAGATTGACCTGCTGCCGGAAGACGTCCGCCGCGAGCTGGATGAGCGCATCGTCGCCGCCGGTTTCGGCGGCTACATCGCGTTGAGCGATTGGCTGGCCGAGCGCGGCTACGAAATCGGCAAGTCCACGCTCGGCGTTCACGGGCAGAAGCTCGAACGCCACATCGCCGCGGTGAAGGCGAGCACGCAGGCCGCGCTCGCGCTGGAAGAGGCCGCGCGCGACGACGCGGACGCGCGCAGCAACGCCATCTACGCGCAGTTCCAGTCCGGCATCTTCGACGCGCTCATGGCGCTGGATGAGGCCGAGGGCGAAGCCGACCCCGTCAAGAAGCTCGCGCTGCTCACGAAGGCTGGCAAGGACTTCGCCGCCATCGGCCGCGGCAACCTCGCGCGGCAGCGCTGGGCGGCCGAAGTGCGCGCCAAGCTCGACGCCGCGCGTGAAGACGTGCGCCGCATTGCCGCCGACGCCGGCGTACCTGACGACGTGCAGGCCGCGATCGACGCTAGGCTCATGGGCGCGGTCTGATGGGCAACGCGCGCTGCATCCCCGCTGATCCGAGAGCGACCTTCCTGCCGTCGCAGGCACGGTGGATCGCGGACAACGCGCGCCTCAAGCTCGCCGAGAAGTCGCGTCAGATCGGATGGACCTGGGCGACGGCGTTTGCGTGCGTGCGCCGCACGGCGCGCAAGGGCGCACGCTGGGACCAGTGGATCAGCAGCCGCGACGAGATGCAGGCGCGTCTGTTCGTCGAAGACTGCAAACTGTGGACCGACGTGCTGCAGATCGGCGCCAACTACTTCGGCGAGCAGGTCGTCGACCCGGACACGAAGCAGTCGGCCTACGTGCTGCGATTCGCCAACGATCGGCGCATCCACAGCATGTCCAGCAACCCGGATGCGCAGGCCGGCAAGCGCGGTGGCCGCGTGCTCGACGAGTTCGCGCTGCACCCCGATCCGCGCAAGCTGTGGGCGATCGCCTATCCGGGTATCACGTGGGGCGGCTCGCTCGAGGTGTTCAGCACGCACCGCGGCAGTCACAACTTCTTCAACCAACTGATTCGCGAGGCGCGCGAAGGCGGCAATCCGAAGCGCATCAGCCTGCACCGCGTCACGCTGGAAGACGCGCTCAACGAAGGGCTGCTCTTCAAGCTGCAGCAGAAGCTGCCGGACGACGACGAACGCCAGGCGATGGACGAGCAAGCGTACTTCGATTTCGTGCGCTCCGGCTGCGTCGACGAGGAGTCGTTCCAGCAGGAGTACATGTGCAAGCCGGCCGACGACGACGTCGCCTTCCTCGAGTACGACCTGATCGCGAGCTGCGAGTACTCGCAGGACATCGACTGGCAGACGATCGAGCGCGGTGAGCTGTACGCCGGCCTCGACATCGGCCGCAAGCGCGACCTCACTGTGCTGTGGATCTTCGAGCGGCTCGGTGACGTGCTCTACACGCGCGCCGTGATCGTGCTGCAGAACAGGTCCAAGCCCGAGCAGGAAGCCATCCTCTGGCCGTGGATCGCGCGTTGCCGCCGCACCTGCATCGACGCGACCGGCCTCGGCATCGGCTGGGCGGACGATGCGCAGCGCCGCTTCGGCGAGCATCGCGTCGAGGCGGTCACATTCACGCCGAAGGTGAAGGAAGCGCTCGCGTATCCGGTGCGCGGCAAGATGCAGGACCGCACGCTGCGCATTCCCTACGACCCGTACGTGCGCGCGGACCTGCGCAGCGTGACCAAGCAAACCACCGCCGCCGGCAACATCCGCTTCACCGCCGAGCGCACGCCGGACGGACACGCCGACCGATTCTGGGCATGCGCGCTCGGCGTGCATGCCGCAGCGTCGCCGGCGGCGCCGATCGAGTTTCAGTCCGTTGGTCCGCGCGCATCGAGCGCTGCGACGGCGGGCTTCGAGTTCTCCGACACCGGCTTCGGCAGCGTGCCCGGTGGCAATGACTTTGGAGGTTTCCTGTGACCGAGACGCCACGCCCGGAACTGAATCGCGAAATCGCGACCACGGCCGACGGCATCGACATCACGCGCGGCTTCACCGGCCCGTTGCTCACGCCGTACGACAGCGTGCTCCGCACGCGCGGCGGCAATGACCTAGTCATCTACGAGCAGGTGCTGTCCGACGCCGAAGTGAAGGCCACGTTCGGCCAGCGCCAGCTCGCCGTCACGCAATGCGAGTGGCAGGTCGATGCCGGTGGCGACAAGCGCATCGACAAACAGGCGGCCGAGTTCCTGCGTCAGCAGCTGCATGCCGTGGGCTGGGACAACGTCACGACGAAGATGCTCTTCGGCGTGTTCTACGGCTACGCTGCCGCCGAAATCATCTACCGCCCGGAAGGCGGCCGCATCGGCATTGCCGCGATCAAGGTACGCAACCGGCGCCGCTTTCGCTACGCGCCCGACGGCGGCCTGCGCCTGCTCACGCCGAGCAGCATGACGGAGGGCGTGCCGGCCGAAGCGCCGTACTTCTGGAACTTCCAGACCGGCTCGGACAACGACGACGAACCCTACGGCCTCGGCCTCGCGCACTGGCTCTACTGGCCCGTGTTGTTCAAGCGCCACGGCCTGAAGTTCTGGCTGGTCTTCCTGGAGAAGTTCGGCATGCCCACCGCAGTGGGAAAGTACGAGCCCGAATCCAGCGACGGCGAGCGCATGAAGCTGTTGGCGGCAACGCGCGCGATCCAATCCGACAGCGGCATCATCATCCCGAAGGGCATGGACCTCGACTTGCTCGAGGCCGCGCGCAGCGGCACCGCCGACTACAAGACGCTGCACGACACGATGGATGCCACCATCCAGAAGGTCGTGCTCGGTCAGACCGCGAGCACGCAGGGCACCGCCGGGCGCCTGGGCAACGATGACCTGCAGTCGGACGTGCGCGACGACATCATCAAGGCCGATGCGGATCTGGTGTGCGAGAGCTTCAACCTCGGTCCGGCGCGCTGGCTCACGGAATGGAATTTCCCCGGCGCAGCGATCCCGCGCGTGTTCC
>DASTSE010000204.1:0-10757 GCA_035760865.1 Dokdonella sp.
AAGTCCGTCGCATGCGCCCCCGGCATCGCCAGCATGCCGAGCGCGAGCGCCGCGCGCAGAATCGAAGTATCCATCATGTTCATCCCCGTTGATTCACGTCCTCGAGTCACGGCGGCGAGAACTCGCCATCGTTCTGCGCACCTCGCACTGCCCCACCGCAGTGCGCGCACGCGACGAGATGATCGCACACGCGGACCGCTCGCGATGAGGACTGCGCGGTTGCACTCGGCAACCGCATGTCGCGAGGGGCCGGCGTCGCGCCACCAGCGCCGCGCGCGGCCCCGGAACGCCACGATCAGTGGCCTGCGGCGGCGCCGTCCTGCGCGGTCCACTTCTTCAGCCACGCATTCACGGTATCGTGCCAGAGCACGCTGTTGTGCGGCTTGAGCACCCAGTGGTTCTCGTCCGGGAAGCGCAGGAATTCGCTCGGGATACCGCGTCGCTGCAGTGCGGTGAACGCGGCGAGGCCCTGTTCGAGCGGAATGCGGAAATCCTGGTCGCTGTGCACGACCAGCATCGGCACGCGCCAGTCCTTGACGTGGTTGATCGGGTTGAATGTCTCGTACGCAGCCGGATCCTCGTACTGGGTCTTGCCCGCGTGCTCCCACTCGTCGAACCACAGTTCCTCGGTCGAGTAGCTCATCATGCGGCTGTCGAACACGCCGTCGTGCGCGACGATGCACTTCCACGGCTCGTTCCACACGCCGGCCATCCAGTACATCATGTAGCCGCCGTACGACGCGCCGAGCGCGCACGCGCGGCTGCCGTCGAGGAACGCGTACTTCTGCAGCGCCGCGGCCCAACCGGCCTTGAGGTCGTCGAGCGGCGCGCCGCCCCAGTCGCCGGAAATGCGGTCGGTGAACGCCTGGCCATAGCCGGTCGAGCCGTGGAAGTTGATCGTGACGACCGCGAAGCCCTGGCCCGCGTACGTCTGCGGATTCCAGCGGTAGTGGAAGTCGTTCGTCATCGCGCCCTGCGGGCCGCCGTGCACGATGAACGCGACCGGATACTTGCCGCCCTTGCGGTAGTCGACCGGTTTGGTCACGTAACCCTGCACGGTATCGCCGCCGTAGCCCTTGAACGTGAAGAACTCGGTATCGCCGAAGCGGATGTCCTTCAGGCGCTCGGCATTGAAGCGCGTGATCGCGCGCAGGCCCTTGCCGTTCGCTCGCGCGGTGTAGAGATCGTTCGGGCGCTTGAAGTCGTTGCGCGCGAGCACGAGGCCTTTCGCACCGAGGTCGAAACCGGCGACGGTGCCGTCGGCGACGAGCTTGCTCGCCTTGCCGCTGGCGACGTCGATCGCGAACAACGCGTGGTCGCCCCAGTCGTCGGTCGCGGTGTAGAGCGTCTTGCCGTCGGCCGACTCCTTCAGCGCCGACGCCGAGCGGTCCCATTGCGGATCGATTTCGCGCTTCGCGCCGCTCGCGAGGTCGAGCGCCCAGATGCCGAAGCGGTCGGCTTCGAAGCCGGCGCGCTTCATCGCGAGCCAGTAGAGCGTCTTGCCGTCCGCCGACGGCAGCGGGTAGCCGTCCCACGCGGGATTGTCGGCCGTGAGGTTCTTCGGCTCGTGCGCGCCTTCGACGGCGACCGAGAAAATATCGAAGTTGGTCGACCACGGCTCGCCCTTGCCGGCGATGCGTGCATCGAAATACACGGTTGTGCCGTCGGGCGAGAACATGTACTCGCTGTCGTCGCCGAACGGCTTGGACGGCACGTCGCCGTCGATGCCCTTCGTGAGCAGCTCGAGCGCACCGGGCTTGCCGTCGGCGCCGAGCGTGGCGAGGAACAGCTGCGAGCGGCGACCGTCGGACCAGGTATCCCAATGGCGCACGAAGATCGACTCGTACACGGTGCCGCTCGCCTTGTCGGCCTTGCGCGCATCGAGCTTCTTCTGCGTGCAGGCGACGACGTCGGCGTCGTTCGCGCAGTCGTTGAAGACGTCGAGCGAGAGCAACACATGCCTGCCGTCCGGCGACAGGCGGAAGTTGTTCACGTCGACCGGCAACGACGTCGCCTGCAGCGGCGCGCCGCCGTTCGCGTCGATGCGCCAGAGCTGGTTCGTGCCGTCCTTCGGCGCGAGGAAGTACAGCGCCTTGCCGTCGTTCGACCAGCGCGCGCTCGTTGCGTTGAGCGCGAGCTCGGTGAGGCGCTTGGGCGCACCGCCTGCGTACGGCACGGTCCACACCGCAGTGCGCCCCTTGTTCGCTTCGTAGTCCGTTTCACGCACGCCGAACGCGACCCTCGTGCCGTCCGGCGACAGCACCGGATCGCTCACGCGATCGAGCATGACGAGGTCGCGCACGTCGAACGGATGCGACGCGGCGATGGCGGCGGCGGGGAGGGCGACGGCCGCGGCGAGTGCCGCGGCAAGGACGGACTTCATCGGATTCTCCGGTGCGGCGAAAGGACCGCCGATGGTACGGCCTGCGCGCTGCGCCGGCCATCTGCACTGCGGCAATGACGAAGTGCACATTGCCGCGCGCGGCCGGACGCGCTAGCGTCGCCGGTTGCGCGCCCGCGGGCGCTCGATCGTTCCGTGCCGCCGAGTCCGGCGCCGCCCGACACCGCCAAGGAGAACCCCGATGCGTCGCCTGCTCCTGTCCAGCGCCTGTGCGCTCGCCTGCCTCGCGCTCGCCGCGCCCGATCTCGTCGCCGCCGACACGACCCAGCCCGAGCGCGCGACCACCTCGCCCGTGCGCCCGGCGCCGGCCTGGGTCAAGCGCAGCAACGAGGTCGCGCAACCGCTGCTCAAGGCACAGGCCACGTTCGCGCCCGAATTCGCCTCGTTCTTCGGCCTGCCCGGCTACGACGACCGCGTCGCCGACCTCGGCCCGAACAACGGCGAGCGCCTGCGCGCGGCGATGCGCGACGCGAAGGGCACGCTCGAGAAGGAACTGAAGACCGAGGAAGACCCGAACGTCCGCCAGGACATCGGCATCCTGATGGGCGCCGCCGATCGCCAGATCGAGGGCAGCGAGCTCAACGACAAGCTCATGGTGCCGTTCGCCGACGTCGGCCAGCTCGTGTTCCAGGGCGAGCAGGGGCTGCTGCAGGACCAGGTCGATCCCGCGCGTCGCGCGCATGCGCTCGCGCGCCTGCAGGCCTACGTCGGCCTCGCGCCGAACACGACGCCGATCACGACGCTCGCGCGCCAGCGCTACGAAGAGCGCGCGTCGAACGCCGCGCTCGTCAAGCCGACCAAGCTCGAAGTGGAACAGGCATTGCGCAACGCCGAGACGTACGCCAAGGGCATCCGCGACCTGTTCGGCAAGTACAAGATCGAAGGCGGCGACGCGGCCCTCGCCGCGCTCGACCGGCAGATGAAGGAGTACGCGGACTGGATGCGCACGACCGTGCTGCCGGCCGCGCGCAGCGACACGCGCCTGCCGCCCGAGCTGTACGCGTTCCAGCTCAAGCAGGTCGGCATCGACATCACGCCGCAGCAACTGATCCAGCGCGCGCAGCTCGAGTTCATGGAGACGCGCAACGCGATGCAGCAGCTTGCGCCGCTCGTGGCGAAGGCGAAGGGCCTGCACGCGCAGGACTACCGCGACGTGATCCGCGAACTGAAGAAGAAGCAGCTCGACAAGTCGTCGATCGAGGCCTACTACCGCAAGACCGTGATGCCCGAACTCGAGAAGCAGATCGCCGCGCACCGCGTGGTCGACCTGCCGAACCGGCCGATGGTCATGCGCCTCGCTTCCGACGCGGAATCCGCCGCGCAACCGGCGCCGCACTTCCTGCCCGCGCCGCTGATCGACAACACCGGCCAGCAGGGCCAGTTCGTGCTGCCGCTCGGCAATCCCGCCTCCGCCGGCAAGGACGGCAAGGGCGCTGCCTACGACGACTTCACGTTCGAAGCCGGCGGCTGGACGCTCACCGCGCACGAGGGCCGGCCCGGCCACGAGCTGCAGTTCACCGCGATGGTCGAGCGCGGCGTCTCGCTCGCGCGCTCGCTGTTCGCGTTCAACAGCGTCAACGTCGAAGGCTGGGCGCTGTACGCCGAGGCGGAGATGGTCCCGTACGAACCGATCGACGGCCAGCTCATCGCCTTGCAGTTGCGCCTCATGCGCGCCGCGCGCGCGATGCTCGACCCGATGCTCAACCTCGGCCTCATCGACCGCGAACGCGCGGGCCAGCTGCTCATGCAGGACGTCGCGCTGTCCGAGCCGATGGCACGGCAGGAACTGGACCGCTACACGTTCAATGCGCCCGGCCAGGCCGGCGCGTACTTCTACGGCTACAGCCGCATCATGGAACTGCGCATGGAAACCGAGCTCGCGCTCGGCGCGAAGTTCGACCGCATGGCCTACAACAACTTCCTGCTCGACCAGGGCCTGCTGCCGCCGGACCAGCTCGCCAAGGCCGTGCGTGAGGTGTTCGTGCCCGCGCAGCGCGACAGGAAGTAGGCAGCGGCTGCCGTCGCTCCCGCAAGGCGCTTGCCTTGCAGGAGCGCACCCTGTGCGCGACCGCGGCATCGATTCCCGCCGCGTCGCGGTCGCCCACGGGGCTACTACCGTGATGTCCCGCTCGCTCCGAACCGCGTCGACGCTTTCTGCGCGGGATGACATCCGGCCCCGAGGGCCATTCAGGGTTCCGCGTCGCATGCTCATGAACGCCCTGCGCGCTTGCGCGTTCGCTTTCGTTGCCCTCTTGCCGCTGCATGCACGCGCAGCCGGTGCAGGCGCACGGCCCGACCTCGTCGTGCTCATGGCCGACGACCTCGACGGGCCGACCTTCGACACCGCGCTCGCGCTCGGCCTGCTGCCGGCGATCAAGGGCGCGATGGTCGACGGCGGGATGCGCTTCGACGAATCGTTCGTGACCGATTCGCTCTGCTGCCCGTCGCGCGCGACCTTCATGACCGGCCAGTATCGGCACAACCATGGCGTGCGGCGCGGCCAGTTCGGCCCGGACGGTTCGTTCGGCGCGTTCGACGACAGCCGCTCGATCGCCACCGCGCTCGACGCGGCCGGCTACCGCACCGGCCTCGTCGGCAAGTTCCTCAACGGCTACGGCTACACCACGCCGCGCAACCACCCCGAATGCACGAGCGCCGACTGCCGCATGCGCTACGTGCCCGCCGGCTGGACCGACTGGCAGGGCCTGCCCGACTACGGCGAACTCAACGGCTCACCCGGCTACGCGGGCGCCTACTGCATGTACAACTACACGGTGAACGTGAACGGCGAGCTCGTCACCTACGGCAGCGCGGACACCGACTACCAGACCGACGTGATCGCGCAGCGCGCGGGGGCGTTCATCGACGCGGTCGCGGTGACGCCATCGCCTCTGTTCCTCGTTGCCAGCCCGCTCGCACCGCACTACGAGTTGTGCCTGCCTGCCGCGCATCCGTCCGCATGGGACGTGCGACCCGCACCGCGCCATGCCGGTTCGCTGCCGCCGTACGTCAACCTCGACGTGAGCAAACCGTCGTTCGACGAAGCCGACGTCGGCGACAAGCCCGCGTGGTTTCCGGACCAGTACGCGAGCCTAGACACCGCGCAGGTGTCGACGCTGAATCGCCAGTACCGCGATCGCCTCGAAGCGCTGCGCGCGGTCGACGACCTGTTCGCGACGATCCGTGCGCGCCTCGTCGCCGCGGGGCGCTGGGACGACGCCTACGTGCTGTTCACCTCCGACAACGGCTGGCTCTACGGCGAGCACCGCGCGATCGGCAAGGTGCTCGCCTACGAGGAATCGATCCGCGTGCCGCTGCTGCTGCGCGGCCCCGGCGTGCCGCCGGGCACGCATCGCGACGCGCTCGTGCTCAACAACGACCTCGCGCCGACCATCGCTGCGCTCGCCGGCGTCGCGTTGCCGACGCCCGCCGACGGTCGCAGCCTGCAACCGTTGTTCGCGCAGGACTCGCCACCCGCGTGGCGCCGGCGCTTCCTCGTCGAGCACTTCCGCGATGCGGCTCCCTCCCCGGTGAGCTGGCTCGACTTCCTCGGCGTGCGCACCGCGAATGGCGACGACGAGGGCACCGGATCGCAGCTGTTCGTCGACTGGCGCAACGACTGGCTCGTCGATCCCGTCGCGGCGGGCAGCGAGCACTACGATCTCACGAGCGACCCGTTGCAACTGCAGTCGTTCGATCCGCGCGACGGCACACACGAGGCGCAACGCGCTGTCCTGCAGGCCGATCTCGCCTTGCTGCGCGACTGCGGAAAGCCCGGGCGTATCGCCTGCATCGATGCCGAGCGGCTGCGCGAGCATCTCTTTTTCGGCGGATTCGATTGACAGCCGCGACGCGCTGGCTACGGTGGGCCAAGGCCCACCGGCCTTCCGCGCCTTTTCGAACGGGGACGGAGGTAGTTAAGCGTTGCGCGCCCATACCGAGCCGCTCACGTTGCCTCCGGTTGACGACCTCCGCCCGTTCAGCCCCGTTCACTCAGCGCACAGGGAACGCGTCCGCGCGCACGTGCACGCGGTCCTGATCGGGCTTGACCAACTCGACGAACGACACCGATAGGTACGGCATGCAATAGGTGCCGCGCGCGGACCGTCCGCAGAAGTGGTCCGCGCCGACCGTGTCGACCGACAGATCGACGGCATCGCGGCCGCCGACGATCTGCACGTGATGGCCCTGCATCGACTTGAACAGGCCCTGCAGGCTGCCGTAGCTCTGCGGCGTCGGCGCATCGCCGCTCCATGCGGCGGTGGAGAACACGGCGAGCGACAGCGCGAACGTTGCGGACCGGATCATGAAACCTCCTGCGGTGGGCCGCCGCACGGCGGCGAGCGCCACCGTAGTCCCGCAGCCGCTTCGCCGCAACGTGCATCACGCACGAGCGTCGCCGCCGCTTCCCTCTCTCACGCTTGCATTGGAGGGCCCGCATGGTGGCCTTCCGAGCGCACGCAAGGTCGCATGCACGTCGCGAGCGGCGTTCCGCACGCGCTCACCCGCGCCTGCGACGCGACCTGTCCCGCGAGCGCGAGCGGTCCCCTATGGGCCCGTGTGCGCCGCTGCGAGCGTGCCGACAGGATCCGCTGGCTATACTCGCGCGACGCTTCCCGCCGGACCCCGCATGTCGACCGCCCTGCCGAACGAACGCGCTGCCGAATTCCTCGGCCATCCCAAAGGCCTCTACATCTGCTTCCTCACCGAGATGTGGGAGCGCTTTTCGTTCTACGGCATGAAGGCGCTGCTGCTGCTGTACCTCGTGAAGTACCACCTGTTCACCGACGACAACGGCTACAACCTCGTCGGCGCATACGGCGGCCTCGTCTACGCGACGCCGGTGATCGGCGGCCTGCTCGCCGACCGCTGGCTCGGCATGCGCAAGGCGGTCGTGTTCGGCGGCATCCTGCTCGTGCTGGGCCATCTCGGCATGGCGATCGAAGGCCATCCCGCAACGAGCGTGAACGGCGTCGTCGTGCGCGATGCGCATGCGCTGCAGGTGTTCTATTTCTCGCTCGCGCTGATCATCCTCGGCGTCGGCTTCCTCAAGCCGAACATCTCCACGATCGTCGGCAAGCTCTACGGCGACAACGATCCGCGCCGCGAATCGGGCTTCACGCTGTTCTACGCCGGCATCAACCTCGGCGGTACCTTCTCCGGCATCCTCTGCGGCTGGCTCGGCGAGACCTACGGTTGGGGCTGGGGCTTCGGTGCCGCGGGCGTCGGCATGCTCGCGGGCCTCGCGAACTTCCTCTACGGCCAGAAATACCTGCTCGGCCATGCCGAGCCGCCCGACCCCGAGCGCCTTCGCGCGCGAATGCTCGGCCCGCTCACGCGCGAACACCTCATCTACCTCGGTTCGATCGCGGGCCTCGTCGTAATCTGGGGCCTGATCCAGGCGCACTCGCTGTTCCTCGCGATCATTCCGGGCTGGTTCGAACCGAGCCCGGTGCTGCTCGGCATGCACCTCATCGGCGTCTGCCTGCTCGGCGGCATCCTCTGGTTCATGTTCACGCGCTGCACCAGGGTCGAGCGCGAGCAGATGTTCGTCGTGCTCGCGTTCATCGCGTTCTGCCTCGTGTTCTTCACGATCTACGAACAGACCTACGGCTCATGGGTGCTGTTCTCCGATCGCGTGATGAACCATCGCGCGCTCGGCGCGGAATGGAGCGCGAGCGAACTCACCTCGCTCGGCTCGTTCTTCATCCTCGCGCTCGCGCCGATCTTCGCCTGGCTGTGGCCGCGCCTCGAACGCGCCGGCTGGAACCCGAGCAAACCCGCGAAGTCCGGTTACGGCCTCATCCTCGGCGGCGTCGCGTTCCTCGTGCTCGTGTGGAGCGCGCGCCACCCGCAAGCGAACGGGCTCACGAACATCTGGTGGTTCGTGTTCGCCTACTTCGTGCTCGAAGTCGGCGAGATGCTGCTGTCGCCGATCGGCCTGTCCGCGGTCACCGAGCTCAGCGTGCCGCGCGTGACGAGCCTCATGATGGGCGGCTGGTTCCTCGGCACGTCGTACTCGGAAGTGCTCGCCGCCGCACTCGGCAAGCTGTCCTCGATCGAGATCCCCGAAGGCGGCACGCTCGACGTCGCCGACGCGCTCGCGAAGTACGATTCGCTGTTCGTGTTCTCGGCGAAGATCGGCATCGGCGCGGGCATCCTCGTGCTGCTGCTCACGCCGCTGATCAAGCGCTGGATGCACGGCGTCAAATAGGCTTCGGCCGCGTAGGGAGCCGCCGCATGGCGATGGTCGGGGTGCTCGTCTACGACAACGTGCAATCGCTCGACGTGACCGGGCCGATGGACGTGTTCGCGGCCGCGAACCCGCGCGCCGGCGGACGCGCACCGACGTACGAACTGTGCACGATCGGTCGCGAAGCGAAGCCGGTGCGCACCGAAGGGCAGGTCACGATCGTGCCCGACGCGACGCTCGCCGACGCGCCCGGACTCGACACGCTCGTGATCCCGGGCGGCGCGGGCAGCCGCGTCGTCAACGCGGACCTCGTCCTGCTCGACTGGATCCGCACGCGCGCGGCGCACGCACGCCGCGTCGTCTCCGTCTGCACCGGCCTCTACATCCTCGCCGCGACCGGCCTCGTCGACGGCCGCCGCGTCACGACGCACTGGGCGCACGCGGCCGATGCGCAGGCGCGCTACCCGAACGTGCGGGTCGAAGCGGACCACCTGTTCCTGCGCGACGGCCGCTACTACACCTCGGGCGGCCTCACCGCGGGACTCGATCTCGCGCTCTCGCTGGTCGAGGAAGACCACGGCGCCGGCGTCGCGCTCGCCGTCGCGCGCGAACTCGTCATGTACATGAAGCGCCCGGGCAACCAGGCGCAGTTCTCCGCACCGCTCGACGCGCAGACGCGCGGCAGCGGACGCCTGCGCGCGCTCGTCGACTGGCTCATCGACCACCTGGACGAAGACCTCGGCGTCGAGCGGCTCGCCGACCGCATGGCGATGAGTCCGCGCCATTTCGGCCGCCTGTTCGCCGACACCTTCGACGCGACGCCCGCGCGCTACGTCGAGCGCCTGCGCCTCGAACGCGCGTGCGTGCTGCTCACCTCCGGCACGCTCGCGGTCGACCGCATCGCCGCCACCGTCGGCTTCGCCAGCGCGGACGCGTTCCGGCGCGCGTTCCGCGCGCGCTACGGCGCGTCGCCGAACGAGTATCGCGAGCGCTTCGGCCGCTGACCGCGCAGCCTTGGTCCGGGGCATCGCCAGACCGTGCCGTCATTCCCGCGAACGCGGGAACCACGTTGCCATTCCAATGGATGCCCGCTTTCGCGGGCATGACGCCATAGGTTCTCGGCGCTCCGCGTCCCCGCAACGCGCGATGGTCGGAATCGTCGGCTGTTCGTCCCCGTGCGCGGGGGGTTATCCCACAGCAACGTCATTCCCGCGAAAGCGGGAATCCATGTTGCTGTTGCAATGGTATGCCCGCCTTCACGGGTCTGACGCCGCCGGTACTCGGCGCTCTGTACTTTCGCAACGCGCGATGGCCGGATTCGTCGGCTGTTCGTCCCCATCGTCGCGCGTGCACGGCCGACACTGCGCATCACCCTTGCCCGGAGAGATGCCCATGAATCCCTTGCGCTGGCTGCTCGCGATCCTGCTGATTCCGCTCGTGCCCGCCCATGCCGACACCGCACCGCCCGCGAAGACGCGCGTCGCGATCCTCCTGTTCGACGGCGTCGAGATCATCGACTTCGCAGGTCCCTACGAAGTGTTCGGCCAGGCCGGCTTCGAGGTGCACACCGTGTCGCGCGACGGCAAGCCGGTGAAGACCGCGATGGACCTCAGCGTCAACGTCGACCATTCGTTCGCCGACGCGCCCGCGGCCGACGTGATCCTCGTCCCCGGCGGCGACGTCGAGGCCGCGGCGAAGGACGACGCGATCCGCGCATGGCTGCTGAAGAACGCCGCGTCGGCGACGCAGGTCATGAGCGTGTGCACGGGCTCCGACATCCTCGCCCACACCGGCCTGCTCGACGGCCAGAAGGCGACGACGTTCCACAACCACTTCAATCACATGGCGAAGAGCTTCCCGAAGGTGACCGTCGTGCGCGACCAGCGTTGGGTGCAGGCCGGCAAGCTCGTCACCTCGGCCGGCCTCGCCTCGGGCATCGACACCGCGCTGCACGTCGTCGCGAACCTGCGCGGCACCGACGCCGCACGCTCGGTCGCGCTCCACCTCGAATACCCGTGGTCGCCCGGTCAATCCCCCTCACCCGAGTCCACTCTTTTCTGGAAACTGACGTTGCTGCCATCGTCGCTTGAACGCCAGCGGCGGCAGATGACCGATGGCGCTATGGGTCCGTTGTTCGTTGTAGACCGCCAGCCATTCCTGCGT
>DASTSE010000205.1:0-23389 GCA_035760865.1 Dokdonella sp.
AAAGCGCGGCGGCGGCGAAGCCGCGCTCGCGATCGACGAGGTCGAACCGCGCGACGAGCGCGAGTTCGAGCTGATCACCGAGATCGACGACGCGCTGCGCACGCTCGCGGCGAATGCACCACGCCGCGCGCAGGTATTCGAATGCCGCTACTTCGGCGGCCTCAACGACGACGAGACCGCGCGCGCGCTCGGCATCTCGCCGCGCACCGCGCACCGCGACTGGGACGAAGCGCGCGCGTGGCTCGCCGCGGCGTTGCGCCCGGCCTGAGCGCGCCCGCTTCCTGTGGGAGCGCCGGAAGGCGCGATGGCCCTGGTTGCGGTTGCAAAGAGCATCGCGGCTTCCGCCGCTCCCACGACAACGAGTAGGCCGGGCGCGCGCAGCGCGGCCGGCGATTGCGTGGCTTGAGGGAGAGTTGCCGGCCGACCTGCGCTCGTCCGGCCTACGGCACCGCCGCGCGCGCGGCGATCAGCGGTGCGAGGGCGGGATGCTTTTCGTCGACGTGCGCGCGCATCGCGGCGATGACCGCGTCGAGCTGCGTGCGGCCGGCGGCGACATTGCCCTTCGCGATCAGCACGCGCGCCCGCACACCGCCCAGGGCGAGCCGGCGCATGTCGTCGGCGGCGAGTCCGGTCGCCGCTTCGTCACCGGCGTCGAGCGCGCGGCTCGCCTCGTCGAGCCGGCCGAGTTCGCGCAGCGCGTCGGCCTGCGAGCGGCGCGCGCTCGCCATCATGTAGCGCGGCGTGTCCGGCGAGGCGTCGATGATCGAGACGCTGCGTTCGAACAGCGCGAGCGCGTCGGCCGGCCGCTGCTGGCGCAGGCGGATCGCACCGAGGTTGACCAGCGCAGGGATCAGCTGCGGCGAATGCGCGCCCTGCACGCGCTCGCGCCGGCCCAGCAGTTCGGCGAACAGGTCGCCCGCCTCGTCGTCGCGCCCCGCGTAGGCGAGCTGCATGCCGAGTTCGTTCTGCATGAACAGTGCGTCGAGCGTGTCGGCACCGTAGCGCGCCGCCTGCGCATGGTGCGCCGCGCGCAAGGTCGCGAGCGCGTCGTCGACGTGGCCTTCGGCGCGCTCGACGAAGGCGAGCGTGACTTTCGCCTTCAGCGTCGCGGTGTCGTCGGGCCCCTTCGTCGCCATCAGCGCATCGACCGCGCGGCGTGCTTCGGCGGCGCCGCGCAACGGCGTGCCGAGCAGGCGCGCGTCGTCGGCGACGAGGTAGTCGGCGATGCCGCTGATCTCGTTCGGCCGGCCGAGCGCGGCATCGGCGCGTTCGCGCAGCGCGGCGAGGCGAGGCGCGGTCGACAGGTCCGGATCGCGACGTTCGGCGTTCTCGACCAGGCGCAGCGTGTACTCGAGCGTGTCGCGATGGTCGCGACCGAGCGTGCGCTCGGCGGCGGCGACGACCGCAGCGAGGATCGCCTCGGCTTCATCGAAGCGGTTGGTCGTGGTGAGGATCATGCCGCGCTCGGCGCGTGCGCGCAGATCTTCGGCACCGTCCTTCACGAGTCCCGGCGATGCCGCCGCGCGGTCGAGCAGCGCGAGCGCGACGTCGAAGTCGCCGAACTGGTATCGCAGGTCGGCGAGCGTGGTCAGCACGCGCGCGGCGAGCGCGGGCTGCGCGGCGAAGCGGCGCTCGACGTGGCCTTCGGCGATGCGCAACGCCTCGCGCACGCTCATGTCCGGCGCATCGGGCGCGCGGTGCGACGGATTGGCGGCGTCGAACACGTCGTCGTTGAGGAAACCGAGCACCGCGTTGGCGGCCTGCGCCTGCCGTTCGGCGAGGTCGCGCTCGGCGCGCAGGCGCGCGGTGAAGTACGCCGTGCCGCCGACGAGCAGCGCGAGCGCGCAGGCGGCGAGCGCGGCACCGAACGGATGGCGCTGCAGGAAGCGCGCGGCGACGTAGCCGGTGTTGCGCGGGCGCGCGCGCACCGGGCGCCGCTCGAGGTAGGCGCGCACGTCCTCGGCGAGCGCGTCGGCGGTCGCGTAGCGTGCGCGCGGATCGGTCGCGACGGCCATGCGCACGATCGCGGCGAGGTCGGCAGGCAAGCCCGCGAGCAATGCCGCCTGAGCCGCGGCGCCTTCGGGCTGGATCTCGGTCGCGGCGGTCGCGAGCGTCGCGCGTTCCGCCTCGTCGTGGCTCGCGAGCACCGCGAGCAGTCGGCCGAGCTGGTACACGTCCGAGGCGATCGTCGGCGTCTCGCCGCGCAATTGTTCCGGACTCGCGAACTCGGGCGTGCACGCGCGCGCGACGCCCTCGTCGACTTCGCCGAGCAGCTGCGCGATGCCGAAATCGAGCAGCTTCGCGCTGAGGTCGAGGTCGACCAGCACGTTGTTCGGCTTGATGTCGCGATGGAGGATGCCGCGCGCATGCGCGAACGCGACCGCGCTGCACACTTGCAGGAACAGGCCGAGACGCCGCGCGAGCGGCAGCGCCGAGCGCACGCAGTGCACGTCGATGCGCTCGCCGTCGATGAGTTCCATCGCGAACCACGGCCGGCCGTCGCCGGTGCGGCCGCCGTCGAGCAGGCGCGCGATGTTCGGATGGCGCAGGCCGGCGAGCGCCTGGCGCTCGCGCCGGAACTGGCCCGCGCTCGCCGCGTCGGGGTGCGCGTCGCGCATCCATTTCAACGCGACCTGCTGCTCGTACTCGCCGTCGGCGCGTTCGGCGAGGTAGACGATCGCCATGCCGCCGCGCGCGAGCTCGCGCACGACGCGATACAGGCCGACCTGTTCGCCGGGCGCGAGTTCCGCCGAGCGGTCGCGCTCGCGCAGCAGCGACGCCGCGACGGCCCCCTGCAGCGCGCCGCCGGTGCGCAGCGCGTCTTCGTCGATCGCCATGTCCGAACCCCCAGGTGCGCGCCGAGTGTACTGCGCTGCGCGCCGTACGGCGGCGTCCGCTCGTGGATGGCAAAACCGCGTGCGCTTTGCCGTGCCTTGATCCGAGGGGCCGCGCAGTGCGGCCCGCACGCCACCGGGAGACCGCCATGTTCCGCCTGCACCCGCTGTTGCCGCCCGCCTTCGCCCTGCTCGCCCTCGCGCCGGCCGCACTCGCGCAAACCTGCATCGCCCCGCCCGCAGGGCGCGTGTACTGGCTCGCCGCCGACGGCGACCTCGACGACCGCGCGCGCTTCCACAACGGCAGCACCGACGGCGGCGTACCGTTCGTGCCGGGCAAGGTCGGCGAAGCCGTCAACTTCGACAGCGACGCCGACTTCGTCGCGACCGACGTCACCGACGACGAGCAGAAGCGGCTCGAGAACACGTTCACCTGGGAACTGTGGGCGCGGCCGACCGAGGCGACGCCCGACTGCCCCGAAGCCGCAGAAGGCAACTGCTCCGGCTCCGCGCAACGCTTCGCGATCTTCCCGCTGCACGGCGATTTCAACGACGACGCCGGCGTCGGCCTCGTCATCGGCACCAACGCGATCTGCGTGAGCGAGCACGCGAGCTTCCACCTGCCGTGCCTGCTGCGCTACGAGACGACGATCAGCGACTGGGTGCACATCGCCGTCGTGATGGAGGACCGCACGCCGCGCCTGTACGTGGACGGCGTGCTCGTGCGCACCGGCGTGCAGAGCGCGAGGGCGCACGCGTACGCGTCGTGGAACACGATCGGCAGCGGGCGCGGCCTCGGCCATTTCCGCGGCGACCTCGACGAGGTGTCGCTGTACGACCACGCGCTGACCGACGCCGAGATCGAGGGCATCTACGCCGCCGGCGGCGTCGGCAAATGCAAGCCCGCGTGCGATACCGAGCACCACGACGACGCGTTCGAGCATGCGACCGTCACCGCGAACAGCGGAATCCTGTCCAGCATTCCCGACGGCCTGTTCGGAGCGGCCAACGCATTTCCCGAAGTCGATTCGCTGCTGTTCCAGGACAACATGCCGGACGGCTTCAGCCACTCGATCGAATGGCGCACGGCTGCGCCGTTCGAACTCGACCATTTCGCGCTGTCCGCATTCGCCGGCCAGCCGCCGAACTTCCAGCGCGCGTTCCGCGACTTCAAGCTGTTCGCGCGCGACCTCGGCACGGGGCAGTTCGTGCCCGTCTACGACAGTCCCGTGCGCACGCCGTATCCGGTGGTCGGCCCCGACTACCGCCTGCACCGCTGCGCGAACCTGCGGCCACGGCTCGCGCAGGAGTTCCGCGCGCAGTTCGTGCAGCACGGCGAAGGCGCGTTCTTCGGGCCGCGCGTGATGGAACTCGACGGCTTCGCGCCGGACCTCATCTTCGCCGACGGCCTCGAACTCGACGCGGAGTGACGCTCGCTTCGTCCGCACGGTCGCCCCGATCGCGCGGGGCGACGCCGCCGCTGCGCTACGGTGCCGCGTCGAAACCGTCGCGGAAGATCACGTCGGCCTCGTCGATGCCGTTGCTCAGCGCGAACGACACGCCGCCGGCGACGCCGTTCACGTGCGCCGTGACGACGTAGTCGCCCTGCACCGCGTTGGCGCTCGCGGTCACGCTCGTGCGGCCATCCGCATCGGTGACCGCACTCGTCGACGACAGCACGGCGCTCGCGCCTTCGGCCGGCGCGGCGAACGTGACCGTCACGCCGGCGACGGGATGGCCGTACGCGTCGATGACGCGCAACGCGAGCGGATCGGCGAACGACGTGCCGACCGGCGTCGACTGCGGCGTGCCGCCGGTGACCGCGAGCGCCGCAGCCGGGAACACGACGTCGACGCCGACGCGCAGGCTCGCCGCCTTCTTCCAGCGCGGCTCGGCAAGATCCTTGGCGAGCACGCCGTCGCCGTAGAACACGCTGTCGCCGTCGTCGAACAGCAGCTGCAACACGCTGCCCAGCCCGAGCGGATCGGGCACTTCGGCGACGGACTCGAAGCTGCCGCCGGCGACATCGAGTGCGGTGAGGTCGACGCCGAGGTCGAACGGCGCGTCCTGCGGCTGGCCGGTCCATGCGTACAGGCGGAAGTCGGCCGGCGCGACGCCGGTCGCGTCGCCTGGGGGGCCTGCGATGATGAGGTACTGCCCGCTCGCATTGCGGTCGATGCTGCGGATGCCGCGGCCGCCGAGATCGAACAGGATCGGGGCGCCGAACGTCGCCGAACCGGGCGCTCGCGAACCGGGCGCGGCGCCGGTCACGAGCGCATCGAAGTCGAGCACGGGCACGATCAGCGCCTCGTGGCGTTGCGTGGTCGGCAACTGCGGCGCGCGGAACGCAAGATAGGCCGTGCTGCCGTCCGGTGCGAGCGCGAGGCCTTCGACATTGAAGCCGGCCGACGTCTTCGAGTCGACGCCTTCGGCGCTGCTCGCGGCGAAGCCGAGCGCGTTCGCGCCGAGGCCGTGGCCGTTGCCCGCGTCCCAGGCGACGAGATCCTCGAGCAGCCAGTCGTAGCGCCCTGCGTAGGCGAACGTGGTCGCGACGCCGGCGCCGGCGAGGTCGATCGCGAATACGCGATGGCGGTTCGGGCGCACATGGAAGTTCTTCGAGTTGCTGAAGGAGCCGGTCCAGTAGCTGCGGGTGCCGGCGCGGAAGCCGCCCTCGAGATCGAGCTCGGGGTTGTCCGGATCGGTGAGCGCGAGCTCGCCGCTCGGGTCGTAGCCGCCAAACGGCAGGCCCGAATGCGTGCGGTCGTACAGGCGCAGCACGTTCGTCTCGTCGTCGGCGACGAGCATCGTGTCGGCGTCGAGCGCGATCGTCGCCGACGCGTCGCTCGCGCCGCTGTGGAAGCGCGTCGCGGCGGGCGTCGTCGCCGGCGCCGACGCGGCATAGGCGATCGCGTAGGTGCCGGTGCGATCCTGCGCATCGGTCGCGCTCACGGTGATGGTCGCGTAGCCGACACCGTGCGGAACGATGCGCAGCTGGCGCGTCTCGCCGCCGCCTTGCAGCACGAGCCCGCTCGCGTCGACGACGGCCGGGTTGCTGCTCGCGACCGCGATCGCGAGGCTCGCCGGATCGCCGCCGCCCGGCAGTGCGAACGTGAAGCCGATGCCGGCGGTCGCGGCCGGGTCGGTCGGATCGTCGATGACGGCGCCGACCGCGCCAGCGCTGCCGTCGGCGAGATCGAGATACGGCGAGGTCGCACCGTGATCGATCGCGACGGTCGGCCGTTCCGCGCTCGCGCACGGATCGAATGCGACCGTCGCCCGCGTACTGCGCCCAGGGCTGCCGATGTCGGCGCCGGACGAAGCCACCGATCCTTCCGCGTCGCCGACGGTCGACAGGGTCCAGTCCGCAATGACGTTCGCACCGAGCGCCGACGCGCTCGGCCACGCGCTCGCGCCGTTCGCGCGCGGGCCGCCGAGCGCGGTGTCGTCGCCGTACGCAAGGCGGTCGACCAGTGCGTGGCCGGCGTCGTAGAGGTTGATCTCGTCGTCGCGGCCGAGGTTGTTGGTGTTGCCGCCGATCACCTTGACCGCGTCGCACAGCGACCACGCCGCGCGGAACGCCGCCGCGGTGACGCCGGCATCGGCGAGGATGACCGACTGGCCCGGCTGCACGACGCCGTAGGCGGACAGGTCCTGGCTGCCCGCGACTTCGCTGCTGTCGTCGAAACTCCAGCCGGTCATGTCGACCGGCGTCGCGCCGACGTTGGTGAATTCGACGAACTCGCCGTTGCTGCCCGAATACATGTATTCGGTGATGCGCATCTGCGCGACGGCAGGAGCGGCGGCGAGGGACAGCAGCGCGGCGAGCAGCGTCGCGGCATGCGCGGAACGGATGGTCATCAGCGGAAACCCGGGCAGGCGAAGCCGCGCAGTCTCGGTCGGTACGGTGACCACGGCGTGACATGTTGGCAGGGGGGGGGCAAAGCGGAAAGATTGAAACACGGAGCACACGGAGCACACGGAGGAGAAGCTTTCAAGATGAAAATCTCTCTCGCCTTGCTTTCTCCGTGTGCTCCGTGTGCTCCGTGTGCTCCGTGTTTCAGGCTTTCTGTGCTTGCAGTACCGCGGCCGCACATCGAAGGTGCGCTGCAGCAATGCGAAGGCGCTCGCAGCCGCCACCGCGCAGGACTAGGATGGCCGCGCCATCCACTGGCACAACCTGGGGTAGACCATGAAGACGAAGCTATTCGCAACCTTCGCGTTCGCGTTCGCAGTCGTGGGTCCGGCCGGCGCGGAAGACGCCGCGCAACCGAAGATGAGCAAGGAACAACAGGAAGCGGCCGATGCGTACGAGCGCATGGGCGCGGTCCGCGCCGAGCACAAGCAGCTCGAATATTTCGTCGGCGACTGGAAGACGAAGAACACGATGTGGATGGACCCGAAGGCGCCGCCGCAGCAGAGCGAAGGCATGTCGCACAGCGAGGCGGTGTTCGGCGGCCGCTACATCGAGACGACGTTCGACGGCAACATGATGGGGCAGCCGTTCCGCGGTCGCGGCGTCATGGGCTACGACAACCTCGGCGGCAAGTTCTTCGACACGTGGTACGACAGCATGTCGACCGGCTTCTTCATGGCGTACGGAACGTACGACAAGGCGGGCAACAGCTACACCTTCCGCGGCTCGATGGACGACCCGATGGCACCGAAGGTGAAGGTGCCCGTGCGCGCGGTCGTGCGCATCACCGATCCGACCCACTACACGTTCGAGTGGTACGAGACGCGCAAGGGCAAGGAAAGCAAGACGATGCAGATCGACTACAGCAAGCAATAGGACGGTCCCCGACCCGCCGATCGCGATTCGATCGCGCGGAACCGCAGGGCGGGCCCTGGCCCGCCGATCGCGACGGGCGGCCCGGCCCACCGATCGACGGACGTGTAGGGCGGGCCTTGGCCCGCCGATCGACGGACGCATCGGAGCGCAATCGGCCAGGGCTCACCCTGCGCGCACCGATCGATCGCACGGAAAGCGGGTGGGCCGAGGCCCGCCCGCAACTCACGCGCCCGGCTCGCTCGCCGCCGATTCCGCGGTGACGCCGACGTAGATCGTCCACAGCACGTAACCGGGCGCGACCGCCGCGTCGGCCGCGTGCATCGACAGGCTCGCGTCGCCGAGCTGCAGCCGTGGCCACCAGTCGGTCGCGCGCAGCGCGAGGAACGACGCCTGCAACGCGTTGACGTCAGCGCCGCCCGGTGCCTCGGCCTGCCCCGACAGGTCGACGCCGCCTTCGGCGACGAGCACGCGGCAGCCTCCCGCACGGCATTCGACCGATGCCAGCAGCACGTCGTGCGGATGGTCGGGCGCCAACCCTTCGATCCACGCCTGCAGGTGCTCGCGCAGTTCGCGCGTGCGCGTCGCGGCCTCGTCGCCGCCGTCGTCGCGCGCGTCGAACGCCTTCTGCCGTCGGGCGTCGGCGGCATCGGGGTCGCCGTCGCCGGCCTGCTCGAGTGCGGTCATGCGCTCGGCGAACAGGTCGATCGCCTGGTCCTCGTCGATCGCGGGCGCGGCGGCGTCGGCATCGACCGCGGCTTCGTCATCGACGGCTTCGTCCAACGCGGTGGCGTCCGGCCCGGCGGCGTCCGCCGTCGCCGGCTCGACCGCGACTTCGCCGGGTACCGTTGCCGGTTCGCTGGACGCCGGGGCCGGGTTCGCGGCGGGCGTTGCCGTCGCACGCGCGGGCGGTGCGGGCGTCGCGGGCGCCGGCGCGGGCGGTGCGGTTTCGGGCTTGGGCTTGGGCTCGGGTGCGGGCTCGGGCGCGGATGTCGTCGGCGGCCGCGGGACTTCGCTCGCCGTCGCTGCCGAAGCCGGCGCGGGAGGTTCCGCGGCCGCTACGGCACGCACCGGGGCGGGGGCGGTTTGGCTCGACGTCGGCGCCGGCGCCGGCGCGCGAATCGGCCACAGCCACAGCGCGGTCGCCGCGGCGGCGGTCAGGGCGGCGGCGACGAGCAGGGTCTGGCGCTGCATGCGCGAAGTCCGGTCGGGAGCGAGTCGAGCGATTGTCGCCGAGGGAACTCGCCGTTGCACGCGCAGCGCGCGCGCACTCAGATCGCCGAGAGGTTCGCGTAGGCGAGCACGAGCCGCTTGCGTCCCGCGTCGGCGAAATTCACCTCGACGAGCGTGTGCGCACCCGCGCCCTCGTAGGACAACACGACGCCCTCGCCGAAGGTCGCATGGCGCACGCGCTGGCCGAGCTTGAACGGCGCCGCGCTGTCCTGCGCGAGCGGGCGACCGGCGAAGGCCGGGCGGCTCACCTGCACTTTGGGGCGCACCTCGTGCACGAGCTCGGCCGGGATCTCGGCGAGGAACCGCGACGGCCGCGCGTACGACTCGACGCCATGCAGGCGGCGCGATTCGGCGTAGGTGAGCACGAGCCGCTCACGCGCGCGCGTGATGCCGACGTAGGCGAGGCGCCGCTCCTCCTCGAGCCGGCCGGGCTCCTCGGTCGATTTCTGGCTCGGGAACAGGCCGTCCTCGAGGCCGACCAGGAACACCTGCGGGAACTCGAGGCCCTTGGCCGAATGCAGCGTCATCAGCTGCACGCAGTCCTGCCACGCCTCGCCCTGCCCCTCGCCGGCTTCGAGCGCGGCGTGGGCGAGGAACGCGGCGAGTTCGGACAGGCACGCCTCGAGATCCTCGGGCGTGCGCCGGAAGCGCGCCGCGACATTGGCGAGCTCGTCGAGGTTCTCGGTGCGCGACTCCGCGCTGCCGCGGCTGTCCTTCTCGTAGAACTCGCGCAGGCCCGAACGCGCGAGCGCGTGTTCGACCTGTTCGGACAGTGCGAGCGGCTCGTCCGCTTCGACCGGTTCGCCGTCGCCGACCATCGCCTCGGTCGGCGCGCCCGCGTCGAGCAGGCGCGCGCCCGCGAGCGCGAAGCCGCGCGACGGCGCGAGACAGTCGCGCGCGAGCTGTTCGATCAGCTGCAGGAAGCCGCGCAGCGCGTTCTTCGCGCGGCCCGCGAGCGCATCGGTACCCAGTTCGGCCAGCGCGGCTTCCCACAACGACAGCGTGTCGCGGCGTGCGCGCTGGCGCAGGCTGTCGAGCGTGCGGTCGCCGATACCGCGCGGCGGCGTATTGACCGCGCGTTCGAACGCGGCATCGTCGTGGCGGTTCGCGACGAGGCGCAGGTACGCGAGCGCGTCCTTGACCTCGGCGCGGTCGAAATAGCGCAGGCCGCCGTAGACGCGATAGGCGATGTCGTGCTGGATCAGCTGTTCCTCGAACGTGCGCGACTGCGCGTTCGAGCGGTACAGGATCGCATGGTCGGACGGCCGCGCATCGCCGCGCAGGCCCTCGCGGATGCGCTCGATCACGTAGCGCGCCTCGTCCTGCTCGTTGTAGGCCGCGTACAGCTCGATCGGCGTGCCGTCGTCGCCCGCGGTCCACAACTGCTTGCCGAGGCGGTCCGGGTTGTGCGCGATCACCGCGTTCGCGGCGGCGAGGATGTTGCCGGTCGAGCGGTAGTTCTGCTCCAGGCGGATCGTGCGCGCGCTCGGGAAGTCGCGCAGGAAGTGCTGCACGTTCTCGACGCGCGCGCCGCGCCAGCCGTAGATCGCCTGGTCGTCGTCGCCGACGACGAACACCTGCCCGGTCGACCCGGCGAGCACGCGCAGCCACGCGTACTGCAAGGTGTTGGTGTCCTGGAATTCGTCGATGAGCAGGTGGCGAAAGCGCTCGCGGTAGTGGCGCAGCAGTTCGTCGTTCTGCAGCCACAGCTCGTGTGCGCGCAGCAGCAGCTCGGCGAAGTCGACCACGCCCGCGCGCCGGCACGCCTCCTCGTAGGCGCGGTACACGTCGACGAGCACGCGGTTGACCGGATTGAAGCCGGGATCGAGCGCGTCGGGCCGCTTGCCTTCATCTTTCGCGCCGTTGATGAACCAGCACGCCTGGCGCGGCGGGAAGCGCGACTCGTCGAGTCCCATGCCTTGCATCGTGCGCTTGACCATGCGCAGCTGGTCGTCGGCGTCGAGAATCTGGAACGTCTCGGGCAGCTTCGCCTCGCGCCAGTGGCGTCGCAGCAGGCGATGCGCGATACCGTGGAAGGTGCCGATCGTGAGGCCGCGGCCGTCGCCTTCGATCAGGCTCTCGGTGCGCCCGCGCATTTCGCCGGCGGCCTTGTTCGTGAACGTGACCGCGAGCACCGACCATGGCGAGATGCGCTCGACCTGCAGCAGCCAGCCGATGCGATGGGTGAGCACGCGCGTCTTGCCCGAGCCGGCGCCCGCGAGCACGAGGTAGTGGCCCGGTGGCGCGGTGACCGCTTCGCGTTGTGCCTCGTTGAGTCCGTCGAGCAGGTGTGACACGTCCATCGGTGCGATTGTAGCGGTACGCCGTGCCGAACGGCCGATGCAAGGAACCGTGCGAAGCGGCGATCATCTGCGGCATGAACCGGCTGCTCGTCCTGTCGCTCCTGCTCATGCCTGGCTTCGCCGCGATCGCTGCAGGGCGCGAGCCCGCGCACTACACGCTGCGCTACGACGCGCGCTCGCGCACGATGCAGGCATCGCTCTGCCTCGACCAGGGCGCTCCGCGACGGCGTTTCGCCGGCGATGCCAGCGCGCCCGGCCACGTCGAGGATCTCGCGCGTTCGAGCGGCGCGCCGCTGCAGCGCGACGGCGACGGCTGGATCGCGCGCGACTGGCGCGCGGGCGAGTGCCTGCGCTGGCGCGCCGACCTCGGCCGCATCGCCGATGCGAACGCGCGCCGCAGCCCGCTGCGCGCGGCGGAAACCATCACCGATCCGGGTGGTTGGTTGTTGATGGCGGCCGACGTCGATGCCGCCGAGGCGAGCGTCGAGCTGCCCGCGGGCATCGCCTTGTCCGCGCCGTGGACGCCGTTGCGGTCGAGCGATGCGACGCGGCGCTATCGCATCGTGCGCACGCCGGGCGACTGGCTCGCCCGCGTCGCGATCGGCCACCTGTCCGAGACGACGATCGAACGTCGCGGCGGCCGCCTGCACGTCGCGATCGGCGGCACGCCCGACGCGACGCAGCGCGCTCGCCTGCTCGCCTGGCTCGGCCGCGTCAGCGATGCGGCGACGACCGCGTACGGTCGCCTGCCGCTCGCCGACGTGCAGGTGCTCGTGATCCCGGTCGGCGCGCAGCGCGAAGCGGTCGTGTTCGGCCAGTCGACGCGCGGCGAGGGCAACGGCCTGAGCCTGTTCGTGGACCCGTCGCGCGACGCGCGCGCATTCGAGCGCGACTGGATCGCCGTGCACGAGCTGTCCCACCTGTTCCATCCGCACCTCGGCGCGCGCGGTGCGTGGCTCGCCGAAGGCCTCGCGACCTACCTGCAGAACGTGCTGCGCGCGCGCGCCGGGCTGCTCACGCCCGCGCAGGCCTGGGCCGAACTCGCCGACGGCTTCGCACGTGGTCGCGCGGCGACACCGCGCGACGGCGCGCCGACGCTCGAGCGCGCATCGCTCGAGATGGAGAACGACCACGGCTACACGCGCGTGTACTGGAGCGGCACCGCGTTCTGGCTCGCCGTCGACCTCGAACTGCGGCGCGCGAGCGGCGGCCGCCTCGGCGTCGACGACGCCCTGCGCCGCTTCGACGACTGCTGCCTCGCCACGCAGGAATGGACGCCGCAGGCGTTCGTCGAACGGCTCGACGCGCTGCTCGGCAGCGACGTCTTCGCGCGCCGCTGGCGCGACTACCGCGCCCTCACGCGGTTCCCTGCCGTGCCCGCGCTCGACGATCCCGCCGACGCAGCGGCGAGGTCCGCGATCATGCGTGCGAAGGGCCAGAGCGAAGTGAAAGACTGAAACACGAAGGACACGAAGGAAAAAGCGGAATCAGGGAAAAGCTTGAAACACGGAGCACACGGAGCACACGGAGAAAGCAAGGCAAGAGGCGCTTTCAACGGGAAGCTTTTCCTCCGTGTGCTCCGTGTGCTCCGTGTTTCAGTCTCTTGATCCTGCTTCCCGCGCACTTGGCGTCCTGCGGTCTATGAGAGTGCCGCCCGATCCCGCGTTCGCGCGCTTCCATCCCCGCAATTGCTTCGCTTCGTGTCCTTCGTGTCCTTCGTGGTTCAATCTTGAAGCTCTTGCTTCGATGAGCCCCCTCAGTGCGCCTCGGCGCGTTCGCGCGGGCCGTTGGCGGCGGACATGATGCGGTCGGTCCAGGCGATGCCGATCGCCGAGGCGATGAACACGCAGTGGATGATCGTCTGCCACATCACGCCGCTCGCGGTGACCATCGTGCAGCCGCGGCCCGCGCCGGTGGCGATCTCGGCGGTCGCCTGCGCGAGGAGGTCCGGCGTGCAGAACGGAAGGCCGCCGCCGATCGCGCCGGCTTCGATGAAGCTCTTCAGCAGATGGATCGAGCTGATGCCGATGATCGCCATCGCGAGCTTGACCTTGAGCACGGACGCGTTGACGTGGCTGAGCCACTCGGGCTGGTCGGGGTGGCCCTCGAGGCGTAGGCGCGAGACGAAGGTTTCGTAGCCGCCGACGATGACCATGATGAGCAGGTTCGAGATCATGACGACGTCGATGAGGCCGAGCACGATCAGCATGATCGCCTGCTCGCTGAGGCGCAGCGCGTCGTGCATGAGGTGCCACAGTTCCTTCACGAACAGCACGACGTAGACGGCCTGGGCGACGATGAGGCCGAGGTAGAGCGGCAACTGCAGCCAGCGCGCCGAGAAGATCAGCGAGGGCAACGGCGACAACGGGGATTTCGGTGCGGTCATGCGCGGTCCGGCGTGATTCGGTGGAGGCGCACGCTACCGCAAAACGGTTGCGGCGCGCATCGGCGCCCGGTCGCAGCGGGCGGTGTCGCCGCTCAGCCGGCCGCGGCGGGATCGAACGTGCTCGCAGCGACGCGCACGCCGGGCACGCCGAGTACCCAGCCGGCGCCCATGAGCTGCGACGGCGTGCGATAGCCGCCGTCCGTCGGAGGGTGCGCGAGCACGTGCGCAGCGATGTCGAGCGCGCAGGCCACGGTGAGCGCATAGCCGTTCGGCGTCACGATCTGCAGGCGCTCGACCCGGCCGGCGGCATTGCGCGCCTCGCCCCAGATCCAGCATTGGGTCGCCGCGCGCCGGGCCGCGTCGGGGCCGGGGCGCGCGCCCGCGCGCGCCTCGAGCCACGCGCGCAACGGCGCGAAGCGCAACAAGGGCTGCAGCAGGCGCAGCCGGCGCAGCGCGCGGATCGCACGCGGCGGCATCGCGAGATAGACCTCGATGTCCGGAATGCCGGTCGATACGTACGCGGTGTAGACGTCGCCCCACGGGATCGTCGTTGCGCTGCGCTCGACGCCGTCGCGCACGAACGTGCGCGTCTTCCACGCCAGCGGCACGTCGACGAGCGCGCCTCCGAGGCGCGCGCGGCCGCCGCGCGCGAGGCCTTCGACGCTCGTCTTCGCGGTGCCCGGGCTCGTGCCGCCACCCGCTTCGAACGCGAGCACGAGCGCGACCGCGTCGGGCAGCGCGCGCTTGAGCAGCGCCGCGACGGAGTCGGTCGGCACGACGTCGAAGCCGACGCCGGGTACGACGACGATGCCACGCTCGCGTGCGCGCGCGTCGGCGCGGTGGCAGTGCGCGAACACGTCGATCTCGCCGGTGATGTCGAGGTAGTGCACGCGGCGCTCGAGGCACGCCTCGAGCAGCGGCGCCGCGGTGCGCGAGAACGGGCCGGCGCAATTGAGCAGCAGGTCGATGCCGTCGAGGCCCCGTGCGATCGCGGCGGCATCGTCGAGGTCGAACACGCGCGAATGCAGCCCGAGCCGATGCGCGAGCGCCTCGACCGCGGCGCGGTTGCGGCCGCCGAGCACCGGCGCGAGGCCGCGTCGCGCGGCCTCCTCGGCGATCAGCGCGCCGCTGTAGCCGTTCGCGCCGTAGACGAGCGCGCGTTGCAGGCCGGCCGTCATTTCGGCGCTTCGGGCGTCGCGTAGAGCTGCTGCGCGCGCTGGAACAGCACCCACGAGGTGGCGATGTACTTGTTGCCGCCCTTGGGCATGTTGCCGCGGTGCGTGTGGGTGAAACCCGCCGGTGCGATCAGCAGGCTGCCCGTCCTGGGCACGATGCGCCGCTGCTGGAACAGGAATTCGGTTTCGCCGTCGCCGAAGCCCTCGTTGAGATAGATCGTCCAGAGCAGCACGCGGTGCAGGTTGTCGTCGGTCTCGACCTTCGGGGAAATCTCGCTGTGCCAGTACGGGTAGCCGCCCTGGTCCGCGTAGTAGCGCTGGATGTTGATCCCACCCGGTCGGAACAGCCGCACGATCAGCTGTTTGAGTTCGGCGTCCGGCATCGCGCGCACGTCGTCGACGCCGAGCATCTGCATCTCGTCGCTTCCGGCCGACTTGCGGTAGAGCGCGGTCGGGGCGAGCGCGAGGTGGGTGTACTTGCGCAGGTAGGCGACGAGTCCCTGCAGCATCGCACCGTTGAGCAGGCTCTCGGCGTTCTTCCACTCCGGCTGGCTGCTCACGTGCAGGTCCCAGGAGTCCTTCAGGCGCGTGTTGACGCCGCCCGTGGTGCGGCCGCGCACGACCTTGTCGCTCGCTTCGAACGCGGCGACGAGTTCGGCGCAGACGTTCGCATCGAGTGCGCCTTCGTAAACTTCGATGAAGTCGTCCATGCTCGGGCCATCCGGGATGGGGCGTCCAGGTCGTGCATCGGAGTGCTTTGCGGCACGCACCCGGGGAACCGACCCTGTCGTCCTCCGGACTCTAGCGCATCGGCGCGGTCGCGTTCATCGGCGACTCCGCCTGCGCGGCCCGTCTCGCCCTCGTGCCGTCGCGATGGATCGGCGTGGGCGATCCTGCCGGTGGCCGCATCGTCGGCGCCGTCACGCCTGCGCGTCGGCGCGATCCGCCGGCATGAGGTGGTAGGCGGTCGCGCGCTCGACCTCGTTCTTCGAGCCGAGGAACACCGGTACCCGCTGGTGCAACCGCTCGGGCACGATGTCGAGGATGCGCTCGCGCCCGGTCGTCGCGGCGCCGCCGGCCTGCTCGACGATGAATGCCATCGGGTTCGCTTCGTACATGAGGCGCAGCTTGCCCGGCGAGCGGGGGTCCTTGAGGTCGCGCGGGTAGATGAAGATGCCGCCGCGGGTCAGGATGCGGTGCACGTCGGCGACCATCGAGGCGACCCAGCGCATGTTGAAGTCGCGCCCGCGCGGCCCGGTCTTGCCCGCGAGCAGCTCGTCGATGTAGCGCCGCATCGGCGGCTCCCAGTGGCGCATGTTCGACATGTTGATCGCGAACTCCGAGGTGTCCTCGGGGATGCGCAGCTTCGAGTGCGTGAGCGGGAAGTTGCCCTGTTCGCGGTCGAGCGTGAACTGGTAGACGCCGTCGCCGAGCGTCAGCACGAGCACCGTGCTCGAGCCGTACACCGCATAGCCCGCTGCGACCTGCTGCGTGCCCGGCTGCAGGAACGCGCGCTCGTCCGGCTGCTTGACGCCATCGGGACACCGCAGCACCGAGAAGATCGTGCCGACCGAGATGTTGACGTCGATGTTCGACGAACCATCGAGCGGGTCGAACACGAGCAGGTATTCGCCCTTCGGGTAACGGTCGGGGATCGGGTGCGGGTCGTCCATCTCCTCCGACGCGAGCGCGGCGAGGTGGCCGCCCCAGGCGTTCGCCTCGAGCAGGATCTCGTTCGACAGCACGTCGAGCTTCTTCTGCGTCTCGCCCTGCACGTTCTCCGTCCCCGCGCTGCCGAGCACGCCGCCGAGCGCGCCCTTGCCGACCGCGATCGAGATGCGCTTGCACGCGCGCGCGACCACCTCGATGAGCAGGCGCAGGTCCGCGTTGATGCGGCCCTCGCGTTGTTGCTCGATGAGGAACTGGGTCAGCGAGATCGACTTCATGGGCGCACGGCTCCGGAGGCGGGACGGAACGCGCATTGTCCGGACTCCACGCGCGCCGAGAAAGAGCCCCCGGGCGGAGTCGCGCGTCGGCAGCCTGCTGACACCACGTTGGCAGTGGCGGACCGGCATCGTAACGCCACGCCGACGACCGGCCCGCCAAGGAGATCGACATGCTGAACCCGAACGTCCCCGCCTGGTTCGAGATTCCGACCCGCGACCTCGACCGCGCCCAGCGCTTCTACGAGGCGGCACTCGACACGACCCTGCAGCGCCAGCCATTCGGCGGCCCGGCGATGGCGGTGTTCCCGCGCGGCGACAAGCCGAACGCGACCGGCGCGCTGATCCACATGCAGCAGTGCGAACCGTCGGTGCAGGGCAGCATCGTCTACCTCAGCCTCGACGACATCCGCCCCGTGCTCGCACGCGTCGCCGACCTCGGCGGCGAAGTGTTCGTGCCGCGCACCGAACTGCCCGACGGCATCGGCTTCTTCGCGCAGATCCGCGACAGCGAAGGCAACCGCGTCGGCCTTTTCTCGCCGCAATGATCGCCGTACCGACCCCGCCCGCGCGCGATGCGATGCTCGGCGCGCTCGGCGTCGCCGCGTTCTACACGCTGTCCGACCTGCGCGCGCCCACGCGCGCAGGCACCTGCCGGAGCCCCGCCGTGTCGCCACCCGCCCCGTACGATCCGCCACGCGATTTCGACTTCCTGCACGGCCGCTGGACCGTGCGCAATCGCCGCCTGCGCGAGCGCCTCGTCGGCTGCACCGACTGGGACGCGTTCGACGGCACGCATGCGTGCCGGCCGATCCTCGGCGGCCTCGGCAACGAGGACGAGCTGGTCACCGACGCGTTCGGCACGCGTCGCTTCATCGGTATGTCGATCCGCCTGTTCGACCCGCACGCGCGCGAATGGAGCATCTACTGGGTCGACAACCGCAGCGTGCAGCTGCAGCCGCCCATGCGCGGCAGCTTCGACGGCGGCGTCGG
The DNA here is from genome assembly GCA_035760865.1 of Dokdonella sp. Taxonomy (GTDB): domain Bacteria; phylum Pseudomonadota; class Gammaproteobacteria; order Xanthomonadales; family Rhodanobacteraceae; genus Dokdonella_A. The sequence goes on from DASTSE010000205.1 coordinate 17,654, forward strand.
CACGTTCCATGGCCGCGACGCGCATGCAGGCACGCCCGTGCTCGCGCGCTTCCTCTGGACCGTCGCCTCGGCCGATCGCGCGCGCTGGGAGCAGGCGTTCTCGACCGACGAGGGCGCGACCTGGGAGACCAACTGGATCATGGATTTCGAACGGAGCGATGCATGATCGCCTGCGCCGTCACCGATGCACGACACCGGGTCGAGCACGCGCTCTCCGCGTACCGCCCTCGCCCCGCCTTCGCCGGCGGGCTGGCGCGAACACCACCCTCGAGGAGCGCCGCGCGTGACCCCAGCAAGCGCACCATGGCCGGTCGTCGAACTGCGCCAGTACACCCTGCATCCAGGCCGCCGCGACGATCTGGTCGAACTGTTCGAACGCGAATTCGTCGAAACGCAGGAAGCCTGCGGCATGCGCCTGATCGGCCAGTTCCGCGACCTCGACCACGCCGATCGCTTCGTCTGGCTGCGCGGTTTCGCCGACATGGAGCGACGCGCCGCCGCGCTCGGCGCGTTCTACGGCGGACCGGCCTGGACTGCGCATCGCGATGCCGCGAACGCGACGATGATCGATTCGGACGACGTGCTGTTGCTGCGGCCGCTGCGCCCCGGCGCGGGCTTCGCGCTCGAGGACGCGGCACGCGCGCCGGTCGGCGCACGGCCGCCGCGCGCACGCCTCGTCGTCGGCCTGGTGTGGACGACGCCGCGCGACACCGAGTACGCCGGGCGCCTCGAGCGCGACGTCGCCGCGTGGCTCGCGCAGTCCGAGGCGACGTCGCTCGCCGCGTTCGTCAGCGAGCACGCGCCGAACACATTCCCGGCGCTGCCCGTGCGCGAGGACGACCACGTCGTCGCGTGCTTCGCCGCCTTCGACGACGACGCGCACTGGCGCCGGCACTGCGAAGGACTCGCGGCGGTCGCGCCCGCACCGCTGCAGGTGCTACGGCTCGCGCCGACCGCGCGCTCGCTCGTGCGCTGAGCGCGTCCATCGGTTGTCGGCCCGTCGCGCGCGCGCGTCGGGCGATGCGATGATCCGCACGCCGGATTTCCCATCCATGAGGAGCATGTCATGAAGAAGACCTACCACGGCAGCTGCCACTGCGGTGCCGTGCGGTTCGAGGCCGATCTCGATCTCGCCGAAGGCACCGGCCGCTGCAACTGCTCGATCTGCACCAAGACGCGCAACTGGGGCATCACGGTCAAGCCGGACGCGTTCCGCCTGCTCGCGGGCGAAGACGCGCTCGCCGACTACACGTTCGGCACCCACAGCAACCACCACGTGTTCTGCCGGCATTGCGGCGTGCGTCCATTCGGCCGCGGCCACATCGAGGAGATCGGCGGCGACTTCGTCTCGGTCAAGCTCGCCTGCCTCGACGACGTCGACCCGAGCGAGCTCGCCGAGGCGCCCGTGCGCTATTTCGACGGCCGCGCCAACAACTGGTGGAACGCACCGGCCGAGACGCGCCACCTGTGAACGCGGCGTGCGGCTCGCCCGCGGCGCCTTCGCGCGAAGGGTGTGCGCGGCGGGCGCGCGGGCGCAGCCGCGCGACGCGCGAGGCTTTACCGCGACGCGTCGCCGGCGACATCATCGGCCGATGCGACGCGCCGACCGACTGTTCCTCATCATCCATGCCCTGCGCGGCCGGCGCACCGCGCTCGCCGCGCGCGGCCTCGCCGAGACGCTCGGCGTCTCGTTGCGCACGGTCTATCGCGACGTCGCCGACCTGCAGACATCGGGCGTGCCGATCGAAGGCGAGGCCGGCGTCGGTTACGTGTTGCGCAAGGGCGCGGACATTCCGCCGCTGATGTTCAGCGCCGACGAACTCGAAGCCCTCGTCGTCGGCACGCGCTTCGTCAAGGCGTTCGCGGGAGCGCGCCTGCACCAGGGCGCGCAGGCCGCGCTGCTGAAGATCGAGGCGGTGCTGCCGTCCGACCTCAAGCACCGCGCGATGCGCTCGCGCATCTTCGCGCCGGCGGACTGGAACGAGGCGCGCTCGGGCCTGATCGACCGCCTGCACGGCGCGATCGCCGCGCAGCAGGTGTTGCGCCTCGCCTACCGCGACGAAGCCGGACGCACTTCGTCGCGCGACGTCGAACCGCTCTGCCTCGCGTTCTGGGGCGGCGTATGGACGCTCGGCAGCTGGTGCCGCCTGCGCGTCGGCTTCCGCACGTTCCGGCCCGACCGCATCGTGACGTTCGAGCCGACCGGCGAAACGTTCGTCGAGACGCCCGAACGCGGCATGGCCGCGTACGTGCGCGCGATGGGCGGCGACAGCGACGGGCTGGACACGTAAGCGTACGGTTCAGCGCAACACGCGCAGCGGCGCGACGGGAACGCCGTCGCTCCAGCGGCCCATCCACAGTTGCGCCGGTCCGCCGCCGAGCGCGACCTCGCGGTTGCGCTGCTCGAACGCGGCGTCGACGAGCGCGTCGAGCGGCTTCCACAGGCCGAAGCCGTCGAGCGCGTCGACATCGCCCGCATGGCGGAAGTCCGCCCGCCGGCCGAACCGCAGGTTGCGCAGGTGCGGCGCACCGTCCGCGGGCGCGGCGCCTGCGGCGGCATGGTTGGCGATGAGGTCGGGCGCACCGTGCGCATCGCTCTGCAGTTCGAGCACGTTCTTGTTCGCGCGCGGCACGCCCGTCGCGCCGTCATAGAGCCCGAGCCCGACCTGCTCGCCGGCCCAATGGTCGTCGGCGCCGACGACGACGAGGAACAACGTCGACGGCGGCATCGCCGCGAGGTCGACGGGCGGGATGCTCGCGCGATGCCGACCCTCGCGGCTGCCGTCGCCCGGCTCGACCGACATCACCGCGCGCAGGCGCGGCAGCCGTTCGCGCGCGGCGACCGCGGCGAGTTGCGCGGCGAGCACGCCGCCGGCGGAGTGGCCGACGACGGCGACGCGACCGGGATCGGGGCGCACGCGTCCGTCGCGGTCGAGCGCGGCGAGCGCGGCTCGCACGCCGGCGACCGCGTTCGGCAGGAAACGATCGCCCGGCGTGAGCAGGCCGTCCTGGTAGCGCGGCCAGATCACGATGTTGCCGCGTTGCACGAGGTGGTCGATCCAGGCTCGATAGTGCACCGGCTCGAGCGCACCCCAGCCGTGCAGGAACACGATCACGGGCGCCTGCGTGGGCACGGGCGCGGCCGGCGTGAACGCGGTCCAGCCGCGCTCGCCGCGCCCGCCTTCGCGCACGCGCACCTCGGCGTGTACGGCGAGCGCGCTGCCCGGCCCCTGCAGCGGTTGCGCCGGCGCGGTCGGCGGCGCCGCCTGCGCGCCCGCCGCCGCCATCCAGGCCGCGAGGGCCCACGTCCATCGTCCGCATCCAGCCATGGCATCCTCCTTCGACTCGTCCCCGTGCGGACAACGCCGAAGCGACGCGCCGGTTGACGCACGCCCCCCGGCCTCGACCATCCTGTGGCACTGTCGATGCACCCGATCGGTGCGATGATGCCCACTTTCGTGACGGAGAGCCCGATGAACCGCTGCTGCCTCGCCCTGCTGCTCTGCACCGGCCTGACCACGCTCGCCCACGCGAGCGACGCGGACGACCGCTTCAAGGCGCTCTACACGAGGGAATGGAGCTGGCGCCAGCAGCAGTTCGGCGGCCTCGACGACGAGGACAAGCAGGCCGATCCGAAGGACAACCACCTGCCGTCGGTCGACGCCGCGACCCAGGCCAAACGCCTCGCCTACTGGGACGACGTACTCGCGCAGCTGGCGAAGATCCCCGAGCGCGAGCTGTCGGCGGAGAACCGGGTCAACCTCGCCGTGTATCGCCCGCAGGTCGAGAACCTCGCCGCCGACGTCCGCTTCCACGGCTACGAGATGCCGTTCAACAGCGACTCGCAGTTCTGGTCGGACCTCGGCTTCATGGCGCGACGGCCGCTAACCGACGCGCAGGCGGTGCGCAACTACATCGCCAAGCTCGACGACGTGCCACGCTACTTCGACGAGCAGGTCGCGAACATGCGCGCGGGCCTCGCGCGCGGTTTCAGCGTGCCCAGGGCGGTGCTCGACGGCCGCGACGTATCGATAGCGAGCTACGCCGAGGCGAAGACGCCCGAGGACAGCGAGTTCTATGCGCCGCTCGGGACGCTGCCGTCGACGATTCCCGCCGCGGAGCAGGCCGCGCTGCGCAAGGATGCCGCACGCGCGATCCGCGAGCACGTGATCCCCGCCTATGCGAAGCTGCTCGCGTTCTTCCGCGACGAGTACGTGCCACACGCGCGCACGACGCTCGCCGCGGAAGCGCTGCCCGACGGCAAGGCCTACTACCGGCAGCAGATCCGCGAGTACACGACGCTCGATCTCGACCCCGAGGCGATCCACGCGATCGGCCTCGAGGAAGTCGCACGCATCGACGCGCAGATGCAGGCGACGATGAAGGCGAGCGGCTTCAAGGGCGACTTCGCCGCGTTCCTCGAGTTCCTGCGCAAGGATCCGCAGTTCTATGCCAAGACGCCCGAAGAACTGCTCATGCGCGCGGCGTGGATCGCCAAGCAGGTCGACGCGAAGATCGGCCGCTACATCGGCACCCTGCCGCGCGGGCGCTTCGGCATCGAACCGGTACCCGCGTCGATCGCGCCGTTCTGGACCGCGGGCCGCGGCAGCGCGCAGACGTACTGGGTCAACACCTACGACCTGCCGTCGCGTCCGCTCTACAACCTGCCTGCGCTGACCCTGCACGAGTCGTCGCCGGGCCATTCGCTGCAGGGCGCGCTCGCCGAGGAGCAGAAGCAGCAACCCGATTTCCGTAGCCGGAACTACATCTCCGCCTACGGCGAAGGCTGGGCGCTCTACTGCGAGAAGCTCGGCAAGGAGATGGGCATCTACCACACGCCTTACGAGGAGTTCGGCCGCGAGACCTACGAGATGTGGCGCGCCGCTCGCCTCGTCATCGATACCGGCATCCACCACAAGGGCTGGACGCGCGCGCAGGCGATCGACTACCTCGCTTCGCGCACGGCGCTGAGCCGGCACGAGGTCGAGACCGAAGTCGACCGCTACATCTCCTGGCCGGGCCAGGCGCTCAGCTACAAGCTCGGCGAGATCCGCATCGTCGAACTGCGCGCGCGCGCGGAAAAGGCGCTCGGCACGAAATTCGACCTGCGCGCATTCCACGACGCGATCCTGTCCGAAGGCTCGGTGCCGCTGCCCGTGCTCGACCAGCGCATCGACGCCTGGATCGCCGCGCGCAAGTCGGCCGCGAAATCCTGACGGCCACGAATGTAGAGCGTCAGCCGAAACACGAAGGACACGAAGACAAAGATTGAAACACGGAGCACACGGAGACGAGCAGGAGCCAACTCCCTGCAGGTCTTTTCCTCGGTGTGCTCCGTGTGCTCCGTGTTTCAGGCTCTTGATCCTGGCCTCTGCTCTGTATTCGCGCGTCTCCCGACTCGGTCCCACGCCACCGGACCTGACCGTGCAGCGGGGGTCCGAAGCCGCGAGAGTCGAATCAAAGATTGAAACACGGAGCACACGGAGCACACGGAGACGAGCAGGAGCTAACTCCCTGCAAGTCTTTTCCTCTGTGTGCTCCGTGTGCTCCGTGTTTCAAGCTCTTGATCCTGGCCTCTGCTCTGTATTCGCGCGTCTCCCGGCTCGGTACCAGGCCACCGGATCTGACCATGCAGCGGGGGTTCGAAGCCTGCAAATCTTTTCCTCGATGTGCTCCGTGTGCTCCGTGTTTCAAGCTCTTGATCCTGGCCTCTGATCTGTAGTCTCGCGTCTCCCG
>DASTSE010000206.1:0-16679 GCA_035760865.1 Dokdonella sp.
CGCATCGCGGACGGCCGCGCGCACGCGCGTGGCCTCGTTTCCGTGGCCGAGATGGTCGAGCATTTGCGCCGCGCCCAGGATCAACGCGCACGGATTGGCGATGCCCTTGCCGGCGATGTCCGGCGCGGACCCGTGCACCGCTTCGAAGATCGCGGCATCCGCGCCGATGTTCGCGCCGGGGGCGAGGCCGAGGCCGCCGACGAGCCCCGCGCACAGGTCGGAAATGATGTCGCCGAACAGATTCGTCGTGACGATGACGTCGAACTGTTCGGGCTTCATGACCAGTTGCATGCAGCAGTTGTCGACGATGAGCTCGTTGCAGGCGATGTCCGGATATTGCGCGGCGACCTCCCGCGCGACCTTCAGGAACAGGCCCGAGGTCGACTTGAGGATGTTCGCCTTGTGCACGACGGTGACCTTCCTGCGGCCGTTGCGGCGCGCGAGGTCGAACGCGTAGCGCACGATCCGCTCGGACCCCTTGCGCGTGACCTTCTGCACGAGCGTCGCCGTGGCGCCGTCTTCGGACACCTGCTGGCCCTCCCCCGCATACGCACCTTCGGTGTTCTCGCGCACGGTGATCAGGTCGACGTTTTCGGGAAAGCGCGAACGCGTGTTGGGGAAGGAGATCGCCGGACGCACGTTCGCGTACAGGTCGAACTTGCGGCGCAGCAGCACGTTGATCGAGCTGAAGCCCTCGCCGACCGGCGTCGTGAGCGGACTCTTGAGCGCGATGCGATGCTTCGCGATCGCGTCGAGCGTCGCCTGCGGCAACAGCTCCCCGCACTGCTCGTAGGCGGCGAGGCCCGCCTCGACGAAGTCGTACTGCAAGCCGAGCCGCATCGCGTCGAGCACGCGCAAGGTCGCGTCCATGATCTCCGGGCCGATGCCGTCACCGCGGATCACAGCAATCGTGTTGTTCATTCGAATCAGACTCCGTACGGCGCGGTTGGGCACGCCGGTCGTGGCAGGTCGCCGCGCGGGCATGCCTGGAACGGCAGCCGATCCGCGAAGGGGAAGTGCGGCAAGGGGAGCCGCGCGATAAAAAACACCTTGCGCGACAAGGATATCGGTCGACGCGGACTTGCCCGGGCCGACGCCGGCGCGCATTATCCGCGAATGTCCCCGTCGCGTACAAGAAACCGCGCCCTCGCTCCGGCGCTGGCCGTCTGCGCCGCGCTGCTGCTCGCCGCGGTCGCGCCGCCCGCGTCCGCACTCAGCGTAAGGCTCGAATCCACCGTGTCCGGCCTGCGCATCGGGCTCGTCGGGCAGGCGCCCGCACGATGCCTGCCAGTCGCGGACCGCGTGAGCGTCGACGGCGACGACGTCGGCATCGTGCTGCACGCGCCGACGACGGGCTGCGCCCCGGAGCGCGGCACGGTCGCCTACGCCCTGCACGTCGACCCCGCGACGTTCGGTACCCCGCTCGCGCCGGGCCGGACCTATCGCGTCAGCGTGTTTTCCGACGCGGCCGACAGGCCAGGACTCGTCGCGTTCCGCTTGCTCGACACGAACGCGTCGAGCGCGCGGGCGCCGCAACCGGAGAACGGTTTCTGGTGGTCGCAGGCATCATCCGAGACCGGACCGGCCTCGCGCAGCACGGGCATCAGCCTCGAAGCGCAAGGGGACCAGCTCGCCGTGAGCCTGTTCGGCTTCGGCGACGAGGGCAGCCCGGTCTGGTATTTCGGCAGCGCGCGCCGGAAGGGCCGCACCGCGGTCGTCCCTTTGCTCGAATTGCGCAATGGCGATCCGCTGTTTTCGCCGACCGGCAGCCGTCCCAACGCGATCGAGGGATTGCGCCTCGAGCTGGACTTCCTCTCGCCGTCGCGCGCACGCGCCTGGCTCGTCCGCAGCGACGATCGGCGCGACATCGGCGTGCGCGCGCTGACGTTGTCGCGGTCGAGTTTCTCCAACGCGGATGGAGCGGACTGGAGCGGGCGCTGGATCCTCGTCGGCGACGACACGGCGACGCTGCGCCCGTTCGAATTCGAGCCGCCCACGCGCCGCGACGCGGGCACGCTGCATTTCGCCGCCACCGACGGCGCCAGCCTCGATTGCCGCTATGGCCAGCTCGCGTCGACGCCCGACTTCTGCACGCTGTCGCTCGGCGCGTCCACGCTCGCCGACTTCGACCAGGTCGGCCTCGATCGACTCGACGGACGCGACGCCAGCGGCGCGCACGTGCAGCTGCTGCGCGTGGCGCGTCCGTGAGCCGCCGGCTCAGCCCGCGGCCGGGTCCTTCTCCGCACTGACCTGGTCGAGGAAATCGACCGCGCGGCGCAGGTGCGGGATCACGATCGAGCCGCCGACGACGAGGCCGACGCTGAAGACCTCGAAGAACTCGTCTTCGTCGACGCCGGCTTCGACGCACTGCGCGACGTGATAGCTGATGCAGTCGTCGCAACGCAGCACGAGCGACGCGACGAGGCCGAGCATCTCCTTCGTCTTCACGTCGAGCGCGCCGGCCTTGTAGGTCTGCGTGTCGAGCGCGAAGAAGCGCCTGATCACCTGGTTGTCCTGGCCGAGGATGCGCTCGTTCATGCGCTGGCGAAACGCCGTGAAATCGCGGACGCGATCGTTCATGCGCGCATCTCCGTGAGTTCGCGCAGCCGTCCGGAACGTTCCGCCGCGACGAGGTCGTCGAAGCCGCCGACGTGCTCGCCGTTGACGAAGATCTGCGGCACCGTGAGCCGCCCGCCGCTGCGCGCGAGCATCTCCTCGCGCCGCGCCGGCTCGACATCCACGCGCACCTCCTCGTAGGGCATGCCACGCTGCTTCAGGAACTGCTTGGCCGCCACGCAGTACGGGCAGACGGCCGTGGTGTATATCTCGACTCGATTCATGCGCGCCGATCCGGGAAACCTGCGCCAAGATTGGGGCTCGAGGCGTCCGCTTGCAAGGCCGGGGCGGGTCCGCATGAATGCCTCCTGAGCGTCCGCACCGCGGTGGCGCAGACCGCTGCGCGGAGGCTGGCGACGGGAACACGCACGCGCTAAGGTGGTCGAAGCATCGGGTTCCCACCGCGGTTTCGTCATGCGCTTCACCCCCGCCCTCACCGCCATCGCCGTCGCCTGCGCCAGTGCGCTCGCGGCAGCCCGCGAACACGACGTGAAGCTGCCCGATATCGGCAGTTCCGCCGCGAGCCTCGCGACGCCGCAGGAATTGCGCGAGTACGGTGCGGGCATGCTGCAGGAAATGCGCGCGTACGACCTCGTCGTCGAGGATCCGCTGCTGGTCGACTACATCAACGCGCTCGGCTACCGCCTCGTCGCGTCGAGCGAGCATCCGGACCCGGGGTTCACGTTCTTCATCGTGCGCGACGACCAGATCAACGCGTTCGCCGCACCCGGCGGCTACGTCGCGACGAATGCGGGCCTGATCACCGCGATGGACACCGAGGACGAGCTCGCCGGCGTGCTCGCGCACGAGATCTCGCACGTCGAGCAGCAGCACATCCTGCGCGCGTTCGAGGACCAGAAGAAGATGTCGATCCCGATCATGCTCGGCATGCTCGGCGTCATGATCGCGAGCGCGCACCGCACCGACGACACGGCAGTCGCGGCGATGATGACGGGCACTTCGCTGATCCAGCAGCGCCAGATCAATTTCACGCGCGGCGACGAAGCGGAAGCCGACCGCGTCGGCATCCAGACGCTCGCCCGCGCAGGCTTCGACCCGAGCGCGATGGCAGGCGCGTTCCAGACCCTGCAGAAGGTCATGCGCGTCAACGGCGTCGACGTCCCCGAGTTCCTGCTCGATCATCCGCTCGACACGCGGCGCATCGCCGACGCGAAGGCGCGCGCGGAACAGCTCGGCTGCCCGAAGACCACGCGCGTGCGCAGCCTGCCGGCGACGGCCGCGGGCGGCCTCGACCTCACGCTCTCGCCTCGCCACGCCGAGGCCGGATCGACCGGCGAGCCAGCCGACGACGCAAGCGCGGTCGCGGCCAGCGAAGCCGCGACCGTGACCGTCGCCGCGCATGGCGAAGGCAACGCTCTGCCGCGCGTGACGGTGGCCACGTGCGCCCCGCGCGGCAAATCCGCGCAGGCCTACTTCGAACTCATGCGCGAACGCATGCGCGTGCAGATCGCGAAGTCCGCCACGGCCGTGCGGTCGTACTACGCGAACAACCTGCGCGACGACCCCGCGTTCGACAGTACGGCGAATCGCTACGGCTACGCCCTCGCCCTCACCGCGAGTCGGGAGGCGCAGGCGGCGATCGAGCAACTGCGCCCGCTGGTCGCGCGCGAGCCCGACTCGCCGGTGCTGCGCCTCGCGCTCGCGAACGCACAGGACCAGGCCGGGCGCAGGGACGAGGCGCTTGCGACGTTCGCGCAACTGCATCGCGACTTCCCCGGCAATCGCGCGATTACGCTCGCCTACAGTGATGCCCTCGTCGCACGCGCGGACGCGAAGAATGCGCGTCTCGCGCTGGAACTGCTGCGCCCACTGGTCGAACGCAGCGCCGACGATCCCGAACTGCAGCGTGCGTTCGCGCGCGCGAGCGAACTGGCCGGCGACAAGGTGCGGGCGAGCGAGGCATATGCCGAAGCGGCCTGGCTGAGCGGCCATGCCGAAGATGCATTGAACCAGCTCAAGGCGTTGTCGAAGCAGGCCGACCTCAGCTACTACCAGCGCAGCCGCATCGACGCGCGCATCGCCGAGCTCACGCCGGCCGTGCTTGCGTTGCGCAAGCATTCCTCGCCGAGCGAACCCGGGTCCCTGGCCGTCGCGGGGTTCAGCTGCTGCCGCGCGGGCAACAGCACCGTCACAAAACCGTGATCCTCGGCCGCGATGCGCGCCGATCCATGCCCGACATCGAGCACCGATGCGCATCTCTTTGATGTAGAATATATTTTTGATCGATAGCGAGCCCCGCCGGCCGGGTTCGGGCGGGCGAAACGGACCGGTCCGTCCGTGCCAGTCGCGGTTCGGCATGCGGCAATGTCATTGCGGCGTAACAGAATGCAGCTGCAATGATGACGTCATGAAGCGCCCCTCCGGCGCCGCGCGCGGTGAAGTCGTGCAAAAACACATCCTGATCGTCGAAGACGAAACCGCGATCCGCGACATGGTCGCGTTCGCCCTGCGCAAGGCAGGCATGGAGGCGATGCATGCGCCGGACGCGCGCGCGGCGCAGACCGCGATCGGCGAACGCGTCCCGGATCTGATCCTGCTCGACTGGATGCTGCCCGGCATGAGCGGCATCGATCTCGCGCGCCGCCTGCGCAAGGACGAGCTCACGCGCGAGGTGCCGATCATCATGCTGACTGCGCGCGGCGAGGAAGCCGACCGCGTCGGCGGCCTCGATGCCGGCGTCGACGACTACGTCGTCAAGCCGTTCTCCACCCGCGAGCTGCTCGCGCGCATTCGCGCGGTCATGCGCCGCACGCACGGCGAGGATGCCGACGGGGTGGTCGAGCTCGGCGGGCTGCGCATCGACAGCGCCGCGCACCGCGTGTTCTGCGGCGATCAGCCCGTGCACATCGGCCCGACCGAATACCGCTTGCTGCACTTCTTCATGACGCACGCCGAACGCGTCTATACGCGCAGCCAGCTGCTCGACCACGTCTGGGGCGGCGGCGTCTACGTCGAGGAACGCACCGTCGACGTGCACATCCGCCGCCTGCGCAAGACACTCGAGCCGTTCGGCAAGGACGAACTCGTGCAGACCGTGCGCGGCGCCGGCTATCGTTTCTCGACCAGCGTCTAGGCGCGGGCGGCGCATGATGCGGATGCCGATCCTCCATACGTCGAATCGCGCTGCGCCGGTCCGCGCATGATGCGGCGCCTCGGCCGTGCCTGGCGCTCCAGCGCGTGGCGCCTCGCGGCGCTGCTCGCCGGCGCGTGGGCGATCGGTCTCTGGCTGCATGCGGCGACGGCCTGCGTGCTCGCGGCGATCGCGCTCGCCTTCGGCTACCACGTCGTGCGGCTCGCCCGCTACGCGCGCCTGCTCGTGGGGCCGCAGCGCATGCCCGCGGCGGAGGGAAACGGCATCTGGGACGAGATCCAGAACGCGACGCGCCGGCGCCAGCGCGCCGCGGTCGCGGACAAGCGACGCATGGTGCAGTTGCTGCGCGCGTTCCGCGACGCCGCGGCGGCGCTGCCGGACGCGGTCGTCGCGCTCGACCGCGAACATCGCATCGAATGGTTCAACGCGGCTACGGCCGGCCTGCTCGGCCTCGAGTACCCGCAGGACCTCGGAGCGCACCTGCCCAACCTCGTGCGCGCGCCGCGCTTCACCGAGTGGCTGCGGCGCGAAGGCGACGAACCGCTCGGCGACCTGCCCTCGCCGCTCGACGAAGAGCGGCGGCTCAGCCTGCGCCTGATCCGCTACGCCGACGACCGTTCGCTGCTCGTCGTGCGCGACGTCAGCCAGCTCATGCGCCTCGAGCAGGTGCGGCGCGACTTCGTCGCGAACGTCTCGCACGAACTGCGCACCCCGCTCACGGTCGTGCATGGGTACCTCGACATGCTCGAGCCGGAACAGATACCCGAGTACGAACCGATCCTGCACGAGCTGCGCAACCAGTCCCGGCGCATGACCCAGATCGTCGAGGACCTGCTCACGCTGTCCCGCCTCGAGGCACGCAACGACCTGCCGCAGGAACGCATCAGCATGCGGCCGCTGCTCGAAGCGTTGCGCCGCGAAGCGCAAGCGCTGAGCCAGGGCCAGCACGCGATCGTGGTCGAACTCGACGAGCGCCGCGACCTGCTCGGTTCGACCAAGGAACTGCACAGCGCGTTCTCGAACCTCGTGACCAATGCGGTGCGCTACACGCCCGCCGGCGGACGCATCATGCTGCGCTGGCAAGGCGATCCCGACGGCGGCGCGCGCCTCGCGGTGACCGACACGGGCCAGGGGATCCCTGCGCAGCATTTGCCGCGCCTGACCGAACGCTTCTATCGCGTCTCGACCAGCCGCTCGCGCGAGACCGGCGGCACCGGCCTCGGCCTCTCGATCGTCAAGCACGTGCTGCAATTGCACCAGGCCCGGCTCGACATCCGCAGCGAGCCCGGCGTCGGCAGCACGTTCGCGTGCGTGTTCGGCAGCGAACGCCTGCTCGAACCGCTCGCGCTGGCGGAAGCGCCATGATGCGCCTCGCGCTGCTCTCGGCGCTCGCGTTCTTCGCCTGCTGCGCGCCGGCACGCGCACTCGACCCCGTGGCGGGCACGCTGACGAGCGTCGGCTCGGACACCGCGAGCGTGCTCATCATGCGCTGGGCCGCGGGCTTCCAGGCGCGCCATCCCGGCGCGCGCATCCAGGCGCAGGCGAGCGGCTCGGCGAGCGCGCCGATCGCGCTGATCGAGGGCGCCTCCGACCTCGGCCCGATGAGCCGGCCGATGAGCGCCGCCGAGGACGCGGCGTTCCGCGCGCGCTACGGCTATGCGGCCACGCGCGTCGTGGTCGCGCACGATGCGATCACCGTGTTCGTGCACCCGGACAACCCGCTCGCCGCGGCGACGATCGCCGAGCTCGACGCGATCTACTCGTCGACGCGCGCGTGCGGCGCCGGCGCGCCGATCCTTCGCTGGACCGGCCTCGTCGACGCCGGGCCGGCGCAGGCGTTGCTCGCGGTCGGTCGCGACGGCGGCTCCGGCACGCACGAACTGTTCCGCGAGATCGCGCTGTGCGGCGGCCGCTACCGCGCGGACGTCGTCGCGTGGCCCGGCAATGGCGCGGTCGTCGCGACGGTCGCCCGCAACCGCGAGGCGATCGGCTACGCAGGCTTCGGCTACGTCAATCGGCTCGTGCGCACCCTCGCGATCGCACGAGGCCCGGGCGAGCCCGCGATCGTGCCCGACGAGCGCAGCATCGCATCCGGCCGCTACCCCCTGTCGCGGCCGATCTACGTCTATCTCAACCGGCGTCCGCAGCAGGCGCTGGCCGGCTTGCCGTCCGCGTTCCTCGACTACGTGCTCTCGGGCGACGGCCAGCGGCTGGTGCGCCAGGAGGGGTTCGTACCCTTGGACATCGACGAAGTGCGCGAGCAGCGCGTGCTGCTGCGCTGACGAAGGCGAGACCTCCCATGAACCGTGAAGTCGTGATGAACCTCAAGGACCCGAGCCTCTACCTCAACCGCGAGTTGGCCCAGCTCGAGTTCAATTTCCGCGTGCTCGCGCAGGCGGAGGATCCGCGCGTGCCGCTGCTCGAGCGCATGCGCTACCTGTGCATCTCGTGCACGAACCTCGACGAGTTCTTCGAGGTGCGCGTCGCCGTGCTGCGCGAACAGGTGAACTTGAGCGACTCGCGTCCGGGGCCGGATGCGCTGCCGCCGGCGGAGGTGCTCGCGCGCATCCGCGAGCGCGCCCTGACCCTGGTCACGGCGCAGTACGACTTCTGGAACGGCACGCTGCAGCCCGCGCTCGAGGCCGAGGGCATCCGCTTCTCGCGGCGCGACCGCTGGACGGTCAAGCAACGCCGCTGGCTGCAGGGCTACTTCCGCAACGAGATCCTGCCGGTGCTGTCGCCGCTCGGCCTCGATCCGGCGCATCCGTTCCCGCGCATCCTCAACAAGAGCCTCAACCTCGCGGTCGTGCTCAAGGGGCGCGACGCGTTCGGCCGCGAGGGGCACATGGCGCTCGTGCGCGCGCCGCGCTCGCTGCCACGCCTGATCCGCATGCCCGCCGAGGTCGCCGAGTCCGCGTACGACTTCGTGTTCCTGTCGAGCGTGCTGCACGAGTTCATGGACGAACTGTTCCCCGGCATGCAGGTGAAGGGCTCGTACCAGTTCCGCGTCACGCGCAACAGCGAACTCGTCGTCGACGAGGACGAAGTACAGAACATCGCGCTCGCGCTGCGCGACGAGCTCAAGGGCCGCGGCTTCGCGCGGCCGGTGCGCCTCGAAGTCGCCGACAACTGCCCGAAGGCGATCGCCGACATGCTCATGCAGAACTTCGAACTCACCGATTCGGAGGTGTACCGCTGCGAAGGCCCGGTGAACGTCAGCCGCATCAACGCGGTGTACGAACAGATCGATCGCGCCGACCTCAAGTTCCCGACCTTCCTGCCGCGCGCACTGCCGGTCGTCGTCGACGAAGGCAGCCTGTTCGATGCGATCCGCGAACGCGACATCCTGCTTCACCACCCGTTCGAGTCGTTCGGCGCCGTGATCGAGCTCGTGCGCCAGGCGAGCGTCGACCCGGACGTGCTCGCGATCAAGCAGACGCTGTACCGCGTCGGCAACAACTCGCCGCTGGTCGATCACCTGATCGAGGCGGCGCGCCAGGGCAAGGACGTCACGGTCGTGGTCGAATTGCGCGCGCGCTTCGACGAGGAAGCCAACCTGCGCCTGGCCAACCGCCTGCAGGAGGCCGGCGTCCAGGTCGTGTACGGCGTCGTCGGCTACAAGACCCACGCGAAGATGCTGCTGATCGTGCGGCGCGAGCAGGGCGTGCTGCGCCGCTACGCGCACCTGTCGACCGGCAACTATCACCAGATCACCTCGCGCATCTATACCGACTTCGGCCTCATGACGGCCAACCCGGACATCGGCGAGGACGCCCACCTGCTGTTTCTGCAGTTGTCGGGGCTCGGCCCGATCATCAAGCTCAAGTGCCTGCTGCACTCGCCGTTCACGCTGCACAAGGGACTGATGGAGAAGATCGAGCGCGAGATACGCCACGCGCAGGCGGGCAAGCCCGCCCGCATCATCGCCAAGATGAACGCGCTCAACGAGGAGCACGTCGTCGAGGTGCTCTATCGCGCCTCGCAGGCGGGCGTGCAGATCGACCTCATCGTGCGCGGTGCCTGCGCGCTGCGCCCGGGCATCCCGGGCGTGTCCGACAACATCCGCGTGCGCTCGATCGTCGGGCGCTTCCTCGAGCACAGTCGCGTGTACTGGTTCCAGAACGACGAGACGCCCGAGATCTACTGTTCGAGCGCGGACTGGATGGAGCGCAACCTGCTGCGCCGGATCGAAACCTGTTTCCCGATCCGCGATCCGCAACTCGCGCAGCGCGTCTACGACGAGTCGCTCGCGAACTATCTCGCCGACAACATGCAGGCCTGGCAGCTCGAGTCGGACGGCTCCTACCGGCGCATCGTCGCCGGGGACGCGCCGGCGCACTCGGCGCAGCAGATCCTGCTGAGCCAGCTGGCGCAGTGAGGCGCACGCCGCGGCTGCCGCGGCCGCCGGCGCCGTGCGACAATCGGCGTCGGACCCCCTGCGAGCCGCCCCTGTGAAGGACGCGACTGCCACCCAACTGCGTGACGGCGAACTGCTCGCGGCGGTCGATCTCGGTTCCAACAGTTTCCATCTCGTCGTCGCCCGCTACGAACACGGCGGCCTGCGCATCATCGACCGCCTGCGCGACAGCGTCCGCATGGCGATGGGCCTGCGCGCGAACGGCAGCCTCGATCCCGGGTACCGCGAGCGCGCACTCGCGTGCCTCGCGCGCTTCGGCCAGCGTCTGCGCGCGCTGCCCCACGACCGCGTGCGCGCGGTCGCGACTAACACCGTGCGACGCCTGGCCAGCCCTCAGGCCTTCCTGATGCCGGCCGAAACCGCACTCGGTCATCCGATCGAGATCGTCAGCGGTCGCGAGGAAGCGCGCCTGATCTATCTCGGCGTCGCGCACGACCTCGCGCGCTCGAGCCAGCGCCGGCTCGTGGTCGACATCGGCGGCGGCAGCACCGAGTTCATAATCGGCCAGGGCTTCGACGCGCTCGAGACGGAGAGCATCCAGGTCGGCTGCGTCGCGAGCACGCTGCGCTTCTTCGGCGACGGCAAGTTCACGCAGAAGCGCTGGCGCCAGGCGCAGACCGAGTTCGCGGTCGAGCTGCAGCAGTTCGCCGAGGACTACCGCGCGCGCGGCTGGGGCGAGGCGATCGGCTCGTCCGGCACCGCCAAGGCGATCGGCAGCATCGTCCAGGCCAACGGATGGAGCGACCAGGGCATCACCGCTCCGTCGCTCGCGCTGCTGCGCGAGGCGATCCTCGATGCGGGCAGCGTCGACGCGCTGCGACTCGCGGGCCTCGCCGAGGATCGCACGCCGATCATCGCGGGCGGCGTCGCGATCCTCGAGGCGGTCTTCGCGACGTTCGCGCTCGAGCAGATGGCGGTGTGCGAGACCGCGATGCGCGAGGGACTGCTCTACGACATGGTCGGGCGCGCCATGCACGGCGATCCGCGTGCCGGCAGCGTGGCGGCGCTCGCGTCGCGCTACGGCGTCGATCGCGCACAGGCCGCGCGCGTGCACCATGCCGCGCTCGAGCTGTTCGAGCAGGTCGCCGATGACTGGCAACTCGGCGGCCTCGAGCGCGACCTGCTCGGCTGGGCCGCGGACATCCACGAGATCGGCCTCGCGATCGCGCACAGCCTGCACCACATCCACGGCGCCTACATCGTCGCGCACTCGGACCTCGCCGGCTTCAGCCGGCAGGGGCAGCAGGCGCTCGCGGCGATCATCCGCTCGCATCGTCGCAAGCCCGATCGCGACACGATCGAGGCGCTGCCCGAACGACTACGCCAGCCGGCACGACGCGTGACCGCGTTGCTGCGACTCGCCGCCCTGCTCGAACGCGCGCGCACGACCGAGCCGCTGCCGCCGCTTCGCCTCGCCGTCGACGACCGCCTGCTGCGGCTGGAGCTGCCGGACCGCTGGCTCGACCAGCACCCGCTCACGCGCGCCGACCTCGAGCAGGAGCGCGACCACATCAAGCTGCTCGACCTGAAGCTGCAGGTGCGTCCGCTCGAGAAGGCGGTGGCGTGAGTCGTCCGCCCGGCGGCTGACGCGCCGGACGCGAGCCCCTATCATTGCCTTTTCCGCCTCACGCACACCCGGAGACTGCCGATGATCAAGCGACTGCTGCTCGCGCTCGTACTCATGCTGCCCGCCTTCGCCCTGGCCCAGGCCACCGGCGCTGCCGACAAGGCCACGGCGACGCCGAAGGCCGCGGCCAAGCCGGCCGCCAAGCCGGCGGCCGCGAAGCCCGCCACGACGAAGGCCGTGAACAAGCCGGCCGCGAAGGCAGAGGCGGCGGCCGCCGACGCCCAAACCACGCCGAAGGTACAGATCAAGACGAACCTCGGTGACATGACGGTCGAGCTCTACGCGGACAAGGCGCCGAAGTCGGTGGAGAACTTCCTCGCCTACGCCAAGAGCGGCTTCTACGACGGCACGATCTTCCATCGCGTGATCGCCGACTTCATGATCCAGGGCGGCGGCTTCACGCCGGACCTGCGCCAGAAGAAGACGCGCGCGCCGGTCGTCAACGAATCGAAGAACGGCCTCAGCAACCTGCGCGGCACGCTCGCGATGGCGCGCACGGCCGATCCGAACTCGGCGACCGCGCAGTTCTTCATCAACACGGTGGACAACCCGCGCCTCGACTACGCCGGCGACGCGAACCCGGGCTACTGCGTGTTCGGCAAGGTCGTGGCCGGCATGGACGTCGTCGACAAGATCCGCGCGACCCCGACCGGCGCCCAGGGCCCGTTCCGCAGCGACGTGCCGACCACGGCCGTCGTGATCGAGAAGGTCAGCGTCCTGCCTTGAGCCTCGTCGTTGCGAGGCACCCGGCATCGGGCAGCGTGCGCGACAGGCTGCGCGCACGCCGCCTGAACGCGTGGTTCGTCGCCATGGCGCGCTGCTGCGTCGAATGGCCGATGACGGGGCGCGACACCCTCCCGCAACACACCGATGATCGCCAAACGCGAGCAAGGGCGTCGTGACGACCCTGTTCATTTCCGACCTGCACCTCGACGCGAGCCGCCCTCAGATCACGCGGTTGTTCGTCGACTTCGTGCGCGAAGAGGCGTCGCAAGCGAGTGCGCTGTATATCCTCGGCGACCTGTTCGAGGCGTGGATCGGCGACGACGCCGGCGATGAGACGTCCGACGCCGTCGCCACCGCCCTCGCCGCGCTGCATTCGCGCGGCGTGCCGAGCTTCTTCATCCACGGCAACCGCGACTTCCTGCTCGGCGACGCGTATGCGCGACGCGCACGCATGACCTTGCTGCCCGACGGCAGCGTGGTCGACATCGAAGGCGAGCGCGTGCTGCTCATGCACGGCGACACGCTCTGCACGGACGATGCCCCCTACCAGGCGTTCCGCGCGCAGTCGCGCACGCCCGAATGGCAGCGCGCATTCCTCGCGCGGCCGCTCGCCGAACGCCACGCGTTCGCGGCCCAGGCGCGGGCGGAGAGCCAGCGTTACACGCGCTCGGCAGGCGATGCGATCACCGACGTCAATGAGGACGCGGTCGCGGCGACATTGCGCGCGCACGATGTGCGCCGCCTCGTCCACGGCCATACGCACCGGCCGGCGCGGCATCGACTCGAACTCGACGGCACGCCGGCCGAGCGCATCGTGCTCGGCGACTGGTACGAACAGGGTAGTTCGCTTCGCATCGACGGCCGTTCTGCGACACTGCAGTCATTGACTTGATCGTTCTGCGACCGTGGGAGATTCTCCGACGGCTGTCCATGCAGAAGGGCAATATCCTACTGCGGCAACATTTGGCAACTAGCTTACCAGCGACGTCGGGCGAGCAACGCGTGCGTGAAATGGTCGAGGAAGCAGCCGCGCGAAGGTTCGCATCGCATGTAGCGGCTGCAACCGACCCCAACGGCAACACGCCCCCGCCCTGTCAGGTAGGCGTCGAGCGGCGACGCCAGGCGTGGACTCGAGCGTCGCGCCGGGCATGCCGTTCACGGACGACACAGTTTCATTCGGCCGCACTCAAGCTATTTGGCCGTCGTCTTCTGCCGGCCGCTCAGATCGACTTTCGTGCCATCGTTCTTCACATAGCCAATGGAGTACCAGTACGTTTTGCCCGATACCGCCGAATTGTCGCGCCATTGATATTTTCCCGAGCCAGTCCGGATCGCCGGCACGAATTCTTTGTTGACGCGCAGGCTTGGACCATCCTCCGAATCGGCGCGCCAAATGATGAAGCCGTGGATATCGTCCTGGTGCTCCACTACCCAGCGCAAAAGCGGTCCGGTGCCAGGCAGGGGCGCGTCTTCCGCCTCCGCGACGCTTTGACTGATTGCCTTGGAAAGGCTGACACCGCTCGAAGCCGCGGGCGAGGTCGCCAAGCTGCTTGCGCGTCGTTGCTCAGCTTCCTCGTTTAGATTGTGGATCTTGGTATCTGGAGCGAGTACCAAGCCTTCGATCCGCACAGGAACCACCTGACGGCCCCCTGCAAGCTCGATCGAAATCGTATCGGCCAACGCCCCGAGTGGCTGATCCTTGGAAACTCGAAGCCGTACAAGCTTGCAGGATGTGGCAGGCGACGTGCACGCTTCGACACTGCCAGATGCCTTCAAGTGCGATGGCTGCACCTTTGTGATCTCGAATGGCTTGCCGGATCGACTCGTGAGCCGGATCAGAATGTCGTTCTTTTCGCCCAGGCGCATCAGCCCCAGCAGAAGAGGGTTGCCGTCTGGAACGACGTCGCCACGTATGTCGGCATCCAGTGCGACGGCAACGCGCGCCTGACGCTCACCGTTGATGCGGAGGATCACCTTGTCATGCAGCAGCCCGACGGGAGCGTTCTTGCGAAGCCGCAAACTTACCGATGTGCCCTTGTTCGAAATCGCAACGTCCACGTAGTCGGGCTTTGATTCGACCCCCAGAACCTGAAAATCCCGAATCTCGCGACTGCTCAACTCGACCGATTTCTCGACGGGCAGATCCTCGATGTCGATGCTCCCGAGCTGGATCGTCGGGTTGCCTTGATCCAAGACCGTCGAGACGAACATGTACGCTGCCGAGCCCCTTTGCTCCAACGGTCCGCGCTCGCTCGTCTTGAAGCGAAAACTGTGCTTTGTGATTCCTATAGCGTCCCCCAACGCGACACGCGCCTTCAAATAGGAAGTCCCATGCGGCGGCACGGTTGTTCCGCGGTCGACGACGTCCGCCTTCGCCGAACTCTCGACACTGGAAATCGTGATTGGCGTTTCGCCGAGGTTTCGCAGAGCGATCTCGCATTCGACAATCTCGAACTGCATGTGGTCGCCCAAATCGCAGGGGCTGACGACCAGGTTCGACTTCGGTGCATCGGCGGTCGCGGACGTTCCGGCCATGAACGCTGCGAGGAGGATCCAGTTGGCAAGCATGAGAAATTTTCCCCAAAAAAAAGCCCACCTGCGTAGCAGGTGGGCTTTGGTCATACTACCGCGGATGGGGCGATTAGCCCACCGTGAAGCTCTGCAGGGTCACCGGCAGGCTGCCGTTGGCGGTTAGCGTGAACGCGCCGCACGCACCCTGCGCGTCGAAGTCAGCGCCCGTCACGATGAGATAGTAGTCACCGGCCGGGATGTTCGCTGCCTGAACCGCGATGCTGCTCGACGTCTGGCACGTACCCGTGTCACCACCCGCCGTATCGCACGCGCCAGCGATGCTGGTACGCACGACGTACAGCGTCGGCGTGTAGGACGCCGTATCACCAGAGACTGCAATGTTGGTGTACGTCCCCGATGCCGTCGTCGTCACTTGCGCGACGTAAGCAGCGCCGGGCGAGCCAAAACCGCCCTGGCAAGCCGAGATCAGCGCCGTCTCATGACCGCACGTCGAACCGTTCAGCGTCGGCGTACCGGTGGTGTCCGGATGCCAAGAGGTGTCCGGGCTCGCGCACGTCTGTGCATTCGCCGACATCGAGATCATTGCGACCAGCGCACCACAAAGCAGATTGAACTTCATACCGTCACTCCTTAATTCGATTATGCAAAACTTCAGGCAACAACCATCAATAACCGATATAGGTCTGACGGCGCGAATCAAACCTGTCGAAACCAACGAGTTCGCCGCCATGGGCAGAGGAATACGGAGCAGTCGGCGCGGTGAGGCCAAGCTGTGCGGCAGACACGCCACCCCAGCCCGCATTGTTGAGGTTGGGGAGCTCACCCGAGGCCGCCGGCTCGGTCGTACCTGGCGTGGTGTTGACCCAATACTTCAAATCGCCCGCTGCGCCGGCGCCGACCTGCAGATTGACTTCAATGTGATTGATGCCGTTCACGAGATTGGTTCCAAACGTCTGGCCGATCGGCACAAGGCCGCCCCTCTGCGCGATGAAGCGGACGCGCTTCGCACCCGAGGGCCCCGCCACGATGGCGACGCGGAGCAGTCGGTTGAACCCTTCATTGACCGCGGAGGCCGGCGCCTGGAAAACAACGACACTCGTCGTGGAATCGGCGAAGTTGGTCAGGGCCGTCGTGTCGACGATGAAGTGCGCACGATAGCTAGGTTCGGACGCTGCGTGATTGTACCGCACGAACGCGGCCGAAGCCGTGTCGTTCGGAGCCAGAGCCGCGGTCAGCTTACACTCGGTACCGTCGAGACCAGGCGTCGCGATCGCGAGCGGCGAACTCGTCGCGTCCGGCAACTGCGTCGCCGACGTCCAAGCGCCACCGTCGGCCGTGGTCGGACCGGCCGGGCACGCGGCCATCGCGCTGCCCGCGAAACCGCAGAGGCCAACGAGAGCGATCGACAGGACTTTCATCTTTGCATTCATGGAAAATCTCCCAGAGTGTCTCGGGCGGAGCGGATTACTCCCGTCCCCATTGGTTTAGTGGTCAACCAAGCCCGATCCGCGCGGACGATAGTGAAGTCTTAACACCGTGTCAACACGAACCGAGCGTGGGCCTGGCCGACCATCCAGTTTCGAGACGGACGCCCCGATTTCGGGGGTCCGGACCCGGCCGGCGGCGCATCGCCTCCAGCCCACGCAGCT
>DASTSE010000207.1:0-6379 GCA_035760865.1 Dokdonella sp.
GCAGCGGGTCGACCTCGGGCTTCTCCCGGAACAGGATGCGCCCGCCGTTGGGGCCGAAGTCCAGCTTGCGGATGCCCAGCGGCGTGGCCATCAGCTTCAGCGTGGCCAGCGCGAACAGGTGCTTGGTCGGCTCGGGCAGCATCCCGAAGCGGTCGATCATCTCGACCTGGAGTTCGCGCAATTCGTCCTCGTTGCGCGCGCTCGCGATGCGCTTGTAGAGCGTGAGGCGCGTGTTGACGTCGGGCAGGTAGTCGTCCGGGATCAGCGCGGGCAGGTGCAGCTCCACCTCCGTCTCGTGTTCGCTCGTGAGGTCGAAGTCGGGCACCTTGCCTTGCCTGAGCGCGCGCACGGCGCGGTCGAGCATCTCGGTGTAGAGCGAGAAACCGACTTCCTCGATCTGCCCGCTCTGTTCCTCGCCGAGCAGCTCGCCGGCGCCGCGGATCTCGAGGTCGTGCGTCGCGAGCGTGAATCCGGCGCCTAGCTCGTCGAGCGAGGCGAGCGCCTCGAGCCGCTTCTCGGCGTCGGCGGTGATCGAGCGGCCCTCGGGCACCATGAGGTAGGCGTACGCGCGATGGTGCGAGCGGCCGACGCGGCCGCGCAACTGGTGCAGCTGGGCGAGCCCGAAGCGGTCGGCGCGATTGATGATGATCGTGTTCGCGCTCGGCACGTCGATACCCGACTCGATGATCGTCGTCGCGACCAGCACGTTGAAGCGCTGGCGGTAGAAGTCGAGCATGATGAGCTCGAGTTCGCGGTCGGGCATCTGGCCGTGCGCGTAGCGGATGCGCGCGTCCGGCATGAGCTCGGCGAGTTCGCGCGCGGTCTTCTCGATCGTCTCGACGTCGTTGTGCAGGAAGTAGACCTGGCCGCCGCGCGCGTGTTCGCGCTGCATCGCCTCGCGGATCAGCGCCGGATCGTACGGGCTGATGAACGTCTGCACCGCCAGGCGGTGCGCCGGCGGCGTCGCGATGATCGACAGGTCGCGCAGCCCGGCCATCGCCATGTTCAGCGTGCGCGGGATCGGCGTGGCGGTGAGCGTGAGCAGGTCGACCTCGGCGCGCAGCTTCTTCAGCGCCTCCTTCTGCCGTACGCCGAAGCGCTGCTCCTCGTCGATGATGACGAGCCCGAGATCCTTGAAGCGCACGTCCGGCTGGACGAGCTTGTGCGTGCCGATCATGACGTCGATGCGGCCGTCGGCGAGCTTCTCCAGCGCGGCGTCGATCTCCTTCTTCGACTTGAAGCGCGACAGCACCTCGACGCGGACCGGCCAGTCGGCGAAGCGGTCGCGGAAATTCTGGTAGTGCTGCTGGGCGAGCAGGGTGGTCGGCGCGAGCACGGCGACCTGCTTGCCCGCGGTCGCGGCCGCGAACGCGGCGCGCAGCGCGACCTCGGTCTTGCCGAAGCCGACGTCGCCGCAGACGACGCGGTCCATCGGCTTGGCCGACGCGAGATCGGCGAGCACCGCTTCGATCGCGGTCGCCTGGTCCGGCGTCTCCTCGAACGGGAACGCGGCCGCGAACTGGTCGTTGAGCTCGCGGTCGATCGCGAGCGCGGTACCCTGGCGCGCCTCGCGCTGGGCGTAGATCGCGAGCAGCTCCGCCGCGACGTCGCGGACCTTCTGCGCCGCCTTCTTCTTCGCGCGCTCCCAGGCGTCGCCGCCGAGCGCATGCAGCGGCGCGAGTTCGGGCGCGGTGCCCGAGTAGCGCGAAACGAGGTGCAGCTGGGCGACCGGAACGTAGAGCTTGTCGCCCTTGGCGTACTCGATCGCGAGGAACTCGGAAGGCTCTTCGCCGAACTGGGCTCGTCCGCCGACATCGAGCTTGATCAGCCCCTGGTAGCGGCCGACACCGTGGTCGATGTGCACGATCGGCGCGCCGGGCACGAGTTCGGACAGGTCGCGCAGTACCTGTTCCGGATCGCGCGCGGCGCGGCGGCGCCGCCGTACCTGCTGCACGCGCTCGCCGTGCAGCTCGCGTTCGGTCAGCACGGTCAGCGCGGGGTCGGTCAGCGCGAATCCCTGTTCGAGCGGCGCCGCGGTGATGCCGAAGCGGTTGCCGTCCTCGATGAAGTCGCGCCAGCCGGCGTAGGTCTGCGGCCGCAGGCGCGCCGCGGCGAGCTGTTCGAGCAGCGCCTCGCGGCGGCCGGCCGAGTCGGCCGCGATGAGCACGCGACCCGGGTACGCGGCGACAAACCGGCGCAGCGCCTCGCCCGGCTCGTCGCCCTTTCGCGCCAGCGGCAGCATCGGTGCCGGCTGGGTGCCGAGGTCGATCGCATGGGCGATCGAACGATCGGCGGCCGCGGGCGGCTCGACCTCGCCGCCTGCCGCATGCGGCAAGGGGCGCTCGGCGGCGGGCGGGAGGGCGGCCGTCGTGGATACGATGTCGATGCGCAGTGCGACGTTGAGGCGCTCGCGCAGCTGCTGCGTCGTGAGGTAGAGCTCGACCGGCGGCAGGACGGGCCGTTCGACGTCGTGGGCGCGCTGCGCGTAGCGTTCGCCGGTGTGGGTCCAGAACGACTCCGCCGCATCGAGCGCGCCTTCGCCGAGCACGAACAGCGAGCCGTCGTCGAGGTAGTCGAACAGCGTCTCGGTGCGGGCGAAGAACAGCGGCAGGTAGTACTCGATGCCGGCCGGGGTCGCGCCTTCCTTGATGTCCTGGTACAGCGGGCAGCGGCGTGGATCGATCGGGAAGCGTTCGCGCAGCGTGTTGCGGAACGCCTTCGCCGACTCCTCGGTGAGCGGGAACTCGCGTGCGGGCAGCAGGCGCACCGCGTCGACCTTGTGGTCGGAGCGCTGCGTTTCGGGGTCGAACGTGCGGATGGACTCGATCTCGTCGTCGAACAGCTCGATGCGGTACGGCGCCGGGCTGCCCATCGGGTAGATGTCGAGCAGCGCGCCGCGCACGGCGAAGTCGCCGGGCTCCTGCACCTGCGGCACGTTGCGATAGCCGGCGGCCTCGAGGCGGCGCTGCTCGTGCACGATGTCGAGTTTCTGCGCGAGTTCGAGCACGAGGCTCGAGCCGCCGACGTAGCCGCGCGGCGGGAGCCGTTGCATGAGCGTCGCGACCGGCACGACGAGCACGCCGCGCGCGAGCGTCGGCAGGCGGTAGAGCGTCGCCACGCGCTGCGACACGATGTCCGGGTGCGGCGAGAACAGGTCGTACGGCAGGGTTTCCCAATCGGGGAACTGCAGCACTTCGACGTCGCTGCCGGCGAACACCGCAAGCTCGGCTTCGAGCGCGTGCGCCGCGTGCGTGTCGCGCGCGACGGCGACGACGAGGCCGGCGTGCGTGCGCGCGGTTTCGGCGAGCGCGAGCGCGAAAGCGGAGCCGTGCGGCGCCTTCCAGTAACGGCGCTGGCGGGGCGTGGTCGGCAGGCTGGGTCGGATCAGTCGGGTCATGCGCGGATCGGGCGGGTACGACCGCGGCAACGCCGCGGCGCAGGAATCGCGCATTCTAGCAGTCCGCCGGCGACGGTCCGCAGCGCGCATCGACGGTCGTATCTGATGCCGGTCGCGCCTATCCCAAGACCCGCGGCGCGGACCCGGGCCGATCGTCACGTCCGTTCTTTACGCCGCGTTTACCGGCGAGCGGGGAACCGCGGCATGCCGATCGGCGACAATCAAGCGGACCAATCGATGCGAAGGAGCGGGCGGCGGATGGATGGGCGGCAATTCCTGCAACGCGTGATGTTCGGCGGCACGGTCCTGGCGAGCGTGCTCGCAGCCGCGTGCTCGCGTGAGCATGCGCCGCCGAAGGCCGCGCCGCCGCCGGTCGTCGTCGCGGTCGCGGCGACGCGCGACATGCCCGTGCTCGTCTCCGCGCCGGGCAGCGTGGAGGCGATCAACAGCGTCGCGGTGAAGTCGCTCGTCGACGGGCAGCTGCTCGAGTCGCTCGTCAAGGACGGCGCGGACGTGAGCGCGGGGCAGCTGCTGTTCCGCATCGATCCGCGCCCCGCGCAGGCGAGCCTGCAGCAGGCGCTCGCACAGCAGGCGAAGGACGAGGCGACGCTCGCGCAGGCGCGCTCGCAGGTCGAGCGCTACGAGGACCTCGCGGCCAAGGGGTATGTCTCGGCCGACCAGATGCAGCAGTTCCGCACCAACCTCGATGCCGCGCGCGCGAGCGTGAAGGTCGACGCGGCGAACGTCGCCGCCGCGCGCGTCGCGCTGTCCTACACCGAGATCCACGCACCGATCGCGGGACGCATCGGGCGCATCCTGATCCAGCCCGGCAACGTCGTGAAAGCGAACGACACCAACCCGCTCGTGACGATCAACCAGATCGAACCGATCTACGTCAACTTCTCGCTGCCGTCTGCGCTGCTCGGTCGCATGCAGGTGGCGCAGGAGGCGGCGCCGCTGCACGCGCAGGCGAGCATCGTCGGCGTCGACGCGCCGGTCGAAGGCAAGGTCGCGTTCATCGACAACCAGGTCGACACGTCCACCGGCACGGTGCGCCTGCGCGCCGAGTTCGCCAATGCCGGGCACCTGCTGTGGCCGGGCCAGCTCGTCGGCGTGAGCCTCACGCTCGGCCACGATCCGGCTGCGGTCGTCGTGCCTGCGCAGGCGGTGAAGAACGGCCCGGACGGCACGTTCGTGTTCGTGGTCCACGACGACCGCACCGCCGAGCAGCGCCCGGTCGCGGTCGCGCGCGTCGTCGCCGCGCAGGCGGTCATCGAGAAGGGCCTCGCGGCCGGCGAAACCGTCGTCATCGACGGCCAGTCGCGCGTCGAGGACAAGGCCGCGGTCGATGTGCGGCCGGCCTCGGGCTGACGGGGCCGCGCGATGAGCGTGTCGGAGATCTTCGTTCGCCGGCCGGTCATGACCACGCTGGTCATGATCGGCATCCTCGTGTTCGGCATCGTCGGCTACCGGTTGCTCCCGGTCGCCGCACTGCCGAACGTGGACTTCCCGACGATCCAGGTATCGGCGAGCCTGCCCGGCGCCTCGCCCGAGACGATGGCCTCGGCGGTCGCGACGCCGCTCGAGAAGCAGTTCTCGACCATTCCCGCGCTCGATTCGATGACGTCGTCGAGCGCGCTCGGCTCCACCAACATCACCTTGCAGTTCGCGCTCGACCGCAACATCGACGCCGCCGCGCAGGACGTGCAGGCGGCGATCTCGGCCGCGCTGCGCCAGCTGCCGACGCAGATGACCACGCCACCGACGTTCCGCAAGGTGAATCCCGCCGATTCGCCGGTGTTCTACGTCGGATTCACCTCCAAGACGTTGCGGTTGTCGACGCTCGACGAGTACGCCGAGAACACGCTCGCGCAGCGCATCTCCACCGTCGACGGCGTCGCCCAGGTCAACGTCTACGGTTCGCAGAAGTACGCCGTGCGCATCGACCTCGATCCGGATGCGCTGTCGACGCGCGGCCTCGGCATCGACACGGTCGCGGCCGCGATCGGCAAGGGCAACGTGAACCTGCCGACCGGCACGCTGTACGGCCCGAACCGCATCTACAACGTCATGGTCGGCGGCCAGCTGTACGACGCCGCCGCGTTCGGCGATCTCATCGTCACGTACCGGAACGGCGCGCCGGTGCGCCTCAAGGACGTGGCGAAGGTCTACGACGGCGTGCAGAACGACAAGGGCGGCGCGCTGTTCAACGGCGAGCAGGGCGTCGTGCTCGCGATCCAGAAGCAGCCCGGGACCAACACGATCGATGTCGTCGAAGACATCAAGAAGATGCTGCCGGCGTTCCAGCGCACGCTCCCCGCGGGGGCCCAACTGCGCGTGATCTACGACCGCTCGCAGAGCATCCGCGAGTCGGTCGCCGACGTGAAGTTCAGCCTGCTGCTCGCGCTGTGCCTGGTCGTGCTCGTGATCTTCGTGTTCCTGCGCAACGTCGCGGCGACCGTGATTCCGTCGCTCGCGCTGCCGATGTCGATCGTCGGCACGTTCGCGGTCATGTACGCGCTCGGCTTCAGCATCGACAACCTCTCGCTGATGGCGCTCACGCTCGCGGTCGGCTTCGTCGTCGACGACGCGATCGTCATGCTCGAGAACATCTCGCGCCATCTCGAGATGGGCAAGGACCGCCTGCGCGCGACGCTCGACGGCGCGAAGGAGATCGGCTTCACGATCGTGTCGATGACGCTGTCGCTCGCGGCGGTGTTCATCCCGGTCGTGTTCATGGGCGGCATCATCGGGCGGCTGCTGAACGAGTTCGCGATCACGATCGTCGCCGCCGTGCTCGTGTCCGGCTTCGTGAGCCTGAGCCTCACGCCGATGCTGTGCAGCCGCATGCTCAAGCCGCTGCACGGCGGCACGCACGGTCGCCTCTACCAGGCGTGCGAGCGCGCATTCGACGCGATGCAGTCGGCGTACGCGCGCACGCTGCGCGTGTCCGTGCGGCATCGATGGGTCGTGCTGCTGACG
>DASTSE010000208.1:0-12754 GCA_035760865.1 Dokdonella sp.
GCGAAGGCCGCACTGCGCCGGATCGCCGGAGCGGCCCGCTGGACGTTCGCGCCGCTCGCGCTCGCCTGCCTCGGGTTCGCCGCGTGGCACGCGAGGGATCGCATCGGTGCGACGCTGGTTCGCGCCGAACCGGGCGCGCTCGTCGCCGCGATCGCGCTGTGGATGTCGTCGCATGCGCTCGCCCCGGTCGCGAGCCGCGTCGTCCTCGGCGCGCTCGGGGCGCGCGTGCGCTATCGCGAACTGCTCGCGATCCATGTCGCGCGCCTGCCTGCACGTTATCTGCCGGGCGGGATCTGGCACACGGTGTCGCGCGTGGCCGACCTGCAGCAGTGCGGCGTCGGCCGAACGGAACTCGCGACGATGGTCGCCGCCGAGAACGTGCTACCCCCTGCGACCGCGGCCTTGCTCGGCGGCGCATTGCTGCTCGGCGCCGGCGTCGCGCGCGATGCTGCGCTCGTCGCGCTCGCCGCGGGCGGTGCGTTGCTCGCTGCGGCGCTGCTGCTCGCGCGACAGTCCCTCGTGCGCCGCCATGCGCAGCTCGAACCACGATCGGTATTGCTCGCGGCGGCTGCAACGATCGTGTTCTGGTCGGTCGCTGCGACCGCGTTCGCGGCCTACTGGCTCGCGTTCGCCGATCTGCGCGGCAGCGCGCCACTGGTCGCCGTCGCCGGCGTCTACCTCGTCGCCTGGGCGGTAGGCTTCGTGAGTTTCTTCGCACCGCAGGGCATCGGCGTGTTCGAGTCGATGGCGGCGCTGTTCCTGGCCAACGGCGTCGGCCTCGCGGATGCCGCGGTGCTCGCGGCCGGTTTTCGTGTCGTCGTGCTCGCGGCCGACGTGCTCGCCTGGTCGATGCTGCAGGCATGGCGCGGTTGGCGCCGCACGCGTGCGAATTGACACCTTCTCGGCGCAGCGGCTCTAATCGGCCGCGGCGCGGCCGCGCCGCATGCTCGCCGGTCGGGCGCACACGGGGAGTCGGCATGAAGGCGGTGATCCTGGCCGGGGGACTCGGCACCCGCATCAGCGAGGAAACGACGATCCGGCCCAAGCCGATGATCGAGATCGGCGGCATGCCCGTGCTCTGGCACATCCTCAAGATCTATTCCCACCACGGCATCCAGGATTTCGTGATCTGCCTCGGCTACAAGGGCTATCTGATCAAGGAATACTTCGCGAACTACTTCCTGCACATGTCCGACGTCACGATCGACCTGCGCAGCAACAGCATGGACGTGCACCACAAGCACGCCGAGCCGTGGCGCGTCACGCTCGTGGACACCGGCCATGACACCCAGACCGGCGGTCGCCTCCGGCGCGTCGCGGGCTACCTCGACGACGGCCCGTTCTGCTTCACCTACGGCGACGGCGTCGCCGACGTCGACGTCGCCGCCACGATCGCCTTCCATCGTGCCAAGGGCACGCTCGCGACGATCTGCGCGGTGCAGCCGCCCGGCCGCTTCGGCGCGCTCGACATCGAGGAGGAACGCATCACGCGCTTCGAGGAAAAGCCTTCGGGCGACGGATCGTGGATCAACGGGGGTTTCTTCGTGCTCGAACGCGGCGCGCTCGACTACATCGACGGCGACGACTGCGTCTGGGAGCGCGGACCGCTCGAGCGCC
Source organism: Dokdonella sp. (assembly GCA_035760865.1). GTDB lineage: Bacteria > Pseudomonadota > Gammaproteobacteria > Xanthomonadales > Rhodanobacteraceae > Dokdonella_A. The sequence continues at coordinate 1,618 of DASTSE010000208.1, forward strand.
TCGCGCGCGAACGGCAGCTGTCCGCCTACGTTCACCGCGGTTTCTGGCAGCCGATGGACACGCTGCGCGACAAGCTGCGCCTCGAGGACCTCTGGCAACGGGGCGCTGCGCCGTGGAAGGTATGGGACTGACGCGGCTGTTCGGAGGTGCGTGGACCGGCACGCGCGTGCTGGTCACCGGCCACACGGGGTTCAAGGGTTCGTGGCTCTGCCTGTGGCTGCGCGAAATGGGCGCCGACGTCGCCGGGCTCGCGCTGCCGCCCGACACGACGCCTTCGCATGCGAAGCTGCTTTCGCTCGACCTCGACGAACACGTCGTCGACCTGCGCGACGCGGCGGCCGTGCACGAAGCCGTCGCACGCATCCGCCCGCGCGTCCTGTTCCACCTCGCCGCCCAGTCGCTCGTGCGGCGCGGCTACGAAAGGCCGGTCGAGACGTTCGACACCAACGTGCGCGGCCTCGTGCACCTGTTCGAAGCCGTGCGCGCGTGCGGCACCGTGCGCGCGATCGTCAACGCGACCACCGACAAGGTCTATCGCGAGCCGCCGCCGCAGTCCGGCTACGCCGAAGACCACCCGCTCGGCGGCCACGATCCGTACAGCGCGTCGAAGGCATGCGCCGAGCTCGTCTCCGACTGCTATCGGAGCAGCTGGTTCGGCGCGACCGCCACGCGCCTCGCGACCGCGCGCGCCGGCAACGTGATCGGCGGCGGCGACTGGGCCGACGACCGCCTCGTTCCGGACCTCGTGCGTGCCGCGACGGCCGGCGCGCCATTGCGCATCCGCCATCCGGCCGCCGTGCGGCCGTGGCAGCACGTGCTCGAACCGCTGAGCGGCTACCTGCGACTGGCCCAGGCGCTGCTCGCCGGCGAGGCCGTCGAAGGCGCGTGGAATTTCGGCCCGGCGAACGATGCGACGATGTCCGTCGCGGAGCTCGTCGCACGCATGCAGGAGCGCTGGCCCGGCATCGCGGTCGAACCCGCGCCCGGTGCGCATCCGCGCGAAGCGCCGCTGCTCGTGCTCGACTGCGGCAAGGCCCACCACGGACTCGGCTGGCGCCCGGTGTGGGACGCCGCGACGAGCGTGCGGCGCACGATCGACTGGTACCGCGCCTTCCACGACCGCGGCGTCGCCGAGAGCCGCCGCGACCTCGACGCGTACGTCGCCGACGCGCGCGCCGCGGGCCTCGACTGGGCGGCCTGACGTGCGCATCGTCGCCACTCCGCTCGCAGGCCTCGTCGTCGTGGAAACCGCGCCGGTCGCTGACGAGCGCGGCCGCTTCGTGCGCATCGCCTGCGAGCAGGCGCTGTCGACATTGAAGCCGGGCATCCGGTTCGTGCAGGTGAATCTCTCGCGCACGCTCCGCCGGGGAACCGTACGCGGCCTGCACTTCCAGCATGCGCCTCACACCGAATCCAAGCTCGTGCGCTGCCTGCGCGGGCGCGTGTTCGACGTTGCGGTCGACCTGCGCGCGGGCTCGCCGACGTTCCTGCATTGGCACGCGGTCGAGCTCGATGCCGAGATCGAGCGCGAGGTGTTCATTCCGGACGGATTCGCGCACGGCTTCCAGGCGCTGACCGACGACGTCGAACTGCTGTACCTGCACACGGCCGCCTGGCACCCTGCCGCGGAAGGGCGCGTGCGGCCCGACGACCCCGCGCTCGACATCGCCTGGCCGCTCGCGATGACGCGACTGTCGCCGCGCGACCGGGACGCGCCGTTGCTGACCGCCGCCTTCGGGGGAATCGAGGCATGAAATGCCGCTTCTGCGCCGCAGCGATCGACGACGCGTCGGCCGATACGCTGTTCCTCGACCTCGGCACCGCGCCGCCGTCGAATGCGTTCCTCACGTCGGCGCAGCTCGCGGAGGCGGAGTCGTACCTGCCGCTGCGGCTGCACGCGTGCCCGCAGTGCCTGCTCGTGCAGCTCGACGAGATCCGCCCTCACGCGCAGTTGTTCGCTCCCGACTACGTCTACTTCTCGTCGTATTCGCGTTCGTGGCTCGAGCACGCCCGCGCGTTCGTCGAGCGTGCCGTCGACGAGCTCGACCTCGACGCCCGCAGTCTCGTCGTCGAGATCGCCTCCAACGACGGCTACCTGCTGCAGTACGTCGTCGCGCGGGACATTCCGTGCGTCGGCATCGAACCGACTTCGGGCACCGCGCAAGCGGCTCGCGCGAAAGGCGTGGAAACGATCGAGGCGTTCTTCGGCCTGCGCTTCGCGCATGAGTTCGTCGCCGAACGCGGCCAGGCGGATCTCGTCGTCGCGAACAACGTCCTCGCCCACGTGCCGGACCTCAACGATTTCGTCGCCGGGCTGCGCGTGCTGCTCGCGGCGCGCGGCGTCGCGTCGGTGGAGTTCCCGCACCTGCTCGAGCTCGTCTCGCAGCGCCAGTTCGACACGGTCTATCACGAGCACTTCTCCTACTTCTCCCTGCACGTCGCGCGCGCGGTGTTCGCCGCGCACGGACTGCGCGTGCACGACGTCGAGCGGCTGCCGACGCACGGCGGTTCGTTGCGCCTGTGGGCGAGCCCGATCGACGCCGCACGCGCGGAATCGGCGCGCGTTTCCGAGCTGCTCGCGCTCGAGCGCGCGGCCGGCATGCTCGATCGCGCGTGGTACCGAGGCTTCCAGCGGCAGGCCGAGGACGTCAAGAACGCGCTGCTCGAATTCCTGCTCGAACAGCGGCGCGGCGGTCGAACGGTCGCCGCCTACGGCGCCGCGGCCAAGGGCAACACGCTGCTCAACTACGCCGGTGTCCGGCGCGATCTCGTGCCGTTCGTCGTCGACGCCTCGCCGCACAAGCAGGGGCGTTTCCTGCCCGGCTCGCGCATCCCGGTCGTGGCGGAAGCGGTGTTGCGCGAGGCGCGGCCCGACGTCGTGCTCGTCCTGCCGTGGAACCTGCGCGTGGAGATCACCGCGCAGCTCGCCTACGTGCGCGAGTGGGGCGGCCGCTTCGCGGTCGCCGTGCCGCGGCTCGACGTGTTCTGACGTGCGCGTCGCCATTACCGGTGCGAGCGGATTCCTCGGTCGCCACGCCGTTCTCGCGCTGCGCGCGCGCGGCGCCGAAGTAATCGCGCTGTCGCGCCATCCCGACCCGCCGCTGGACGCGCGCGTGCAAGCGGTCGCGCTCGACATCGCCGAGGCGGGCAGCGACGCGTTCGAACGCATCGGTCGGCCCGACGCGCTGCTGCACCTGGCCTGGGGCGGACTGCCGAATTACCGGTCGGCGCACCACCTCGAGCACGAATTGCCGCTGCACGCGGCGTTCCTCGAAAACTGCGTACGCGGCGGCCTGCGGCGGCTCGCCGTCGCCGGCACCTGCCTCGAGTACGGCATGCGGTCGGGCGAACTCGATGAGTCCTTCGCGGCAGAACCGGTGGTCGCCTATGCGCAGGCGAAACACGCGCTGCACCAACGTCTCGAGTCGCTGCGCCGGGAATCGCCGTTCGGCCTCGCCTGGCTGCGTATCTTCTACGCCTACGGCCCCGGACAGGCGCCGGCGTCGCTGTGGGCGCAACTGCGCGCGGCGCTCGCGCGCGGGACGACGCACTTCGATCTCTCGCCGGGTGACCAGCTGCGCGACTTCGTTGCGGTCGAGGCCGCTGCGGAGGCGATCGCCACGCTCGTCACCGCGCATGCGGATCCAGGAACCGTCAACATCTGCAGCGGCACGCCGGCGACCGTGCTCGACACCGTACGCGGTTGGCTGCGCGATGCGCGCGCCGACCTCGTGCTCGTCCCGGGCGTGCTGCCGTATCCTGACTACGAACCTTTCGCGTTCTGGGGCAGTACGCGATACCTCGACGACCTGTTGGGTGCGGCATGAGCGAGCTGGTGCGGCTGGAAGCGATTCCCGTCTATCAGAACAAGGCGTACGACAGCGTCGCCGCCGCGCTCGCCTGCCCGCGCGGCGACCTCGTACTCGTGCAGGACGCGCGCAGCGGCTTCGTCCACAACGCGGCATACGACCCGTCGCTGCTCGAGTACGACGACAGCTACCAGAACGAACAGGGCAACTCGACGGTGTTCCGCACCCACGTGGCCGAGGCGCTGGCGATCGTCGCGCGCCGTTTCGGCCGCAAGCGGATCCTCGAGATCGGCTGCGGCAAAGGCCGGTTCCTCGAGGCGATGCTCGCCGCCGGCCATGACGCCTACGGCGTCGATCCCGCCTACGAAGGCGATTCCGACCGCGTTATCCGCGGCGATTTCGGCCCCGCCATCGGTGTGCGCGGCGAAGCGATCGTGATGCGCCATGTGCTCGAACACGTGCCCGCGCCAGCGGCGTTCCTGCGCACGGTTCGCGATGCGAACGAGGGCGGGCTCATCTACATCGAAGTGCCCTGCTTCGACTGGATCCTGCGCCGGCACGCATGGTTCGACCTGTTCTATGAACACGTGAACTACTTCCGCGCAGACGACTTCGCGCGGCTGTTCGGCACGATCGTCGAAACCGGGCACCTGTTCGGCGGCCAGTACCTGTACGTGGTCGCGGCGCTCGAGTCGCTGCGCGATCCCGCCGCGGTGCCGGTGCCGCCGCGCCAGACGGCGCTGCCGCCGGACTTCTTCGCGGGCGTTGCGGCGTGTGCGGCGATCGCGCGCGACGGCCGCCGATGCGCAGTCTGGGGTGCCGCCGCCAAGGGCGTGATGTTCACGCATCACCTGCTCGCGCGCGACGTCCGGCCCGCATGCGCGATCGACATCAATCCGGCCAAGCAAGGCAGCTACATGGCGGGAAGCGGACTGGCGGTGCTCGCGCCACCGGACGCGCTGCGCCGACTCGGTGCGCGGCCGCGCATCTTCGTCATGAATTCCAATTATCTCGAGGAGATCCGCGCCATGGGTGGCGCGGCCCCCGACTACATCGCGGTGGACCAGACATGAACGAGTTCGAACGGGAGATCGGCGAGCGCCTGCGCGCCGCGGCGACGAACACGCGGTTGCGCACCGATGCGCACGCATTCACCGTGTCCTCGATCGAGGCGAAGTACTCCTACAATTTCCACTGGCTCGGCCGGCCCGTGATCCAGTATCCGCAGGATATGGTCGCCCTGCAGGAAATCATCTGGTCCACCCGACCCGATCTCGTGATCGAAACCGGGGTCGCGCACGGCGGATCGCTGATCCTTACCGCTTCCATGCTCGCCCTGCTCGACTACGCGGACGCGGCGGCGACGGGCGGCAGCATCGATCCGCGCTCGCCGCGTCGTCGCGTGGTCGGCGTCGACATCGATATCCGCGCGCACAACCGGCAGGCGATAGAGGCCCATCCGATGGCGCCGCGCATCACGCTGCTGCAGGGCTCTTCGACCGACGCGGCGATCGTGCAACGCGTGCGGCAGGCGATCGGCGCCGATGCGCGCGTCATGGTCTGCCTCGATTCGAACCACACGCACGCGCACGTGCTCGACGAGTTGCGAGCCTACGCGCCGCTCGTCAGCCCCGGGTGCTACTGCGTCGTCTTCGACACCGTCATCGAGGACCTTGCGCCGGGCAGCTTCGGCGATCGGCCGTGGGACGTCGGCGACAATCCGGCGACCGCGATTTCGGCGTGGCTGGGCGAGAGCGGCGATTTCGAGGTCGACCGCGAGATCGACGCCAAGCTGCAGGTGAGCGTCGCTCGCGGCGGCTACCTGCGCCGACGCGGCATGGCTCAGGCGTCGCGTCGATAGGTGAGCGCGGTGATCTGCTCGGAAACGAGGCCGATCAGGAACACGATCACCGACGCGCTGAACAGCAGCAGGCTCATGTTCGTGAAGCGGTGCTGGGTGGCGAAGGTCCACGCGTAGTAGCCGAGGCCGGTCAGGAAGAACACGAGGCTGGCGGGCACGAACAGCTTGAGCGGCGAATAGAGCGTGGCGATCTTGAAGATGATCAACAGGAAGCGGATGCCGTCGCGCAGCGGACGGATGTGGCTACGACCGATGCGCCGCGCTACCGGGATCGGCTCGTAGGCGACTGCGTAGGCGCTGCGGAAGAACGCCATCGTGCAGGTCGTCGGATACGAAAACCCGTTCGGCAACAGGTGCAGGAACTCGCGGAAGCGGTTCGCGCGCACGGCGCGGAAACCGGACGTGAGATCGGCCACCTCGAACCCGGTCATGCGGCTCGCGAGCCAGTTGTAGAGCGTGTTCGCGAGGCCGCGGCCGACGCCGGCCTGCCCGGACCAGTCGCGCGCGCCGACGACCATGTCGTAGCCCTGTCCGAGGCGGTCGAGCAGGCGCCCGATCAGCGCCGGATCGTGCTGGCCGTCCGCGTCCATGAAGACGAGTACGTCACCGGCCGCTTCGCGCGCGCCACGCTTGATCGCGGCGCCGTTGCCCATCGAATAGGGCTGGCGAACGACACGTACGCCGGCATCGGCGGCGATGCGACCCGTTTCATCGCTGGAGCCGTCGTCGACGACGATGACTTCGGCATCCGGCCATGCCGCGCGCAAGCGCGGCAGCAGCCCGGCCAGCGCGTCCGCTTCGTTCTTGGCCGGCAGGATGATGCTGAGCATGGCCTCCCCGGCCGGGTAACATGGCTTATTGTGTGAGCTGCCTCCCTATACTGCCGCCAGGGAGTATTTTCGGCAATGTATTTGGGGTAGATTCAGCTTTATACGACGGGGACTTGCACGGCATTCCTATGGCGACCCAGATGAACACGCCGCCGCTGGCGGGGCTCTCCGGCATTGCTCGGCGCCTCGTGAGCGAGGGCACCCTCGCCGAGATCGACGCGCGCAAGGCGGTCGAGGATGCGGCGAAGGCGAAGATACCGATCGGCGCCTGGCTGGTCGAGAACGGCCTCGTGCAGAGCCGCCAGGTCGCGATGGCGTCGTCGGCCGAGTTCGGCATGCCGTTGCTCGACGTCAATGCGCTCGACTTCAGCCAGCTGCCGCTGAACATCGTCAAGGAAGAGCTGATCACGAAGCACAAGGCATTGCCGCTGTTCAAGCGCGGCAACCGCCTGTTCGTCGGCGTCGCGGATCCGACCAACCTGCGCGCGCTCGACGAGATCAAGTTCCAGTCCAACCATCTGATCGAACCGATCCTCGTCGAAGACGGCGTGCTCGAGCGCGCGATCGAGCAGGCGCAGTCCGCGGCAAGCCAGAACATCACCGACATCGGCGATGCCGAAGGCCTCGAGAACCTCGAGCTCGGTGCCGTCGACGAGGACGGCGAGCAGAGCGGCGTCGACGCGACCGGCGGCGATGATGCGCCGGTGGTCAAGTTCGTCAACAAGGTGCTCGTCGACGCGATCAAGCGCGGCGCCTCCGACATCCATTTCGAGCCGTACGAGACCGCGTATCGCGTGCGCTACCGCATGGACGGCATGCTGCGCGCGGTCGCCTCGCCGCCGCCGAAGCTGAGCCCGCGCATCTCGTCGCGCCTGAAGGTCATGAGCGGTCTCGACATCGCCGAGAAGCGCGTGCCGCAGGACGGACGCATCAAGCTCAACCTGTCCAAGACGAAGGCGGTCGACTTCCGCGTCAGCACCTGTCCGACCCTGTTCGGCGAGAAGATCGTGTTGCGTATCCTCGACGGCTCGGCCGCGAAGATGGGCATCGAGAAGCTCGGCTACGAGGAAGACCAGAAGAAGCTGTTCCTCGACGCGATCGAGAAGCCGTACGGCATGGTGCTCGTGACCGGCCCGACCGGTTCGGGCAAGACGGTTTCGCTGTATACCGCACTGAACATCCTCAACACCGAAGGACGCAACATCTCGACCGTCGAAGACCCGGTCGAAATCCGCCTCCCCGGCGTCAACCAGGTGCAGCAGAACACCAAGCGCGGCATGACGTTCGCCGCCGCGCTGCGTTCGTTCCTGCGCCAGGACCCGGACGTGATCATGGTCGGCGAAATCCGCGACCTCGAGACTGCGGAGATCGCGATCAAGGCGGCGCAGACCGGCCACATGGTGCTGTCGACGCTGCACACGAACGATGCGGCGCAGACGATCGCGCGCCTCATGAACATGGGCATCGCGCCCTACAACATCACCTCGTCGGTCTCCCTCGTCATCGCGCAGCGCCTCGCGCGTCGCCTGCACGACTGCAAGAAGCCGCTGGTGTTGCCGCCCGCCGCATTGCTCGCCGAAGGCTTCTCCCAGGCCGACATCGACTCCGGCATGCAGCTGTTCGACGCCGGCGGCTGCTCGAGCTGCAACGACGGCTACAAGGGCCGCACCGGCATCTACCAGGTCATGCCGATGACCGAGGAAATCCAGAAGATCATCCTCGCCGGGGGCAGTGCGCTGCAGATCGCCGAGGAAGCGCGGCGCGTCGGCATCCGCGACCTGCGCCAATCGGCGCTGCTCAAGGTCAAGCAGGGCGTCATCAGCCTCGCCGAAATCAACCGCGTCACCAAGGACTAAGCCATGGCCACAGCAACCGCCGCAGCCGTCAAGGCGAAAGCCGCCGCCACCCAGCGCGGAAAGGCCCGTGCCCAGGTCAGCGACATGCAGACCTTCACCTGGGTCGGCATCGACAAGCGCGGCATCAAGATCAAGGGCGAGCACGTCAGCAAGAACGTCGGCCTGGTCAAGGCCGAGCTGCGCAAGCAGGGCATCAATCCGCAGGTCGTCAAGCCGAAGGCGAAGCCTCTGTTCGGCAAGGCCGGAAAGGCGATCACCGGCCGCGACGTCGCGATCTTCAGCCGCCAGCTGGCGACGATGATGTCCGCGGGCGTGCCGATGGTGCAGGGCTTCGAGATCGTCGCGGGCGGGCAGAACAACCCGCGCATGAAGGACATGCTGACCGACATCAAGACCGAGATCGAAGGCGGCTCCGCGCTGCACGAGGCGCTCAACAAGTACCCCGTCCAGTTCGACGAACTGTTCGTGAACCTGGTCAAGGCCGGCGAGTCGGCCGGTGTGCTCGACACCGTGCTCGACACGATCGCGACCTACAAGGAAAACATCGAGAACATCAAGGGCAAGATCAAGAAGGCGATGTTCTACCCCGCCGCGGTCCTCGCCGTCGCGGTCATCGTCGCATCGATCCTGCTCATCTTCGTGATTCCGCAGTTCGAGCAGGTCTTCAAGAACTTCGGCGCCGACCTGCCCGCGTTCACGCAGATGCTCGTTACGGTCTCGCGATTCATGGTCGCGTACTGGTGGATGGTGTTCGGCATCTTCGGCCTGTCGGTATTCGGCATCATCATGCTCTACAAGCGCTCCGACAGGTTCGCCCACCTCGTCGGACGCATGCTGCTCAAGCTTCCCGTCGTCGGCGAGATCCTGCGCCAGTCGGCGATCGCGCGCTTCGCGCGCACGCTCGGCGTGACGTTCAAGGCCGGCGTCCCCCTCGTTGAAGCGCTCGACTCGGTCGCGAACGCCACCGGCAGCGTCGTCTACAACGACGGCGTCAAGCGCATCCGTGAGGACGTCGCGGTGGGTCACCAGCTGCAGCTCGCAATGAAGCAGACCAACCTGTTCCCCAACATGGTCACGCAGATGGTCGCGATCGGCGAGGAAGCGGGCGCGCTCGACGCGATGCTGTTCAAGATCGCCGAGTTCTACGAAACCGAGGTCAACAACGCGGTCGACGCGCTGTCGAGCCTGCTCGAACCGCTGATCATGGTCGTCATCGGCGTGATGGTCGGCAGCATGGTCGTCGGCATGTACCTGCCGATCTTCAAGCTGGGCGCCGTCGTCGGCTGACGCCGTCGCGTCCCCCGGATGAATGCTCTCGACTGGCTGGCCGAGCCCGCCTTGCTGATCGTGCTTGCCGGCCTGCTCGGCCTGCTCGTCGGCAGTTTCCTCAATGTCGTGATCCTGCGCCTGCCGCGTCGACTCGAACACGAGTGGCGCGAACAGGCGCGCGAAATCCTCGCGTCCGACGCGGTTGCGGCGAGCGGTGACGTCGCGCACGCCGACGCGAATGGGGAGCCGGGACTCGACGCGGACGAGCGGGCGATGGCGCAAGCGGGCGTCGCTCCGCACGTCCCCGAGACCGGCGTCGACGTCGTCGAAGCGCCGCTTCCCGCGGCGGGGATGGAGAGCGAGGAGCCTCCGCCCGACCTCGTGTTCAAGTCGTCCCATTGCCCTCACTGCAAGCATCCGCTGTCGCCGCTCGAGAATATTCCGCTGCTGAGCTGGCTCGCGTTGCGCGGGCGATGCCGCCATTGCGGCGCGCCGATCTCGTGGCAGTACCCGCTCGTCGAACTGCTCAGCGCGGTCGCATCGGCGATCGTCGCCTGGCGGTTCGGGTTCGGTCCCGCGCTCGGCGCAGCGCTCGTGTTCACCTGGATCCTGATCGCCGCGTCCGGCATCGACGTGCGCACCCAGCTGCTGCCCGACCAGCTCACGTTGCCGCTGCTCTGGCTCGGCCTGCTCGCTTCGCTCGCCTCGCTGTTCGTGGACCCGTCATCGGCGATCGTCGGCGCGGCGGTCGGCTATCTCAGCCTCTGGTGCGTGTTCTGGCTGTTCAAGCTCGGCACCGGCAAGGAAGGCATGGGCTATGGGGACTTCAAGCTGCTCGCCGCGCTCGGCGCGTGGATGGGTGCGACGAGCCTGCTGCCGATCGTGCTGCTGTCGTCGCTCGTCGGCGCGATCGTCGGCGGCATCGCCCTCGCCGCGAGGGGGCACGACCGCAGCACGCCGATCCCGTTCGGCCCGTTCATCGCCGCGGCCGGCTGGCTGTGGTTCGTGTTCGGGCACGAGCTCGGTGACCTCTACGCGAAGCTGTTCGGCCTGTCCTGACGCCAGCGCCCTGTCCGCAGCGGAGTGGAATGCATGACCTTCGTCGTCGCGCTCACGGGAGGGGTAGCGAGCGGCAAGTCGGCGGCGGCGGCACGGTTCGCCGCGCTCGGCGCGCACGTGATCGATGCCGACGTCGTCGCGCGCGAGCTGGTTGAGCCCGGCCAGCCCGCGCTGCGCGAGATCGTCGCGGCGTTCGGCGCCGATGCGCTGCAGACCGATGGCACGCTCGACCGCCGCGCATTGCGCGAACGCGTATTCGCCGATGCCGCGGCGCGGCGGCGCCTCGAGGCGATCCTGCACCCGCGCGTGCGCGACGTGCTGCTGCGGCGCGCGCGTACCCCGCGCGACGGCTACGCGATGGTCGTCGTCCCGCTGCTGGCCGAGAACGCGCCGGAGTACGCGTGGGTCGATCGCGTCCTCGTCGTCGACGTGCCGCGCGAAGTGCAGCTCGCG
>DASTSE010000209.1:0-7924 GCA_035760865.1 Dokdonella sp.
GGCAGGTTGTCTGCCAGTTTGCCGCCGAAGAACTTGTGCACGAAGCCGGCGCAGCGGCTGGCGATGTTCACCCACTTGCCGACGAGGTGCGAATTCACGCGCTCCTCGAACGCCTTGAGATCGAGGTCGAGGTCGACCGGCGCAGCGGTGAGCATCGTCGCGAAGTAATAGCGCAGGTAGTCCGGATCGAGCCCCGCGTCGAGGTAGGTGCGCGCCATCACGAACGTGCCGCGCGACTTTGACATCTTTTCGCCGTTGACCGTGAGGTAGCCGTTCACGTGCAGCGCGGTCGGCGTGCGCAGCTTCGCGCCCGCGAGCATCGCCGGCCAGAACAGGCCATGGAAGTTGACGATGTCCTTGCCGATGAAGTGGTGCATTTCCGCATCAGGGTCGAACGCGGGATCGGCGACCTGCAGTAACGCGTCGAAAGAGGCCGGCACGAGGCCGTTCTTCGCACCCGCTTCGCTCGTGCAGTACTTCTTGAAGCTCGCGAGGTAGCCGATCGGCGCGTCGAGCCAGACGTAGAAGAACTTGCCCGGTGCGTCGGGGATCGGGAAGCCGAAGTACGGCGCATCGCGTGAGATGTCCCAGTCGCGCACGCCGCCCTCGGCGTCGAGCCATTCGCGCAGCTTCGCCGCGACCGACGGATGCATCACCGGTGCGCCGTGCGTGAGCTTGCCCGCGAGCCAGTCGCGCAGCATCGCGGCGAAGTCGCCGACCTGGAAGAAGTAGTGTTCCGAGTCGCGCAGCTCCGGCGTCGCGCCCGAAAGCACCGAGCGCGGGTCCTTGAGATCGGTCGGCGCATAGGTCGCGCCGCAGTTCTCGCAGTTGTCGCCGTACTGGTCCGGCGTGCCGCAGTTCGGGCAGATGCCCTTCACGTAGCGGTCGGGCAGGAACATCTGCCGCACCGGGTCGTACAACTGGCGGATCGAGCGCGCGGCGATGTGCCCTCCGGCCTTGAGGCGCGCATAGACGAGCTCGGCGAGCTCACGGTTCTCCGGCGAGTGCGTCGTGTAGTACCAGTCGTGCACGATGCCGAAGTCGACGAAGTCGCGCACATGGCTGTCGTACACGCCGCGGATGAAGTCCTCCGGAGTCAGCCCCGCCTTCTCCGCGGCGAGCATGATCGGCGTGCCGTGTACGTCGTCGGCGGCGACGAAATGCACCGTGTCGCCCGCCATGCGCCGCGCGCGCACCCACACGTCGGTCTGGATGTAGCCGAGCAGATGGCCGATGTGCAGCGGGCCGTTCGCGTAGGGCAGGGCGTGGGTGACGAGGACTTGCTTCGGTTTCGGCGCACTCATGCGTCGCGGTTTCCGCTTCGTTGCTGCAAAGCGGAATTATGGCACGCTGACCGGATTCGCAGAGCGCCGCCTGCGATCTTGAAGCCGTGCGCGCGGGCATGCACGATGCCCCGCATGATCGATCCCGCCTTCGCGCGCCTGTGCCGCGCCCGTGATTTCCTGCGCGATACGTGCGCTGACAATCCGCCGCTCACGGAGGCCGCGGCGGTTGCCCACCTCTCGCTGTTCCACTTCGTACGCCGGTTCGACGCGCTGTTCGGGCTTACGCCGCACCGCTGGCGTACGCAGGCGCGTATCCAGCAGGCACGGGAGCTGCTGGCACGTGGTGGTCACTCGGTCACCGATACCTGCATCGAGCTCGGGTTCAGCAGCGTCGGGAGTTTTTCCAACCTGTTCCAGCGCCATGTCGGCGTGTCGCCGCGAGCGTTCCAGCGCGCCGCGCGTCTTTCGGTCGCCGTGTCCGGTTGGCCGCCTCCCTTGCACTTCCCGGGCTGCCTCAGCCTCATGGCGCGCCTCCCGCCGGGCGCGTTCCGCAATTCCCGATAAGCCGCCCCGCAGGTCGGTGGCTATCATGCGCGCAAAGACGCCGAAGAGAGGTACGCGTGCGCATCAAGCTGACCAGCATCATGGTGGACGATCAGGCCCGCGCCCTGGCGTTCTACACCGACGTCCTCGGTTTCCGGAAAAAGAACGAGTTCCCCGCGGGCGACTACCGCTGGATCACCGTCGTGTCGCCGGAGGAACCGGAGGGCACCGAACTCTCGCTGGAACCGAACGCGAACCCGGCCGGCCGCGCGTTTCAGCAGGCGATGTTCGCGCAGGGGATCCCGGTGGTCGCTTTCGAGGTGGATGACGCGGACCTCGAGCACGATCGCCTGCGCGGCCGCGGCGTCACGTTCACGACCCGACCGACGCCGGTGGGCGCGGTGAAAATCGCCCTGTTCGCGGACGGCTGCGGCAACCTCGTGCAGATTTACCAGCACATCGGCTGAGGTGGCCTGCGGCCCGCGGACGGGCTTTCGCCGGCCGCGCAGGCGCAGCGGGCGGCGCAGAGCAACGCGACGGCGAGCAATCTCATGAACGACTCCGACATGGCCGCGGGGCCGGAACGGATACTGGCAGGGCCGCGTTCCAGCCGCGTGGCAGGGTTCCGCAGCGGAATCCGCGCCCGGCGCCCGGCGCCCGCGATGGCGGCAGCGCCGGCGCGTTGCGGGAAGCCTCGGCTACTGCGCCGCCTTGCGCTCCCACACCTGCGAGCGGCCGAGCCACGAGAAGCCGATGTAGCCGTGCACGTCGAGCTTCTGGCCGTTCTCGAGCATCGACAGCTTCACCTTGTAGGTCTTGCCGTTCTTCGGGTCGAGGATGCGGCCACCGTCCCAGACATCGCCGTCCTTCTGCACGTCCCACAGGATGACCATGCCTTCGACCGGCTTGTCCTTGCGCTCGCCGTCGCAGGCCTTGCAGATCGGGTGCGGTCCCTGGTCGGACTGCAGCACTTCGATCACCTTGCCTTCGAGCTTGCCGTCGGTTTCGGTGATCTGCACGATCGACTTCGGCTTGCCGGTCGCGTCGTCGATCGTGGTCCAGGTGCCGACCGGCGTGTTCTCCGCGGCGAAGGCCGGCGCGCCGGCGAGCAGGGCAAGGGCGAGCAGGGCGGGCGTGCGGCAGGACATGGCGGTCTCCGTGCGGGTTCGGGTCCACCGCACGGTGCCGTGTGGTCGAGGGGCCGTCAAGGCGCGCCGCAGCGGACGGTGCGGGTTTGCGCGGCCGTCACTGGCATAATGCGCGTTTCCCCCGGCCCTCGTCCCCGCAATGAGCGACTCCCTCGAAGTGCGCGCCCGCCAGATCCTGGCCGGTATCGTCGATCCGCACACCGCCAAGGACCTCGTCGCGAGCGGCGCCGTGCGCGGCGTCGGCGTGTCCGGCAGCGACGTATCGGTCGACATCGTGCTCGGCTATCCGGCGCTGTCCGCGCAGGCCGCGCTCGCCGACGAGGTGAAGCGCGCGCTCGAGGCGGACGCGGCGATCGCACACGCCGCCGTCGGCGTCGCCTGCCGCGTCGTCGCGCACGAAGTGCAGCAGGGGCTGACGCCGCTGCCGGGCGTGAAGAACGTGATCGCGGTGGCGTCGGGCAAGGGCGGCGTCGGCAAGTCGACGGTCGCGGCGAACCTCGCGCTCGCGCTCAAGGCCGAAGGCGCGAGCGTCGGCGTGCTCGACGCCGACATCTACGGCCCGAGCCAGGTGCGCATGCTCGGCCTCGAGGGCAAGCCGGACACGAAGGATGGAAAGCGCATCGAGCCGAAGCTGAGCCACGGCGTGCAGGCGATGTCGATCGGCCTCATGATCGAGGAAGATACCGCGATGATCTGGCGCGGGCCGATGGCGACGCAGGCGCTGCAGCAGATGCTCGGCGAGACGAACTGGTCCGACCTCGACTACCTCGTCGTCGACCTGCCGCCCGGCACGGGCGACATCCAGCTCACGCTGTGCCAGCGCATCCCGGTATCCGGCGCGATCATCGTGACGACGCCGCAGGACATCGCGCTGCTCGACGCGAAGAAGGCGCTGAAGATGTTCGAGAAGGTCAACGTGCCCGTGCTCGGCATCGTCGAGAACATGGCGACGCACGTGTGCTCGAACTGCGGCCACGAGGAACACATCTTCGGCGAGGGCGGCGGTGCGCGCATGGCCGCGCAGTACGACGTGCCGTTGCTCGGCGCGTTGCCGCTCGACATCCGCATCCGCGAACAGGCCGACGGCGGCACGCCGACCGTCGCCGCGATGCCGGATTCCGACCTCGCCGCGCGCTACCGCGAGATCGCGCGCAATGCGGCCGGCCGCCTGTCCCTGCGCGCGCGCAACAAGGCGATCGCGTTTCCGAAGATCGTGGTGCAGAACACGTGAAGCGAGCGCTGGGGGCCGAGAGCCGGGGGCTGCGAAACAGGCGCCCCGGTTCATGCTCCCGGTCCTAGGCCCGCAGCCCTCAGCCCTCAGGAAAACGAGCATCTCCAATCCATGAGCATCAAGAGCGACAAGTGGATCCGCCGCATGGCGGAGCAGCACCGCATGATCGAGCCGTTCGCGCCGCAGCAGGTCAGGCAGCACGACGGCAAGCGGCTCGTGTCGTACGGCACCTCGAGCTACGGCTACGACGTGCGTTGCGCGGACGAGTTCAAGGTGTTCACCAACATCAACTCGACCATCGTCGACCCCAAGAACTTCGACGAGCGCAGCTTCGTCGACGTGAAATCCGACGTCTGCATCATCCCGCCGAACTCGTTCGCGCTCGCGCGCACGGTCGAGTACTTCCGCATTCCGCGCAAGGTGCTCACGATCTGCCTCGGCAAGAGCACGTACGCGCGCTGCGGCATCATAGTCAACGTGACGCCGCTCGAGCCCGAATGGGAAGGGCACGTCACGCTCGAGTTCTCCAACACGACGCCGCTGCCGGCGCGCATCTACGCCAACGAAGGCGTTGCGCAGATGCTGTTCCTCGAGTCCGACGAAGACTGCGAGACGAGCTACAAGGACCGCGGCGGCAAGTACATGGGGCAGACCGGCGTCACCCTGCCGACCGCGTGACGTAGAGTGGGCCCTGGCCGACCCATGCGCGACATGATGGACGACGATGCCGGTGCGGCCAGCGCCCACCCTGCGATCGGCGAGCGTGAACCGTCGCCAGCCCCGCCCTGCCGCGCGCGGGGTGGTGGTGATAGGCTTGATGTCCTCGAATTCACGGAGTCCCTGGAACCATGCGGAGTTTCCCGATCGGATCGATCCTGCGCGGCGGCGCGCTTGCGGCGCTGGCCGGCCTGCTGGTGGCGTGCGGCGGCGGCCGCGCGCGCCCCGACACGGTGGCGGCGCCGAACATCCCCGCGAGCTTCGACGTCACGATCGTCGCGGACAAGGACAACCAGTTCGACCTCGACGGCGCGCCGCTGACCTCGGAAGACCTCAAGAGCGCGTTCCGCTACCGCCAGGAAGAGAAGTTGCCGATGGGCAGCGTGCTGCTCAAGCGCGGCGAGAAGGAAAAGGTCAAGAACGAGCACATCATCGCGCTCGCGCGCATCGCCTACGAAATGAAGTTCAGCGCGTTCCTGCAGGAGAAGGACGGCACGATCTCCGAACTGCGCGCGCAGACGAAGGAAGAAGCCGACAAGAATTGAGGCACGGCGTGCCCAGATGACCGCGACGCTGTGGCGCGTGCGCGCCGCAGGCGACGCGAGCGAGCGGATGGACGAGTCCGTCGCGACCCCGATGCATCCCGCCGGACGTTACCGGCAGCGTCCGCACCGAAACTGACGGAGAAGCACACGTGAAGACCCAGATGATGCGCGCACTCGCGCTCGCCGTTTCCCTCGCCGCCGCCGGCACCGCATTCGCGCGCTCGGACATCCGCGACGGCAATGCGATGGTTCAGCCGGTCAAGGGCGACAAGTACTCGATCGACGGTGCGATCATGGGCAAGGCCGAGCTGTACGGCTACATGGGCGGCATGCGCGACGACGACCACATCACCGGCATCGTGCTCAAGCGCGGTGGAAGCGACGAACAGCGCCGCGTGATCGGTTCCATCGCCAAGACGCTCGGCCTCAAGTCGTTCGAGCAGGACGGCGGCGATCTCAAGGAGATTCCGCAGCCTGCGACGAAGGCGCCCGCCCCGGCGATCGAGAATCCGCCGGCAACGACCGACGGCCAGCCGGCCGCGGCCACGCCGGCGCCGAGCGGCGATTCCGCGGGCGGCTGAGCGGAGCGGAACGCGCCGCGCTGCGCGCGGCGCGCGTTGTCGCGATGCACGGGCCCCGCGAGGGGCTGGCGGAGGCGTGCGTCGCGCCGCGTCGTATCGACCCCCGACATTCGACCTCCCCCAGACGATGTCCCGCCATAGATCGCTGTCCGCCCTTCTCGTCCTCGCCGCCTGCGCCTCCGCGCACGCGGCCAATCCCCTCAGCTTCGTCAGCGAAACCTTCGGCGACTGGAAGGACCGCCTGTTCGGCAAGCCGAAGCGGCCGGTGCCCGAGGTCAAGGCTCCCGCGATCGGGCCGATTCCGCTTGCGCCGGGCACGCGCGTGCGGTTCGGCATCGACGCCAATGCGCCGTCGAACGATTTCAGCAAGGGCAGGAGCCGCTATCGCGTGATCGAGCTGCCCGAGGAACTCGAGCACGCCGCGGTGCGCGTGCAGGTGATCGCGCGCAAGAATCCGGCCGGGCACGGCAACGTCGTGTTCAAGCCCCTGCTGTACGTGATCGAGGGCGACGACTTCCGCGCGCCCGTCGACGTCAAGCCGCTGCACCTCGACATCCGTCCGTTCCGCCGTTCGCGCCTGCTCGGCTGCGTGACACTCGACAAGGTGCGCCGCATCGCCGTCGCGACGGCGCCCGATGCGGTCGGCAAGTCGTACGAGTCGGAAGTGCGCGAGGCGGTGAGGGCGCCGACGCCGGGCGGCTTC
This sequence comes from Dokdonella sp., assembly GCA_035760865.1. Classification (GTDB taxonomy): domain Bacteria; phylum Pseudomonadota; class Gammaproteobacteria; order Xanthomonadales; family Rhodanobacteraceae; genus Dokdonella_A. Next base: position 6,755 of record DASTSE010000209.1, read on the forward strand.
TACTACACGACGGACGCGGTCAAGACGAAGCTGCCGTTCGCGGCCACCGGCGAACTGATCTTCGAGGTCACGCGCGAAGCGAAGGCGGGCGAGGGCTGCTGAACGCGAGCATCGGCTGGCGCGTGCATGGGTCTCTCCCGGAAGAGCGACGTCATGCGCGCGAACGCGAGCATCCATCGTGCCTTCGGCGATCGTGAAAATGGATTTCCGCGTGCGCGCGAAGGACATGCCGCGCCGCCTGCCGAACGTGCGCTGCAGGCGTTCGCCGGGAAGCCGAATTGGCTTCGTACTCGTCGAGGGCGTGGTTGTCGCGATGCGGCGCGGTCCGCTAGGCTGCGCGCGACCTCCACGACGGCGTGCCCGATGCCGACCGACGCTCCCTTCATCGTCGCGATCCCCGCCCGTCACGGCTCGACCCGCTTGCCGGGCAAGCCGCTGCTGCCGATCGCGGGCGAGCCGATGGTCGTGCACGTCGCGCGTCGCGCGCGCGCGGCGGGCGCCGCCGCGGTCGTCGTCGCGACCGACGACGCGCGCATCGAAGCCGCGCTCGCGGACAGCGGCGTGCACGTCGTGATGACGCGCGCGGACCACGTATCCGGCAGCGATCGCCTCGCCGAAGCCGCAAGCCTGCTCGGCTGGCCGGACGACGCGATCGTCGTGAACCTGCAGGGCGACGAGCCGCTCGCACCGGCAAGCGGCATCCGCGCGGTCGCGCAGGCGCTGGCCGAGGACGACGCGCCGATGGCCACGCTGGCCACGCCGGTCACCGATGTGCACGAGCTGTTCGATCCCAACGTGGTCAAGCTGGTGCGCGGTGCCGACGGGCGCGCGCTGTACTTCAGCCGCGCGCCGCTGCCGTGGGCGCGAGATGCCTTCGCCGCCGACCGCGACACGCTCCCCGCAGGTGTGCCGTTCCTGCGCCACATCGGCATCTACGCCTACCGCGCCGGCTTCCTGGGCCGCTACACCGGCCTGTCGCGCACGCCTTTGGAACAGGCCGAATCGCTGGAACAACTGCGCGTGCTGGAACACGGCTTCCCGATCGCCGTGCGGCTGACGCCCGAGCCGTTCCCGCCCGGCATCGACACCGAGGCGGACGTGGAACGCGCCGAGCGCTGGCTCGCCGGCCAGCCGTAAGCCGGGGGGAGCTTCGGCCCACCGGTTCTCCCG
>DASTSE010000210.1:0-15827 GCA_035760865.1 Dokdonella sp.
ATCCGCGAGTTCGAGGTCAACGTCCAGGTCAAGCTGATCATCTACAAGCTGTTCGACCGCTACGTGATGACCGGCCTCGAGCCGATCTACGACGAGGTCAACGTCGAACTCATCCGTGCCGGCGTACTGCCGCAGGTGCGCCATGTGCTGCCCGCCGGCGCGCGCCCGGCCGCTGGCGCGCGCGCGCCGCTGCCGTCGGCTCCGAACGCGAAGGAAGCCGCGCCGGGCACCGCGACCGCGTACTACGATCCGGCCGCCGATCAGTTGCAGGCCGAGATCTATCACACGCTGCGCTCGCTGCTCGCGAACCGGCACGGCGCGGACGCCTATGTCGGCGACGGCGCGGTCGGCGGCATCGGCCTCAGTCCGACCGACCTGCTCAGCGCGCTGACGATCCTGCAGAGCCAGTCGGCCGTGGCGCAGGCGCGCGCGGAAAGCGTCGCCGACGCGGCTCAGGCCGTGCAGCAGATCAAGCGCGAACTGCTCGACCAGGTCAACAAGCTTTCCGGCGACGCGAAGGACAAGCGCGTGTCGAGCGCGGACGAGGACACGATCGATCTCGTCGGCATGCTGTTCGAGTACATCCTGCAGGACCGCAATCTTCCCGCGCAGATGCAGGCGCTGTTCGGTCGCCTGCAGATCCCGTACCTCAAGGTCGCGATCCTCGACAAGCACCTGTTCGCGCAGAAGTCGCACCCGGCGCGGCGCCTGCTCGATTTGCTCGCCGACGCCGGCAAGAGCTGGTCGGAGGAAGGCGATCGCGACCATCGCCTGTACGAGCGCATCAAGACGTGCGTCGAGACCGTCCTGCGCGACTTCGACGACGACGTCGGCGTGTTCGAGCGCGAACTCGTTTCATTCGGCGATTTCATCGACCAGCACAAGAAGCGCGCCGAACTCGCCGAGCAGCGCGCAGCGGACGCGACGCGCGGACGCGAGAAGCTGCAGGCGGCGCGGCGTACCGCCGCGCGCGAGATCCTCAAGCGCATCGAAGACCGCAACCTGCCGCCGGTCGTGCACAGCGTGCTGTCGCGCCCGTGGGCGAACTACCTCGTGCTGACCGTGCTGCGCCAAGGCGAGGAATCGGACGAGTGGAAGAACGCGTTGCGCTTCGCCGACGAATTCGTCTGGAGCGCCCAGCCGAAGACCACCGACAGCGAAGTGACGCGCCTGCGCGCGCTGCTGCCGCAGCTCGAGAAGGCGCTCCGCCACGGCCTCGCGACCGTCGCCTACCACGACAGCGACGTCAAGCAGCTGATGGGCGAATTGTCGCTGTTCTACAAGCGACTGCTCGACGGCCAGAAGATCGAGACGAAGACCGTCAAGGAAGTCATCGCCGAGCAGGCTGCGCCGGCCGCGGGCACGGGCGACGGCACGGAGACGCCGGCGATCTCGGTACCCGCTGCGACGCAGAGCCCGGTCGAGGAGATCGTGCTCGGCTCGCCGGAAGCGATCGATCCGACGGTCGAGCCCGAAGCGGCCGAGGCCCAGGAAGACGACGAGTTCGTCAAGACCGTGCGCGCGATCAAGGTCGGCACCTGGATCGAGTTCGTCGACGAGAACGACCAGCGCGAGCGCGCCAAGCTGTCGTGGATCAGCCCGATCAGCTCGAAGTACCTGTTCGTGAACCGACGCGGGCTCAAGGTCTGCGACAAGACCGTATTCGGCCTCGCCGCCGAGCTGCGTCGCGGCAGCGCAGTCATACTCGAGGAAGTGCCGTTGTTCGATCGCGCGCTCGATGCGATCGTCGCGCGGCTGCGCCACGCCGGCGACGACGCGGCGGCAACGCCCGCAGCACCCGCCGCGCCGTCCGCGGACTGACGCTGCGTCGCCGTCGGTCTTGCTATCCTCGGCGTCCGACCCACGCTGAAGGCAAGAGCACGTGACGACTCCGGCCCAGGTTCCACCGCACGACGCGGTCGTGCGCGACGTCCGGCGCGCCCTCGAGGAAGACATCGGCAGCGGTGACGTCACCGCCGACCTCCTGCCCGGCGACGCGCACGGCCGCGCGCGCGTGATCACGCGCGAATCGGCCATCCTGTGCGGTTGCGCCTGGTTCGAGGAATGCTTCCGCCAGCTCGATCCCGGCGTTCGATTCGACTGGCAATCCGCCGACGGCGACCGCGTCGCCGCGGGTGCGTTGCTGTGCCGGATCGAAGGCCGTGCCCGCGCGCTCGTCACGGCCGAGCGCTCGGCGCTGAATTTCCTGCAGACGCTGTCGGCGACCGCGACCGCGACGGCCACCTACGTCGAGGCCGCGCGCGGCACGCGCACGGCGATCCTCGACACGCGCAAGACCTTGCCCGGCCTGCGCCTCGCGCAGAAGTACGCGGTGCGCGTCGGCGGCGGCCGCAACCACCGCATCGGCCTGTACGACGCGGTGCTCATCAAGGAGAATCACATCGCCGCCGCCGGCTCGATCCATGCAGCGGTCGCGCGCGCACGCGCGCTCCACCCGGGCGTGCTCGTCGAGACCGAGGTCGAGAACTTCGCCGAGCTGCGCGAAGCGCTCGCGGCCGGCGTCGATCGCATCATGCTCGACGAGTTCGAGCTGCATGAGCTCTCGCAGGCGGTCGCCGAGGTCGGTGGCCGCGTGCCGCTCGAAGTGTCGGGTTCGGTGTCGCTCGAACGCGTGCGCGCGATCGCCGAAACCGGCGTCGACTACATCTCGGTCGGCGCGCTGACCAAGCACATCCGCGCGCTCGACCTGTCGATGCGCGTCGAACTCGTCGACGCCGCCCGCTGACGCGCCGCGGCGCGCAGCGCCGCGACGACTCAGAATACGCCCGCGAAGTGCAGCGCCGCCGCGAGCACCGCCACGGCGACGACCACGCCGATCGCGATCGCCGCGCCGTTCGAGCCGCGCTTGGCCGACTTGGCCTCGGCTTCGGAACGCGGGCCGGCGGACTGCTGGCGCGCATCCATGCCCGGCGTGATGAGGAGGAAACGCACCGTATCCAGGCGCAGTTCCTCGCCGGGCTTGAGCAGTCCGCTCTGGGTGCGCTTGTCGTTGATGTAGGTGCCGTTGGCCGAGCCCATGTCCTCGACGAGCACGCCATCCGTCGTGACCTTCAGGCGTGCATGATGGCGCGACACTTCCTCGGCCGGAATCGGGATGTCGCAGTCGGGTTGGCGACCGATCACCGCATTGTCGGTGACCGCGAAGGTCTTTCCGAGCGTGGCGCCCGAGACGCCGCGCAGGAGGTAACGCGGCAGCGCGGTGCGTACGCGCGTGCGGTCGTCGACCGGTTCGTTCTTCGGCGCCTGCGCGGCAGCGGCCTTGCGCTCGCCGACGACGGAAACACCGACGCGCCCGAGTACGAGCAGGTCGCCGTCCTTGATCGGCGCCTGCGCCGTCACCTGGCGACCGTTGAGCACGGTCGGCGCCTGCGGGTCGAGCGGCCTGATGCTCGCGTTGCCCGCCGCGACGACGATCTCGCAGTGGTGCGCGGCGACCCCCTCGCCGTTGAGCACGATGCTGCAGTCGCTGCCGCTGCCGATCCTGCGCGCGCCTTCCGCGAGTTCCACCGGAGCGTGTTCACCGCCAGGAAACACCAGTTTCATCCTCTCCCCCTAAAGGCAGCCGAGCGTCGGCGGATTGTACCTGCGCGCGGCCCGTTGTCGCCTGCACCGACCGCCGACGGCAGGGTCTTGTCCGCCAGCCGCGGTATCCCCACACTGTGGCGATGCTCGGTACCTGGACGTTCCTTCTCGTCATCGTGGTCGCGGTCTGGACCTGGATGGACATCCTGCGCGCGCGCGAACTCGCGATCGCGCACAGCCGCACGTTGTGCCGCGAGGCCGGCGTGCAGCTGCTCGACCAGACGGTCTCGCTGAAGCGGCTCGCGATCGCGCGGCGACAGGGCCTGCCGACGGTCGTGCGGCGCTATGGTTTCGAGGTCAGTCTCGATGGCAGCGACCGCCACCGCTGCCACCTCGATCTCGCCGGCAGGCGCCTCGAGGCCTGGAGCCTGCCGCTCGGCGAGGACGCGCGCTCGCGCGTCGTGCAGCCGGCGCAGCTGCGCCTCGTGCAGTAGTCGTCGAGCCCGTCCGCGAAGGTCGACGCGCGGCCTACTTGATCACGCGCAGGTGCGGGCGTTTCGGCGCTTCGTCCGGCGTGGGCGCCGTCGGCGGCGGCTCGGCCGGCGCGCCGTCGGCCTGGAACATCATGCCCTGGCCGTTCTCCTGCGCGTAGATCGCGAGCACCGCGTTCATCGGCACGTACACCGACTGGCTGATGCCGCCGAAACGCGCGAGGAACTGCACGCGGTCGTTGGCGATTTCGAACTGGCCGACCGCTCGCGCGGCGACGTTGAGGACGATGCGACCGTCCTTCGCGGCTCCGGGCGGGACGCGCACGCCTTCCGCGGCGGCGTCCACGAGCAGGTACGGCGTGAGGCCGTTGTCGCTGATCCACTCGTGGAATGCGCGCAGGAGGTACGGGCGGTTGGACGTCATCGCGGGTGCGTTCATGCCCGACCTCCGCGGCGACGCACGACCTCACCCGTCACGGGCGCAGTCCCTTCTCTTCCGCCGTGAGGCTGCGCGTGAACCCCTGGCTGCGGAAGATGCGCTCGCCGTAGTCGACGATCGCCTGCGCCTCGCGCGGCAACTGGACGCCGAGCGAGTCGAGTCGCCAGATCAGCGGCGCGAGCGCGCAATCGGCGAGGCTTATTTCCGGGCTCAGGAAGAAGCGCGAAGCCTTGAACGCACCCGCGTTCTTGACCAGGTCGTCGCGCAGCGCGCGCCGCGCGGTGTCGGCGGAGCGGCCACCCGCCTCGATCTCGTCGACGAGCGTGAGCCAGTCGTTCTCGATGCGCACGATCGCCAGGCGCAGGCGCGCGCGAGAGAGGGGGTCGACCGGCATCAACGGCGGATGGGGATAGCGTTCGTCGAGATACTCGCAGATGACCGAGGTGTCGTAGAGCACGAGATCGCGGTCGACCAGGGTCGGCACCGAATTGTAGGGATTGAGGTCGATCAGGTCTTCGGGCGGGTCGTTCAGGTCGACCAGCACGTGATCGTACGTGACGCCCTTGGCCGCGAGGGTCATGCGTACCCGATGGCAGTGCACGCAGTTGTGGGCCGAATACAGGGTCAAGACGGTACGCGAACGCTGGTTCAAGGCCATGCTGGATCCCCTACTCCCTTCGAAGCGAGCCCTTCGCCGGCAATGTACTACGCGGCAGCGGCGCCCGACTAGGACGGGGGAAGCGCCTCGCCGGACGCTGGCGGCGCCCGACGACGCGCCGCCCAAGCCGGGTCGGCGGGGGATACGGCTCGACCCGAGGGGGCGAGGCGGGGCGGCGAAGGCCGCCGCCCCGGCGTCGTCAGTGGACGTCCTTCCAGAACTCGTGCTTGAGCAGGTACGCGAGCAGGGTGAACAGGGCGAGGTAGAGCAGCACCCACACGCCCATCGACTCGCGCTTCAGCGCAGCCGGCTCGCCGACGTACTGCAGGAACGTCGCGATGTCGCGCGCGGTGCGGTCGAATTCCTCGGCGTTCTGCCGCCCCGGCGTGCGCAGCTCGAGCTTCTCGATCGAAGCGTCGTGGCCTTCCTCGGCCGGCTTCGTGACCGCGGTCTGGATGCCCTGCAGCTCCCACAGCACGTTCGGCATCGACACGTTCGGGAACACCGTATTGTTCCAGCCGAGCGGGCGGCTCGGGTCGACGTAGAACGACTTGAGGTAGTTGTAGATCCAGCCTTCCGGCTTCGCGCGCGCCTCGAGCGAAAGGTCGGGCGGCGCCTTGCCGAACCACTTCGCGCCGTCGTCGTGCGGCATGTGGCTGATGACCGGGTCGCCGATCTTGCCGCCGGCGAACATGAAGTTCTGCTCCACGTCCTTCGGATCGAGCTTGAGGTCCTCGGCGATGCGCGAATAGCGCATGAAGCGCAGCGAATGGCAGCCCGCGCAATAGTTGAAGAACAGGCGCGCGCCGCGCTGCATGGAGGCGACGTCGTCGAGCCGGATGTTCGCGGGCTCGAGGCCGCCCTCTTCGGAGGCGTGCGCGACACCGACGCCGATCAGGCCGGCCACCAGCAGGGCTGCAATCTTGCGGAACATCGCGGTCCTCGGAGTGTTGGTCGTGGCCTTAGTCATGCGTCGTCACCCGTTCCGGCACCGGCCTGGTCTTCTCGAAACCGAACTTCGTGTAGACCCAGATGAAGGCGAAATAGCCGAAGTAGACGAAGGTCCAGAACCGGCCGAAAAGGTTCTCGATGAAGGTCGCGTCCGCCTTCTCGCCGAACCATTCCGGGATCTTCTCCGCGGTCACGCCGGCGCCGACCGCGGCGAGCATGATGAACGACAGCGCGAACAGGCCGAGCGCGATCTTGTAGCCGATGCCGCGGTAGCGCACCGACTTGACCATGCCCTTGTCGAGCCACGGCAGCAGGAACAGCAGCACGATCGCGCCGAACATCGCGATCACGCCCCACACCGCAGTGCCGAAGAACGACGGGATCATGCGCAGGATCGCGTAGAACGGCGTGAAGTACCACACCGGCTTGATGTGCGTCGGGGTCGCGAGGTTGTTCGCCGGCAGGAAGTTGTCGTGCTCGAGGAACCAGCCGCCGAAGGTCGGCGCGTAGAAGATGATGAACGCGGCGATGAGCAGGAAGAAGCCCGTGCCGAAGATGTCCTTGACCGTGTAGTACGGATGGAACGCGATGCCGTCGAGCGGCGTGCCGTCCGGCTTCTTCTTCGCCTTGATCTCGACGCCGTCGGGGTTGTTCGAACCGACTTCGTGCAGCGCGCCCAGATGCAGCACGACGAGCAGCAGCAGCACGAGCGGCAGCGCGATCACGTGCAGCGCGAAGAAGCGGTTGAGCGTGGCGTCGGCCGGCAGGTAGTCGCCCATGATCCATTCGACCAGCGAGTCGCCGATCAGCGGGATCGTGCCGAACAGCGAGATGATCACCTTCGCGCCCCAGAACGACATGTTGCCCCACGGCAGCACGTAGCCCATGAACGCCTCGGCCATCAACGCGAGGAAGATCAGCATGCCGAGGATCCAGACCAGCTCGCGCGGCTTCTTGTACGAGCCGTACATGAGGCCGCGGAACATGTGCAGGTAGACGACGACGAAGAACAGCGAGGCGCCGGTCGAATGCATGTAGCGGATCAGCCAGCCCCAGCTGACGTCGCGCATGATGTACTCGACCGAGGCGAACGCGGCCGAGATGCCCGGCGCGACGAGTTCCGCGCTCGGCTTGTAATGCATCGTGAGGAAGATGCCGGTGAGGATCTGGTTGACCAGCACCAGCAGCGCGAGCGAGCCGAAGTAGTACCAGAGGTTGAAGTTCTTCGGCGCGTAGTAGCCGCTCGTGTGCGCGTTGAGGAACGAGAGCACCGGCAGGCGGTCCTCGACCCAGGCGAGCACGCGGTTCTTCGGCTGGAGGCGCGTCATCGTGGTGCCCATTACGCAGCCCCCTTGTCCGGATCGACGCCGATCAGGATGTGCGTGTCGTCGACGAAGTGGTACTTCGGCACCGCGAGGTTGGCCGGCGCAGGCACGCCGTCGTAGACGCGGCCGGCCATGTCGTAGCGCGACTTGTGGCAGGGGCAATAGAAGCCGCCCTTCCACTGCGGATCGAACGGCTCGGGCTTGAGTTCGGGGAAGAAGTCCGGCACGCATCCGAGATGGGTGCAGATGCCGGTCACGACGAGCCACTCGGGCTTGATCGAACGGTACTCGTTCTTCGCGTACTCGGGCTGCTGCGCGGTGTTCTCGGACTTGGGGTCGCGCAGTCGCGCATCGACCGAGGTCAGCGTGTCGAGCTGCGCCTTCGTGCGGTTCACCACGAACACCGGCAGGCCGCGCCATTCGAACGTGACCTTCTGGCCCGGCTCGATCTTGCCGATGTCGGCGAGCACCGGCGCACCCGCCGACTTCGCCTTCTCGCTCGGCTCCCACGACTTGACGAAGGGGATCGCGGCCAGCGCGACACCCGCACCGCCGACGACCGACGTCGTCGCAGTCAGGAATCGACGGCGCCCCTTGTCCACCACAGCATCGTTTGCCATCAGCACTCCGCTGCAAAGCTGAAAAAAAAACGGCGGGACCCACTTCGCCCGCGTCGATGACCGGCCGCGCCGGCTCGGCCGACGCCTCGCTGCCGCGCGCGGGCGCCGTCGCGACATGCGCCGGACCCACGTGGCCGCGCGGGCCGGGCCCCAAAATCGTGGTAGTTTAACGAACGCCTCCGCACCGCACAATCAAAGCGGTGCCCTCCCCAGATTCGCCGCGGCGCGCCGCGGCCACCGGAACTGCATGCACAGCCGCCGCTTCCACGACATCGCCGTCTTCGTCATGCGCAGCGCCGTCGTCGGCCTCGCCGCGGCGTTCGTGCTGAGCGTGTTCGCGCCGGGCCTCGTCGAGCGCCTGCGCGGCAGCTCCGGCGTCAAGTCCGGCGCGGAGACGATCTACGAACGGCGCGGCCCGGTCTCCTATGCCGAGGCGGTCGGTCGCGCGTCGCCCTCGGTGGTCAACATCTACGCCAATCGCATCACGACGCTGCGCCGTGCCTACCCGGTGCCCGACCCGATCAACCAGCGCCTCCTCGGGTACGTCACCGGACCGTTGATCCAGCGCCGCGACCAGAGCCTCGGCTCGGGCGTGATCTTCAGCACCGATGGCTACGTGCTGACCAACAACCACGTGATCACCGGCGCGGACGATATCCAGGTGCTGCTCGACGACGGCCGCGTCGCGCAGGCGCAAGTGACCGGCACCGACGCCGAAACCGACCTTGCGGTCCTCAAGATCGACGCGAACGGCCTGCCCGCGATCGACGTCGCCGAGGATGGCGCGCCGACCGTCGGCGATGTCGTGCTCGCGATCGGCAACCCCGCCGGGTTCGGCAAGACCGTGACGATGGGCATCGTCAGCGCGACCGGGCGCCAGCTGAACCTGTCCGCGTACGAGGACTTCATCCAGACCGACGCCGCGATCAACGCCGGCAACTCGGGCGGCGCGCTGATCAATGCGCTCGGCGAGCTGATCGGCATCAACACCGCGGTCTACAACAAGCCGATCTCGACCGGCCTCGGCCGCGCGCAGATGCCCGAAGGCATCGGCTTCGCGATTCCCGTCACCACCGCCAAGACCGTGCTCGACCAGATCATCAAGCACGGCCACGTGATTCGCGGCTGGATCGGCGCCGAGTACACCGACATCCCGCCCGCGACCGGCGCGACCGGCCGCCAACCGGGCGTGCTCGTCGTTCGCGTGCTGCCGGAGAGCCCGGCCGCGCAGGCGAACCTGCAGCCGGGCGACCTGCTGCTGAAGATCGACGGCGTCGCGATCGCGGACCAAGGCGACCTGCTCACGCGCGAGGCGGCGTTCGCGCCCGGCACCAAGGTGCGCGTCGAAGGACTGCGCGGCAACCTGCCGTTCGCCGCCGACCTCGTGCTCGTGCAGCGGCCGGCGCCGAGCACGACGGGGGCGTGAAAGCCGGGATTGGGGATTGGGGATTCGGGATTGGTCAGGGCAGGTATCCGCAATCCGAATGCGCCCCACATCGCCAGGCGTTTGCGAATCCCCAATCCCCAATCCCCGCTTTCAAAGCGCCTTCGCGTAGCGGTCGCGCAAGGTCGCGACGCGATCGACGTACACCTGCGTCTCGTCGTACGGAGGCACGCCGCCGTACCTCTGCACGGCGCCCGGCCCGGCGTTGTAGGCGGCGGTCGCCAGGCGCGCGTCGCCGTTGAAGTTCTTCAGCAGCATCGCGAGGTAACGCGCGCCGCCGCGGATGTTCTGGCTCGCATCGAACGCATCGGCCACGCCCATGTCGGTCGCGGTGTCGGGCATCAGCTGCATGAGTCCCTGCGCGCCCTTGCTCGACAGCGCCATGGGGTTGAACGCCGATTCCGCGTGGATGACCGCATGCAGCAGCGCGCTGTCGAGTCCGAACTCGGCAGCCGCGGCGGCGATTTCCGCCCGATAGGCATCGAGGTGCAATGCCGTGCGGGCGAAGTCGATCTTCGAATGGATGTCGCACGCGACGCAGGTCGCGATGTAGGTGAACAGTACCGCGAACGCGCCACGGCTCGGCTTGATGTTGGTGTACTCGGTGATGCCGTTGTCGCGCTGGACGCGGTACACCGCACCGCGCAACACGCGCGGCATGACGGCCGCGACGGCGCCGGTCGCGGGCGGTGCGGGTTGCGCGACCGCGCGCGCGCGCGGCGGCACCGGCCGGTACGGCGCGGCGATGAAGAGCGGGTTGCCGACCGTAGTCGCCGTGCTGGCGACGTCGGCGAGCACGGTCGAGAAATCCTCGGGTACGTAAGGCGGCGCGCTGCTCGCGACGTCGCCCGCGACGCGACGGAAGTCCTCGCGCACGATCGAGGCGGGCTCGCTCGCGACCGCCGCATCCACCGTGGAAAAATCGGCCGCGTTCTCCTCGTAGGTCCACCCCGGCTTCGACGGCTTCGCCTGCGCCGGAACCGCGGGCGCGGCCGCCACGGGTGGCGGCGCCTTCGACTTCGGCGGATCGGCGAACGCCGCGATCGCCTTGCAGTTCGAGTACCCCTTGGTCGTGCTCGTGTACGCGATGCTGCCGTCGGTCGTGTCGCACTTGTACAGCACGCTCGCACGCACGCCCGCCGGGCCCAGCAGCAGGAGGGCAATCGCGGAAACGAAGGCGGGGACGCGGAACGACGGCATGGGCACTATTGAAACCTATCCGACTCAAGAGTTTCCGCTGCATTGTTCACGTTGCCAAGCGCGAATTGTGACGCGCCGCAACACGCAGCCGCCGTTCCGACCGTTCTCCGGCCCCAGGGGTTCCCGCGAGGCTAAGCCTTTGCGCGGGAATGCTAAACTGCACGGTCCACGACGCCTGCGCCTACGACCATGACCGGCAAGCTGTACATCAAGACCCACGGTTGCCAGATGAACGAGTACGACTCGGCCAAGATGGCCGACGTGCTGCGCGCGTCGCACGGCCTCGAGCTGACCCAGGACGAGGCGGAAGCGGACGTCATCCTCGTCAACACGTGTTCGATCCGCGAGAAGGCGCAGGAGAAGGTGTTCAGCCAGCTCGGTCGCTGGAAGCAGCACAAGCAGGACGGCAAGCCGGTGCTGATCGGCGTCGGCGGCTGCGTCGCGAGCCAGGAAGGCGATGCGATCGTCAAGCGCGCGCCGTTCGTCGACCTCGTGTTCGGACCGCAGACGCTGCACCGCCTGCCCGACCTCATCGAGGCGCGCCGGGCGACCGGCAGGCCGCAGGTCGACATCTCGTTCCCCGAGATCGAAAAGTTCGACCAGCTGCCCGAGCCGCGCGCGGAAGGCCCGAGCGCGTTCGTCTCGATCATGGAAGGCTGCTCGAAGTACTGCTCGTTCTGCGTCGTGCCGTACACGCGCGGCGAGGAGATCAGCCGGCCGTTCGACGACGTCGTCGCCGAGATCGCCACGCTCGCCGAACAGGGCGTGCGCGAGGTGAACCTGCTCGGCCAGAACGTCAACGCCTACCGCGGCGCGATGCACGACGGCTCCGTCGCCGATCTCGGCCTGCTCATCCATGCGATCGCCGAAATCGACGGCATCGGTCGCATCCGCTTCACGACCTCGCATCCGCTCGAGTTCTCCGACTCGCTCGTCGACGCCTACGCGAACGTGCCGCAGCTCGCGAACTTCCTGCACCTGCCGGTGCAGTCGGGCTCCGACCGCATCCTCGCCGCGATGAAGCGCGGCTATACCGCGCTCGAATTCAAGCAGAAGATCCGCAAGCTGCGCGCGGTGCGCCCCGACATCTGCGTCTCGTCCGATTTCATCGTCGGTTTCCCCGGCGAGACCGACGCCGACTTCGAGAAGACGATGAAGCTCATCGACGAGGTCGGCTTCGACCAGAGCTTCTCGTTCATCTACTCCAGGCGTCCGGGCACGCCCGCGGCGAACCTCGCCGACGACACGCCCGACGCGGTCAAGCATGCGCGCCTCGAGCGCCTGCAGGCGGCGATCAACGCGAACGCGAAGGCGATCAGCGAAGCGATGGTCGGCAGCGTGCAGCGCGTGCTCGTCGAGGGGCCTTCGCGCAAGAACCCGAACGAACTCACCGGCAAGACCGAGAACATGCGCTCGGTGAACTTCCCGGCGCCGACGCGCCTGATCGGCCGGTTCGTCGACGTGGTCGTCACCGAGGCACTGACCAATTCGCTGCGCGGCCGCGTGAAGGCCGACGACGGGCTCGCCGCCTCCGCCGCGTGAACGCCGCGCTCGTCATCCGCGAGATCGACGCGGACGGCTTCGCGCGCGCGTGGCCGATCTTCCGCGCGGTGGTCGCCGCCGGCGATACCTACAGCTACCCGCCCGACATCGACGAAGCGCAGGCGCGCGCGATGTGGACGACGCCGCCGAGCCGCTGCTTCGTCGCCGAGCGCGACGGCGAGGCGCTCGGCCTCTACATGCTGCGCCCGAACCAGCCAGGCCTCGGCGACCATGTCGCCAACTGCGGCTACATGGTGTCGCCGCACGCGCGCGGCCAGGGCATCGCTTCGGCGATGTGCGTGCACTCGCTCGAGGAAGCGCGCCGCACCGGCTTCAGCGCGATGCAATACAACTTCGTCGTCAGCAGCAACGACACCGCGGTCCGCCTCTGGCAACGGCACGGTTTCGCGATCGTCGGCCGCGTACCCGGCGCATTCCGGCATGCGCGCCTCGGCCCGACCGACGTGTTCGTCATGCATCGCGCGCTGTAGGCGCGCGCCGTCCGCCATCCAGAAGGCGGGTCGCAGCGAGCGAAGGCATCAGGAGGGCGGCGAAGCCGCCGCGAGCCCTGCCGTCCCGTCCCCTCTCGCCGGCCGCGTCAATCGAGCCGCTTGTGGAAGCGCAGGATCGACGCGCCCATCATGACCGTCGTGAACGCGACGAGCGCGAGCACATCGATCCACATCTCGGCGATGCCCGCACCGCGCAGCATCACGCCACGGATCAGGCGCAGGAAATGCGTGAGCGGCAGAACTTCGGCGAGCCATTGCACGACCTGCGGCATGCCCGCGAACGGGAACATGAAGCCCGACAGCAGGATCGACGGCAGGAACACGAAGAAGGTCATCTGCATCGCCTGGAACTGCGATTGCGCGCGGGTCGAAATCATGAGGCCGAGGGTGAGATTGGCCAGGATCAGCAGGCCGGCGGCGAGATACACGTCGAGCAGGCTGCCGCGCACGGGCACCGTGAAGAGCCAGACGCCGAGCGCGAGGATCACCGTCGTCTGCACGAGGCCGATGGCGATGTACGGCAACACCTTGCCGACCATCAGTTCGGTGCGCGAGAGCGGCGTCGCGATGAGCAGTTCCATGTTGCCGCGTTCGCGCTCGCGCACGATCGACACGCCGGTGAACAGCACCATCGTCATGGTGAGGATCACGCCGATCAGGCCGGGTACGATGTTGACGGCCGAGCGCCGTTCCGGGTTGTAGAACGCGACGACGCCGATCGGCGCCGGCGGCGGCGTGCTCGCGAGCGGCGCCTCGCGCACGCGCGTCGAAGCATCGAGCGTCATCTGCGCGAGCTGGGCGGCGGCGCCCTGCACCGACGTGTCGCTGCCGTCGACCATCACCTGCACGGCTTCGCGGCCCTGCGCCTTGCGCTGCTCGAAGTCGGACGGCACGGCGATGCCGACGCTGATCTCGCCCCTTCGCAGCATCGCGACGAGTTCCTGCGGCGTGCGCGCTCCCGCGACGGGCGCGACCACGCCGGTCGCGAGCATGTCCATCACCGCCGCGCGCGAGCCGGCCGTGTTCGCCTGGTCGGCGATGCCCGCGGCGAGGCCGCGCAGGTTGAGGTTGATCGCGTAGCCGAACAGCACGAGCTGCATGACCGGTATGCCGACGATCATCGCGAGCGTGATGCGATCGCGGCGCATCTGGCGCAATTCCTTCAGCACGACGGCCCACAGGCGGCGCAGGTTCATGCGGCGCGGTCCCGCTCGCCGGCGTGCGTCGCCGACACGAACACGTCCTCGAGGTTCGGCGCCACCTCTTCGACGTCCGCCTTCTGTCCCGCCTGCGCGAGCGCGTCGGCGACGTGCCGCTTCGCATCGCCATGGCCGTCCGCGGCGAGCACGCGCAGGCTGTTGCCGATCTGCGCGACGCTGAGGATGCCGCCGACACCGAGCAGCGCTCGCTGCGCTCGGCGCGGATCGGCCGCGGCGACGAGCACGGTACGGCCGGCAAGCGCGCCGGTGAGTTCGTCCGGCGTACCGTCGGCGACGAGCACGCCGCGATCGAGGATCGCGAGGCGGTGGCAGCGCTCGGCCTCGTCCATGTAGTGGGTCGAAACGAGCAGGGTCGTGCCGGCGTCGGCGAGTTCGAACAGCTTTTCCCAGAAGTCGCGGCGCGATTCCGGATCGACCGCGCTGGTCGGCTCGTCGAGGAACAGCAGCTCGGGCTCGTGGATCACCGCGCAGGCGAGCGCGAGGCGCTGCTTCTGGCCGCCGCTCATCGTTCCGGCGAGCTGGCGCTCGCGGCCGCCGAAGTGATACTGCTCGACGAGTTCGTCGATGCGCGCCTTCGCGCGCGCGCGCGGCAGCGCCTGCACGTCGGCGATGAACTCGAGGTTCTCGCGCACGGTGAGGTCTTCGAACAGCGAGAACGCTTGCGTCATGTAGCCGATGCGCGTGCGCAGTTGCTCGGCCTGCCGCGGCATGGACAGGCCGAGCACGTCGATGTCGCCTTCGCTCGGCGTGAGCAGGCCGCACAGCATGCGGATCGTGGTCGACTTGCCCGACCCGTTCGGACCGAGGAAGCCGTAGACGGCGCGGCGCGGGACGGTGAGGTCGACATGGTCGACCGCGACGAGCGAGCCGAAGCGCTTGGTCAGGCCGCGCGCTCGGATCGCGGGGCCGTCGTCGCCCGCCGCGTTCATCGCCCCGCTCCGCCGAGTTCCGCGCGGACCGGCAATCCGGCGGGCAGCGCCGACGCATCGTTGCCGAGCGCGACTTCGGCGAGATAGCTCAGCCGGGCGACGTCCTCGCCGATGAGCGCGTAGTACGGCGTGAACACCGGCTCGCTGCGGATCATGCGCACGCTGCCCTCGTACGACTGCGTCCGGTCGCCGATGTGGATGCGCACGCGATCGCCGACGTGCACGGACGTGCGCAGCGGCTCCGGCACGTAGATGCGCGCGTACGGCGCGTCTCCGGCGAGCAGGATCGCGAGCGCGGCGCCGACCGGCGCCTGGTCGCCGAGACGGTACGGCAGGCTGTCGACGCGCGCGGCGCGCGGCGCGACGACATCGAGCTTGCCGAGCAGCACGCGCTGCGCCTCCGCTTCGGCGAGCGCGGCGGCGAGCGCGGCCTCGCCCTGTGCGACCAGCTCGCTGCGCGTGCCGTGCAGCAGCGCGTCGAGCGCCGCACGCGCCGCGCGCACCTTGCCCTCGGCATTGCCGGCCGCTGCACGCGCGCGGTCGAGATCGGCGGCGGCGACGTAGTTGCGGTCCTTGAGCGGCAGCAGGCGTGCGTAATACGCGCGCGCCTCGCGCGCCTCGGCCTCGCTCGCGGCGAGGTTCGCGCGCGCCTGCGCGATGTCTTCCGCGCGCGGTCCGGCTTTCAGTTCGGCGAGCGCATCGCGCGCACGCTGAGCGTTCGCCTCGGCGGCGGCGAGCTGCGCCTTCGTGCGCGCAGGATCGAGTTCGAGCAGCGGCTGCCCGGCGGCGACCTGCTCGCCTTCGCGCACATCGATGCCGACGATGCGTTCGGCTGCCGGCGACGGCAGGCTCACGCGATCGAATTCGAGCGTGCCGAGTGCCTGCGGCGGCGACTTGTCGCACGCGCCGAGCGCCAGCAGTGCCGCGACGATCGACGGGCGCACGCAGCCGGC
>DASTSE010000211.1:0-2500 GCA_035760865.1 Dokdonella sp.
CGCGCAGCAACAACAGTTCGGGCGGGACTCGCAACGTCGTCGCGACGGCGCGATCGAGCACGTCGGCCGCTTCGACGGCGCGATCCCCGCCGAGGAGCACGCGCCCGAGCAGCGTCATCGCCAGGATGTCGCGCGGGCGGCACGCGAGCATCTCGCGCAGCACGCGCTCGGCTTCGCCCACCCGGCCTTCGCGAAGCAGGCGGGACGCGTCATCGAGGCGCGCCCGGGCATCGTCGGGTCGGCTTCCGAAGGCGACGGGTGCGGTCAGCACGCGATTCCATCGCCCCGAGTGGCGCGACGCCCGATGGCGCCGAAAATCTTGGATGCCGGCATGAGCCCTACCGTCTTCTGCGGGAAGTGCGCGCGGCGCACGTAGTCCAAAGGATTACGTACGATGTGCGACGTAAACTTGCATCGGGCAGATCGATCGCGTTGCCGGAATTGCGCGATTGGCGCCCGGCTCCGGAGTCGGGTCCTCCGAACGCATGCGGCTGCACCGGCGATGCGCCCGAGGCGCCCGTTGCGAATCGATGGCCGAACACATACTCTTGTGTTCGTCGAAGGCGCCCAGCACAACATCTGGGCCGCCGGCTCAGCGCCGGCGAGGGGAATTCCGGTGCGAATCCGGAGCTGCCCCGCAACGGTGGTCGGGAACGAACGGATGCTGGCGCCGGGCTGCATGGCCTGCCGACACGTCCCGTAGGAGAGGGAACCCCTCGCGCCCGCAAGTCCGAATACCTGCCCCGACCGTCGCGCTCCAATGGCGCGGCGTTGGCTCGAAGGCCCTCGTGGGAGGGGCCGGTCGGGAGATGGCGTGCCCGCATGGGCCCCTGTCCTTCGTCCGCGTCCGTCCGCTGGTCTTCTTTCGCTCGCGGGAGCGATGGCCGGCGGGGTGCGCACGGCCATCGCGTTCCGTGCCCTGCCGAGCCGTCCTCATCGCGGGTCCATCGATCGCGAAGGAGAAGCTCCCATGGTCATTCCCGAAACCGTTGAGGCGGATACCGCCGCGGCCGTCGTCGCATCTCCGGCTCAGTCGGATTTCCGCCTCGTCGCGCCGCACACGGGGCCGTCGTCGATGTGCGTCACCAAGCGCTCGGGTGCGAAGGAGCCGGTCGACGTCGGCAAGATCGTTCGCGCGGTCGCGCGCTGCTGCGACGGGCTCGCCGATGTCGACCCGATGCGCGTCGCCCTGAAGACGATCGCGGGCCTGTACGACGGCGCCTCGACGCGCGAACTCGACGAGCTGTCGATCCGGACCGCGGCGTCGTTCATCGCCGAGGAACCGGAGTACTCGAGGCTCGCCGCGCGCCTGCTCGCGGGCTGCATCGACAAGGAAGTACGCGGGCTCGGCGCGCACTCGTTCTCGCAGTCGATCCGCCTCGGATACGACGCCGGCCTGATCAACGAGCGCGTGCTCGCGTTCGTCGAGGCGAATGCGCGCAAGCTCAACGATGCGATCGATCCGGCGCATACGCTCCGCCTGGAGTACTTCGGCCTGCGCACGCTGTACGACCGCTATCTGCTCAGGCATCCGACCCGGCGCCAGGCGATCGAAACGCCGCAGCACTTCTGGCTGCGCGTCGCGTGCGCGCTCTGCGACCAGGTCGCCGACGCGATCGAGCTGTACGGCCTGTTCGCGCGCCTCGAATACGTGCCGAGTTCGCCGACGCTGTTCAATGCGGGGACGCGCCACGAACAGCTGTCGAGCTGTTTCCTGCTCGACTCGCCCGACGATTCGCTCGAGGCGATCTACGACACGTACCGCGACGTCGCGTTGCTGTCGAAGTTCTCCGGCGGCATCGGCGTCGCGTGGCACCGCGTGCGCTCCGAGGGCTCGCTGATCCGCTCGACCAACGGACTCGGCAACGGCATCGTCCCGTGGCTGAAGACGCTCGATTCGTCGGTCGCGGCGGTCAACCAGGGCGGCAAGCGCAAGGGCGCGGCCTGCGTCGACCTCGAGCCGTGGCACGCCGACATCGAGGCGTTCCTCGAGTTGCGCGACAACACCGGCGACGAGGCCCGTCGCACGCATCATCTCAACCTGGCGAACTGGATCCCGGACCTGTTCATGCGTCGCGTCGACGCCGACGAGGACTGGTCGCTGTTCGATCCGAAGGACGTTCCGGCCTTGCCCGACCTCTGGGGCGAAGCGTTCGAGCACGCCTACGTGCAGGCCGAGGCGCAGGGCCTCGCGCGCAGGACGCTCAAGGCGCGCGAGTTGTACGCGCGCATGATGCGCACGCTCGCGCAGACCGGCAACGGCTGGATGACGTTCAAGGACGCGTGCAATCGCGCGTGCAACCAGACCGCGCGCGACGGCAACGTCGTGCACCTGTCGAACCTTTGCACCGAGATCGTCGAGGTCACGCGCGGCGGCGAAACGGCGGTGTGCAACCTCGGCTCGATCAATCTGGCGCAGCATCACGACGGCGTCGCCTTCGACTTCGACAAGCTCGCCCACACGGTGCAGGTGGCGGTGCGGCAGCTCGATCGCGTGATC
>DASTSE010000212.1:0-7135 GCA_035760865.1 Dokdonella sp.
CTCGATACGCGCGCGACGGCGATGGACGACAGCGCGGCGCTGCTGTTCCTCGAACCGTCCGCACTCGCGCCGCTCGCCGCGCTGCAGCGCGCACGCCTGCTGCGGCGGCTCGACGGTCTCGCGCTCGACCTGCGCCCCGCATGGCCGTCGCGCGCGCTCGCCGCGACCGCCGCGCTCTCGGCGATCGTGCTCGGTGGCGCCTTCTTCGTTTCGACATCGCGCCGCGGCGAGGACGCGCGTCCGGGCGTCGAAGCCGCGCGCGGCCGGGTCGACGCGACGCGCTTGACGGGCACGCAGCTCACGATCGTGCCGCCGGCCTACACGCGCCTGGCCGAGCGCCGCGAAGCGACGCTCGACGCGAAGGCGCCGCAGGATTCGAGCCTGCGCTGGCGACTGCGCTTCGCGCCGCAACCTGCGACGGCGTCGCTCGTGTTCCACGACGGTCGCCGCGTCGAGCTGGTTCGCGACGGCGACGACTGGCGCGGCGAAACCACGCTCGCGTCGTCGATGCTGTACCGCGTCGTCCCCGCCGGGGCGGCGCCGCTCGCCGACGATCGCCTGCATCGCGTCGACGCGATCGCCGATGCGGCGCCGGAGATTCGCGTGCTCGCGCCCGAGCGAACGCTCACGCTCGCCGATGCGGAGCAGGCCACGTGGCCGCTCGCATTCGAAGTGCGCGACGACTACGGCATCGCGCACGCCGAACTCGTCGTCACCCATGCGCAGGGCAGCGGCGAGAACATCGCGTTCCAGGAGCAGACGATCGCGCTGGCGGGGGAAGCTGCGGAAGGCACCCTCGCCCCACCGTCTGCCGGGCAGACGGTCCCTACCTCTCCAGCGGTGCGGGAGAGGGACGGTGGTGGGCCGCGCGCGGTGCTGCGATATGCCCATACGCTCGATCTGGCGGCCCTCGGTTTTTCGAAGGGCGACGACGTCATCGCGAAGATCGTCGTCACGGACGACCGCGTGCCGAAGCCGAACGTCTCGCGCAGCCCGAGCCTGATCCTGCGCTGGCCCGCCGATCCATCGAAGGACAGCGCCGGCCTCGAAGGCATCGTGCAGAAGACGATGCCGGCCTATTTCCGCAGCCAGCGCCAGATCATCATCGATACCGAAGCGCTGCTCGCCGAGCAGCCGCGGCCCGAAGAGGCGAAGTTCCTCGCGCGCTCGGACGCGATCGGCGTCGACCAGAAGCTGCTGCGCCTGCGCTACGGCCAGTTCCTCGGCGAAGAGTCGGAAGGCAACGCGGAACACGCGCCCGAGGGCGCGGACGCCGCTGCCGACACGCAGGCCGGTGCGCTCGCGGCCGTCCACGCCGCGCACGAGCACGCGGCGCCGGATGCGCCGGCGCGGTTCGGCGATGCCGGCGACGTCGTCGCCGAGTACGGTCACGTGCACGACATCGCCGAGGCGGCGACGCTGCTCGACCCCGATACGCGCGCGACGCTGAAGGCCGCACTCGGCGAGATGTGGCAGGCCGAACTGCACCTGCGCCAGGGTGCGCCCGCACAGGCGTTGCCGTACGAGCAGCGCGCGCTCGACGGCATCAAGCAGGTGCAGCAGGCGACGCGCATCTACCTCGCGCGCGTCGGTCTCGAACTGCCCGTGCCCGACGAGGCGCGCCGGCTCAGCGGCGAGCGCAAGGACCTCGTCGACCGCAACGGTTCGCTGTCGCGCGCCGCCGGGGACGACCCGCCGCTCGTCGCGCTGTGGCGGGACCTCGATCGCGGCGATGCGCCCGACGTGCAGGCCGCGCAGCGCGCAATAGCCGCGCGCGGCGATACCCCCGAGGTGCTCGCCGCGCTCGCGGCACTCGATCGCGTGCGCAGCGACGCGCACTGCGACGACTGCCGACGCGAGCTGCGCGCGGCGCTGTGGCCGCTGCTGCCGCCGTCGCCGGCCGCGCCGGCGACGCGCACGGTTCCCGACGCGGCCGCGCGCGCCTACCTCGACGCGCTCGCCGCGCCGGAGGCCGCGCGATGAATGCGATCGGCGTCGCCGCGTTCCTGCTCGTCGCGGCCACCGCCTTCGGCGTCTGGCGCACGGTGCGCGATGCGCGCGCGCGTCGCGGCGTGCGCATCGCATTGCAGTTCGCGGCGGCGCTCGCGCTCTGGCTCTGCCTCGATCCGCCCGTGACGCACGAGGCGCATCGAGGCGGCGAACTCGTCGTGCTGACGCCGGGCGCGACGCTGGCCCAGCTCGCCGCCCTCGGACGCGGCGACGACGTCGTCGCGCTGCCCGGAGTGGAAGCGCCGCGTGCGATCGAGCGCGTTCCGGACCTCGCCGCGGCGCTGCGCCGGCACGCGGACGCGACGCGCCTGCGCGTCGTCGGCGGCGGCCTGCCCGCGCGCGATCGCGACGCCGCGCGCGGCCGCGTCGCCGCTTTCGACGCAGCGCCGCTGCCGCGCGGCATCGTCGCGCTCGACGCCCCGCGCGATGCGCTCGCGGGCCACGTGGTGCGCATCGATGGTCGTGTCGAAGGCGCGCCCGGCGCGCGCATCGACGTGCTCGATCCGGCCGGTGCGGTGGTCGCGAGCGCGCTCGCCGATGCGCAGGGCGCGTTCTCGCTCGCGGCGCAGGCGCGAGTGGCCGGCAGCCTGTCGCTGCGCCTGCGCGCGAGCGAGGCGAGCGGGAACCGCATCGACGACGTCGAGGTGCCCGTGTCCGTGCGCGCCGGCGATCCGCTCGCGCTGCTCGTGCTCGCCGGCGCCCCCGACGCGGAGCTCAAGTACCTGCGGCGGTGGGCCGTCGACGCCGGCGTGCGCCTCGACAGTCGCGTCGCGCTCAGCGACGGTGTCGCGCTCGTCGAAGGCGGCGCCGCGCTCGATGCGACGACGCTCGCGGCGACCGACGTCGTGCTCGTCGACGAGCGCGCCTGGGCTGCGCTCGGCGCGGCGTCGAAGGCGGCGCTGCTCCGCGCGGTCGACGACGGTCTCGGCCTGCTGCTGCGCGCGACCGGTCCGTTGCCGGCCGACGTCGCGCGCGACTGGGCCGAGCTTGGTTTCGACGTGCGCGCGAGCGCGCAGGTGCCGGCCGCGGTCGCGCTCGAGAGTGAATCCGGCAGCGCCGGCTCGAGACTCGCGCTCGCGCGGCGCCCGATCGACGTCCACGCGAGCGACGCGGCCCCGCTGCTGCGCGCGAACGACGGCGCGTCGGTCGCCGCCTGGCGCGTGCAAGGGCGCGGTCGCGTCGGCCTCTGGTGGCTCGACGATGCGTTCCGCCTCGCGCTCGCGGGCGAGCGCGCGCGCTACGGCAGTCTCTGGAGCGATGCGTTCGCGACGCTCGCGCGCGCGCGCGCGAGCGCATCGCCGCGCCTGCCGCGCGAGGCGCGCGGCGACGAACGCGCGGTGTTCTGCGGTGTCTCCCCCGACGCGGCGGTCGAGTCGCCGTCCGGCCGCCGTACGCCGTTGGCGGTCGTCGACGAGGCGGGTGAGCGCTGCGCGGCGTACTGGCCGGCGGAAGCGGGCTGGCACGCGCTCGTCGAAGGCGACCGCCGGCGCGCGTTCCACGTGCGTGCGCGCGACGAGGCTGCCGCACTCGCCGCCGCCGCGGCCCGCGACGCGACGCGCGCGCTCGTCGGGCCGCGCGACGACGCAGCGATGGATATGCGTGCCGTCGCTCTGCCGCGCTGGCCGTTCTTCCTCGCCTGGCTCGCGCTCGTCGCGGCGCTCTGGCTGGTCGAGCGTGCCGTGCGTGCGGAAGCGACCGCGGCCGGTTCGAGCGCGTGAACGCGCGGCGTCACGCGCGGCGCGCGTACGCGTACGCGCCGCCGCGTTCGAGCGCGCGGCGGTACGCCGGCCGCGCGTGGATGCGTTCGAGCCAGTGCCACAGGCGCGGACGCGACCCGTCGAGGCCTGCGCGTTCGGCCGCCGCTTCGACCGGAAAGCTCATCTGGACGTCGGCGGCACCGAACGCATCGCCGGTGAACCACTCGCGTTCGGCGAGCTCACGTTCCATGTAGTCGAGATGCAGCGCGAGCTGCGGATCGACGAAGCCGCGCCGCACCTTGGCGACGATGCCGCGGGCGATCGGCCGGGCGAAGAACGGCATCTTCGCGCGCTCGATACGATCGAGCACGAGCTTGAGCAGCAACGGCGGCATCGCCGAGCCCTCGGCGTAGTGCATCCAGTAGCGATAGCGCAACCAGTCGGCCGAATCGCGCGCGGGCACGAGCGTGGTCGCGCCGTAGCGCTCGGCGAGGTATTCGACGATCGCGCCCGATTCGGCGAGCACGCGCCCGTCGTCGACGACGACCGGCGCCTTGCCGAGCGGATGGACGCGGCGCAGCGCCTCGGGCGCGAGCAGCGTACGCGGGTCGCGCTGGTAGGGCACGATCCCGTACGGCAGCCCGAGTTCCTCGAGCAGCCAAAGCACGCGCTGCGAGCGCGAGTCGTTGAGGTGATGGACGACGATCGCCATGCGACGGTACCCGCGCCGTGGTGGACGGCGGATGGTACGTCGCCGCGAAGTCGCCGGCATCCGGCCCGCCGAAGCCACGCTCCGCCGCAAAGCCGCGCTGCCCGGGACGAACGGCAGGGGTCGCGCCGCGCATCGCGTGCGAAGCTCGCCGCCACCTGCCGGAGGGTACGCCGATGCTACGCTGGATCGTGTCCTGCCTGGTCGCCGCCGGCCTCGCGACGACCGCCGCCGCGGCCGAGGACCTCGCGCCGGGCGTGCGGCTGCTGCCGGGCCGTTTCGTCGCGGGCGAACAGCCCGACGGCAACACCGTCGTGTTCGACGGCGCGGGCGGCCTCATCGTGTTCGACAGCGGTCGCCACGCGGCGCATGCCGATGCGATCGTCGACTACGCCCATGCGCGCGACCTGCCGATCGTCGCGATCTTCAACAGCCATTGGCACCTCGACCACGTCGGCGGCAACGCGCGCCTGCGCAAGGCGTATCCCGATGCCCGCGTCCACGCGAGCGGCGCGATCGAGGACGCGATGCACGGCTTCCTCGCGAAGTACCGCGCGCAGATCGAGCAGATCCTCGCCCGCCCCGACGGCGACGCGACGCAGAAGGCGGCGCTGCGCGACGAACTCGCCCTCATCGACGCCGGTCCGGCACTGTATCCGGACGAGCGCATCACGCAGGGCGCCGTGCGGACGATCGCCGGTCGCCGCCTGCAGGTCGGCCTCGAGACGCGCGCCGTGACCGCGGGCGACGTCTGGCTGTTCGACCCGGCGACGCGCACGCTCGCGGCGGGCGATCTCGTGACCCTGCCGGCGCCGTTGTTCGACACCGCGTGCCCCGCGCGCTGGCGGACGTCGCTCGGCCATCTCGCGAAGATCGACTTCGCGCGCCTCGTGCCCGGCCATGGCATGCCGCTCTCGCGCGCACAGTTCGCGACCTGGCGCGGCGCATTCGACCACCTGCTCGCATGCGCCGCGGGCAAGACCGCCAAGGC
This sequence comes from Dokdonella sp., assembly GCA_035760865.1. Lineage (GTDB taxonomy): Bacteria > Pseudomonadota > Gammaproteobacteria > Xanthomonadales > Rhodanobacteraceae > Dokdonella_A. The sequence goes on from DASTSE010000212.1 coordinate 5,408, forward strand.
CGCCTGCGTCGAAGGCTGGATGCGCGACGCGCGCGCGCTGATTCCCGCCTCCGACGAGAAGCTCGCGCGCGGACTGCTCGACTACTACGTCGACAACAACCTGCGCGGCGACGCGGCGAAGACGCGCGAGCTCTGCGGCACGTGACCGCCCCGGCGGCACGGACCGGCCGTACGATCGCGGCGCGGCAGGGCGGTCGAGCGCGCCGCGAGAGTCCCGCCGTGCGCAGGGTCGGGCGCTCGACGACGGGCGACTCGATGCGCGAGCGCGCTCAACGGCGCGACGACTTCGCAGGCGTTCCGCGCACGCGCTTCGCGCGCGCATCGCGCGCCGCGGGTGCGGCGCGCGGCATCGCATCGGCGGCCCCGCTGTCGCGAAACGCCGCGGCTTCCGCGTGCAGCCACTCGCGGAACGCCTGGAAGCCCTTGTGCCGGTTCGAGCGTTCGGGATAGACGAGGTAGTGCGCGTAGCGCGCCTTCATGCGTTCGGGGAACAGCACGACGAGGCGACCGCTCTCGACCAGCGGCCGCATGAGGGTCGCGCGGCCTAGCGAGACGCCCATCCCTTCGACGGTCGCGCGTTGGAGCGTATCCGAATCGCTGAAGGTCGCGACGTAGCGTTTCGGCTCCTTGCCGCCGAAGAGTTCGAACCAGCGCGGCCACGGGTCGTCCGGGCTCAGCAGCGGCCATTCGCCGAGGTCGTCGAGCCGCGGCAGCGGGCGCCCGGCGAGCAGCGACGGGCTCGCGACCGGCGTCAGCCATTCCTCGAACAGCAGTTCCGCGCTGACGCCGTCCCAGCTGCCCGGCCCGTAGCGCAATGCGCCGTCGAAGCGGCCATCGGCGAAATCGACGCGCGCGATCGACGAGTCGAGGTTGAACTCGAAATCCGGATGCTGCGCGACGAAGCGCGGCAGGCGCGGCATCAGCCAGCTCGACGCGAGCGAGGGCAGCGCGCTGATGCTGAGCACGCAGTCGCGCCGCGCACGCAACGGCTGCAACGCCTCGTCGATCGCGTCGAGATGCGAGCCGACGCGCTGCAGCAGCATCGCGCCCTCGGCCGTCGGCTCGAGTCCGCGCGGACCGCGCACGAACAACGTCACGCCGAGCCGCCGTTCGAGCAGGCGCACCTGGTGGCTGAGCGCGCTCACGGTCAGGTGCAGCCGTTCCGCCGCGCGCGTCATGTTGCGCGCGCGCGCGGCCGTCACGAACACCTGCAGCGCATTCAGCGGAGTCCGCTCCATCTTGAATAATCCTCAAGCCTGATTATCAAACATGTCGCTACTGCGGCGCGCGGGATCGGCCTATCGTCGCGCTCACCGGGTCAAACCCGCAAGTCTTCGGAGTCGCTGTCATGTTGAAGGAATTGAATGCCCTCGCGGAAGCCCTGCTCGGTCTCGAGGGCTATCCCACGAAACCGTTGCGGCCGATCGAAGCGCCGCGCCGGGAGCCGGACGCCGACCGCGATCCGGCCACCACGGCATGCGCGCGCGGGCTCCCCGCCGACGCCGCTGCCGACGGCCGTTCCACCGCACGTTGCTGAGGTTCGCCATGGATATCCGTTCCCGTCCCGCCATCGCCGCGCTGCCGCTGCTAGCGGCCGGCGCAACGATCTTCATCTGGTCGTCGGCGTTCCCGGCGATCTCCTACGGCCTGCAGGCCTTCGCGCCGGCGGAACTCGCGCTGCTGCGCTTCCTCGTCGCTTCGGCGATCTTCGCGGTGCCGGTCGCGTGC
>DASTSE010000213.1:0-9095 GCA_035760865.1 Dokdonella sp.
GCCATCGACTTCGTGCTCGCGTACCCGGCCGCTGCGCGGCTGTTCCGATTCGCTCCAGGCGAATCGGTCGAACCGGCGCCTTCTGCGAAGGCACCGGTTCTCCACCCTGCACTATCCCCCAGTAACGCAAAACGCCCCCAAAGGGGCGTTTGCGTTACTGGCGGAGAGAGAGGGATTCGAACCCTCGATAGAGCTTTTGACCCTATACTCCCTTAGCAGGGGAGCCCCTTCGGCCTCTCGGGCATCTCTCCGGAATCGTTCGGCCGCGGCCGCTGGAGCTGGCTCGCGTCCGGGCCGCGCAGGATAGCGACAACGTCGATGCGGGTAAAGCTCAATTCGCGTGCTGGCCGCCCGAGCCTTCCGCGGGCTCCTCGCCGGGCGCGAGTTCGCGCTTGATGCGCTGATAGATCTCTTCGCGATGCACCGCAACGTCTTTCGGTGCATTGATGCCGATGCGGACCTGGTTGCCCTTGACGCCGAGCACCGTGACGGTCACCTCGTCTCCGATCATCAGCGTCTCGCCGACGCGGCGAGTCAAAATAAGCATGTGGCTCTCCTTACACGTTGTCGGTCCGATGGATCCTCATGCGCGCCAGCGTTCACCCTGCGCCTGCGATCCCGGGGACCAAGTGGCAGCCTCCCTCGCTACCCTTCCCCTGTTTTTTGCACCCGATTCGGCATTCTCGATGCGCGATTCACGCGCCGGCACCGATCTCGGAGCGGGCCGATACTAACCAAGCGATCCAGCACGCGCAATGAATGGAAGACCTTGCGCCGACACGTTTTCTTCACGTTTACATCTTCTGTTCCAGCCACGCCGGCAGCGCTGCGAGCGCCGCATCGAGTGCGGGCGAATCCACGCCACCGCCCTGCGCCATGTCGGGTCGGCCGCCGCCCTTGCCACCGATCTGCGCGGCCACGTGCGCGACGACGTCGCCGGCCTTGACCTTGCCGAGTGCGGCGCCGTGCACGCCGCCGACGAGAGCGACCTTGCCGTCCGCGCCCGCAGCGAGCAGGACCACGCAATCGACGAGTTTTTGCTTGAGCGTGTCGACGCCGTCGCGCAGCGCCTTCGCGTCGAGGCCGTCCACGCGCGCGGCGACCACGCCGACGCCGGCGATCCTGCGCGCGGAAGCGGCGAGATCCTGAGTCGCCGAACTCGCGGCCTTCGCCTTGTACGATTCCAGCTCGCGCTCGAGCTTCTTCTGCCGCTCGAACAGCTGGCGCAGCTTGTCGACGACCTCGGGACCGCTCGCCGAAAGCAGGTCGCCGACCTCGTCGAGGCGCCGCTCCTCTTCGGCGACGAATGCGATCGCCGCGGCGCCGGTCACCGCCTCAATGCGGCGCACGCCCGCGGCCACACCGCCCTCACTGACGATCTTGAACAGTCCGATGTCGCCGGTGCGGCCGACATGCGTCCCGCCGCACAGCTCGGTCGAGAACCCTCCCATCTTCAGCACGCGCACCTCGTCGCCGTACTTCTCGCCGAACAGCGCGATCGCGCCGAAATCGAGCGCATCCTGGTACGCCATCTCGTGCACCTCGGCCGGTGCGTTACGGCGAATCTCGGCGTTGACGAGGTTCTCGATGCGGCGCAGCTCGTCGGCGCCGATCGGCTGGAAATGCGCGAAGTCGAAGCGCAGGCGATCGGGCGCGACGAGCGAGCCCTTCTGCTGTACGTGCGTACCGAGTTCGCTGCGCAGCGCCGCGTGCAGAAGGTGCGTGGCGGAATGGTTGAGCACGATCGACTGGCGCCGGTCCGCATCGACGTTGGCATCGACCGCGGCGCCCTTGCGCAACGCCTTGCCGTGCCAGCGGCCGAGGTGGGCGTGGAACACGCCGCCGAGCTTGATCGTGTCGGACACTTCGAAGCGGCCATCGGTGCCGGCCAGGGTGCCGGTATCGCCGACCTGCCCGCCGGACTCGGCGTAGAACGGCGTGCGGTCGAGCAATACGACCGCCGCTTCGCCGTCGCCGAGGGATTCGACCGCGCGCCCGTCGCGCACGATCGCGACGACCTTCGCACCCGTCGCGGCGAGGGTCTCGTAGCCGAGGAACACGGTCGGCGCGATCGCGCTCGCGACCTCCGCCGGCAGCGTCGCCTTGCTGTCGAACTGGCTCGCGGAGCGCGCGCGTTCGCGCTGCTGCTCCATCGCCGCCTCGAAACCCGCCATGTCGACCGAGAGGCCGCGCTCGCGCGCGATATCGGCCGTGAGGTCGACCGGGAAACCATAGGTGTCGTACAGGCGGAACGCATCCGGGCCGGGAATCACGCTGCCGGCCTTCCGTGCGACCTCCTCGAACACCTTCATGCCCTGCTCGAGCGTCTCGCCGAAGCGCTCCTCTTCAGCCCGGAGCGCGCGCTCGACGAGGTCGCGCTTTGCCGGCAGCTCCGGGTAGGCCCCGCCCATGACGTCGATGAGCGCCGGGACCATCGCATGGAAGAACGGCTGCTTCTGGCCGAGCATGTAGCCGTGCCGCAGCGCGCGCCGGATGATCCTCCGCAGCACGTAGCCGCGTCCCTCGTTCGACGGCAGCACGCCATCGACGATGAGGAACGAGCAGGCTCGGATATGGTCGGCGATCACGCGCAGCGACTTGTTCTCGAGGTCGCGGGTACCGGTCAGGTGCGCGGCTTCGCCGACGAGGCGCTGGAACAGGTCGATCTCGTAGTTCGAATGCACGTGCTGCAGCACGGCGGCGAGGCGCTCCAGACCCATGCCGGTGTCGACGCACGGCGCCGGCAACGCGGTGAGCGTGCCGTCGGCGGCGCGGTCGAACTGCATGAAAACGAGGTTCCAGATCTCGATGTAGCGGTCGCCATCCTCGTCCGGCGATCCAGGCGGACCACCGGCGATGCCGGGGCCGTGATCGTAGAAGATCTCGGTGCACGGGCCGCATGGGCCGGTGTCCGCCATCTGCCAGAAGTTGTCCGAGGCAAACGGCGCGCCCTTGTTGTCGCCGATGCGCACGATGCGCGCTGCAGGCACGCCGATCTCGTCCTTCCAGATCGCGTAGGCCTCGTCATCGGTATGGTAGACGGTGACCCACAGGCGGTCCTTCTCGAGCCCGAGCACGCCAGTCAGGAATTCCCACGCCCACGCGATCGCCTCGCGCTTGAAGTAGTCGCCGAACGACCAGTTGCCGAGCATCTCGAAGAACGTATGGTGGCGGGCCGTGTAACCGACCGAATCGAGGTCGTTGTGCTTGCCGCCCGCACGCAGGCAGCGCTGCACGTCGGCCGCGCGCACGTAGCCGAGTTTCTCGCTGCCGAGAAACACGTTCTTGAACTGCACCATGCCGGAGTTCGTGAACAGCAGGGTCGGATCGTTCGACGGCACGAGCGAACTCGACGGCACGATCGTGTGGTCCTTGGAGCGGAAGAACTCCAGGAACGCGGAGCGGATTTCGGAGGTTTTCATCAGGCGGATCGGCGCGGGTACGAAAGGCGGACGCGGCGGAAGATGCGGTCCGGATTTCGAGCCATCAATCGAACTCTTCGCCCGGATCGTCCACTTCGGCGTGCGTGACGGCGCGTACTGTCGCCGGATCGAAGCCGCGGCGCAAGAGAAAGGCGGCCCGGGCGGCGCGCTCGTCGCGATCCTTCGGCGCCCGGGTGCCGTAGCGACGCCGCAGCTGCGCCGAAGCGGCCGCATCCCAGTCGCCGGTCAACGATGCGATCGCCTCGCCGATCGCGGCTTGCGCGAGGCCGTGCGACCGGAGTTCCGCGCGGATCCGCCGCGGCCCGTAGCCCTGTGCGCTGCGCTGTCGAGCGATGCTCGCGGCGAAGCGCGCATCGCTCTGGAAATCCTGGCGCTGCAGTCGATCGATCGCCTCGCCTGTCTCGTCGGGAGCATGTCCGCGCGCAACGAGCTTCGCCTTCAGCTCGCGCTCCGAATGCTCGCGCCGCGCGAGCAGGCCTAGCGCCCGGTCGTAGCCCGAGCGCCCGCCGCTGCCCGCACTCGGTCCGCTCTTCGTCCTCACGGCGCAACCCGGCTGTCGGCAACGTGTCCGAGCGGGTATTCTCGCTGGCAATTTTCCCGCCGAACTTCCATCGGATGATCGAGCCAGCCAACCCGCCTCTTCCCGCTCCGCTGCCGCGCAAGATCAATGTCGGCTGCGGCTACGATCGTCGGGAAGGCTATCTCAACGTCGACCTGCATGCGGTCCACAAGCCCGACCTCGTCGCCGACGTGACCGCCTTGCCGATGCTTCCCTCCGCCAGTTTCGACGAGATCCTCGCGCAGGACGTGCTCGAACATTTCGAACGCGCGAAGACGGCACCGGCGCTGCAGGAGTGGGCGCGCCTGCTGGCCCCGGGCGGCATCCTGCACGTGCGCGTGCCGAGCCTGTTCGGCATGTTCGAACTGCTCGCGCAGCCGCGGAACGGCGAGCCCGCGAACGCCGAAGAAGTCATCCACCTCATGTACGGAACCCAGGCCTATACCGGCGACTATCACCTCGCGGGATTCACCGCTAAGACGCTCGACGAGCATCTTCGTCGCGCGGGGCTGCTCGTGTGCGAAGCGTCGATCCTGCACGGCTGGCTGTTCGACGTCCGCGCGCGCAAGGTGGAACGCCTCGCGAGCGACATCGAATTCCTGCATTCGGCCTATTTCTCGATCCTCGGCCGCCCGGCCGACGCCGACGGCGTGGACACGTTCGGTTCCCTGTTGGCCAGCGGTGGCATGAGCCGCGATGCGGTCGAGCGGACGTTGCGCAACAGCGAGGAGGCGAGGTTCCTCGCGTCGAATCCCGCCTACCTTCTTCCTCATGCGGCACGCCTCGGCTTGCCGACGCGAGCGCCCTTGAAACGGCGACTGCGCAGCATCGCTTCGGCGCTGCGCAACCGCCTTCGGTCCGGTTAGTCCGCGGCCCCGCATCGCAGCGACACGCAGGCCACTGCCGGGCCGATCAGGCTTCCTCGACTTCGACCGCGGGCAGCGGCGATTCACCGCCCTTGACGAGCAGCCGCGCGCGCAGCTGGGCGTCGATCGCAGCGGCGATCTCCGGGTGCTCCTTGAGGTACAGGCGCGTATTGTCCTTGCCCTGCCCGATCCGATCGCCGTTGTAGCTGTACCACGCGCCCGACTTGTCGATGATGTTGTTGTTGACGCCGAGCTCGATCAGCTCGCCTTCGCGCGACGACCCCTCGCCGTAGAGGATCTCGAACTCGGCCTGGCGGAACGGCGGCGCGACCTTGTTCTTGACGACCTTGACGCGCGTCTCCGAGCCGATCACTTCCTCGCCACGCTTGACGCTGCCGATGCGCCGGATGTCGAGGCGCACCGACGCGTAGAACTTGAGCGCATTGCCGCCGGTCGTCGTCTCCGGATTGCCGAACATGACGCCGATCTTCATGCGAATCTGGTTGATGAAGACCACCAATGTGCCTGATTTCTTGATATTCGCGGTGAGCTTGCGCAGGGCCTGGCTCATGAGGCGCGCCTGCAGGCCGACGTGCGAGTCGCCCATTTCGCCTTCGATTTCGGCTTTCGGCGTCAATGCGGCGACCGAGTCGATCACGACGACGTCGACCGCGTTGGAGCGCACCAGCATGTCGGCGATCTCGAGCGCCTGTTCGCCGGTGTCCGGCTGCGACACGAGCAGGTCGTCGACGTTGACGCCGAGCTTTTCCGCATAGCTCGGGTCGAGCGCGTGCTCGGCGTCGACGAACGCCGCCGTGCCACCATTGCGCTGGCAGTTGGCGATGACCTGCAGGGTCAGCGTGGTCTTGCCCGAGGATTCCGGACCGTAGATCTCGACGACGCGCCCACGCGGCAAGCCGCCGACGCCGAGTGCGATATCGAGGCCGAGCGAGCCGGTCGAAACCACGTCGATCGCCTCGTCGGTCTTGTCGCCCATGCGCATCACGGCGCCCTTGCCGAACTGCTTCTCGATCTGGCTGAGTGCGGAGGCGAGCGCCTTGCGCTTGTTGTCGTCCATCGTGGAATCCTCGAATTCGTTTGGGTGGCGGCGACACTGCCGCCGCGGCGTCTCAGCATGTAAGACGCCTTGCTCGCCGATTATCCCACAGCGACGCGCGCCCGCTACTCGCGGCTCACGCTTCAGCTCGTAAGAATGCGCCGCACGCCATCGAGCGCGGCCGCGACCGTCCGGCGACGAACCGCTTCGCGGTCGCCGGCGAAATGGAACAGTTCGGCGCGCGCGTACCCGCCGCGCCGCTTCCAGCCGATCCAGACCGTGCCGACGGGTTTTTCGGGCGTGCCGCCGCCGGGACCGGCGACGCCGGTGACCGCGACCGCGACGCTCGCGCCGTAGCGCGCGAGCGCGCCCGACACCATTTCGACCGCAGTCTCCTGGCTCACTGCGCCGTGGCGTTCGAGCGTCTGCGGCTGCACGCCGAGCAACGACTCCTTCGCTTCATAGCTGTACGCGACGACGCCGCACTCGAACCAGGTCGAGCTGCCCGGAATATCGGTCAGCACCTTCGCGATCCAGCCGCCCGTGCACGACTCGGCGGCGACGAGCGTCTGGCCTCGTGCGATCAGGCACTCCGCGACGGACTGCGCGAGTGCGCTCAGTTCCCTGTCGTCGGCGTTTTCCGCGGCGGACATCGGATGCTCCCGTGGCGCAACGCTGCATGATGCCACAGCGATGCTGCCGCCTGCCCCGTCCGCGCTCAGTCGAGTGCTCGACCGACCGCGACGGCGCGGCCCGCGCCGTCGACCGCGACCATGACGAATTCGCCACGGGTCGCGAGAGTCGGCGTTGCCCCGGGCGTCGCTTCGCTCGACAGGTTCACGTGCACGGTCATCGAGCTGCGCCCGACGCCGACCACCGTCGCGACGAGTTCCACGATCTCGCCGAGCCGCACTGCGCGCCGGAAATCGATGCGATCCGAGCGAGCGGTGACCACGGTGCGACCGCAGAACCGGCTCGCGGCGAGGAACGCGGCCTTGTCCATCCACGCGAGCGCCTGGCCGCCGAAGAGCGTGCCGAGATGGTTGCAGTGGTCGGGAAACACGATCTCGACTACGCGCGCCGGCGTCGACCCGGCGTCAGAACGCATGATCGAAACCCACCTCGCCCTGCACGGCCACCTGGTAGGCGGACACGCGTCGCTCGAAGAAGTTGGTCAGTTCCTGCACGTCCTGCAGTTCCATGAACGGGAACGGGTTGCGCGCGCCGTAGCGCGTCGGCAACCGCAGCATCGCGAGGCGCCGGTCGGCGACGTACTCGAGGTACTCGCGCATCTCCTTCGAGGTCATGCCGACCACGCCGCCGCCGAGCACGTCCTCGGCGAACTGCGTTTCGCACTCGACCGCCTCGCCGATCATCTCGGACACCTGCGCCGCCCATCGCGCGTCGAACAGGTGCGGCTGTTCGCGCTCGGCCGTGCGCAACACCTCGAACGCGAAGGCCATGTGCGCCGACTCGTCGCGGAACACCCACGCGGTCCCCGCGGCGAGGCCCGGCAGCAGGCCGCGCGAACGCAGGAAGTAGACGTAAGCGAACGCACCGAAGAAGAACAGGCCTTCGATGCATGTCGCGAAACAGGTCAGGTTGAGCAGGAAGCGGCGCCGGTCCTCGTCCGAGGCGATGCGATCGAGCGAGTGGACCGAATCGAGCCAACGCTGGCAGAACGCGGCCTTGCGCCGGATCGACGGGATGTTTTCCACCGCCGCGAACGCCTGCGCCCGGCGATCCGGCTGCGGCACGTAGTTGTCGAGCAGGGTCAGGTAGAACTGCACGTGCAGCGCCTCCTCGTACAGCTGGCGCGACAGGTACATGCGCGCCTCCGGCGCGTTGATGTGCCGGTAGAGGTTGAGCACGAGGTTGTTCGCGACGATCGAGTCGCCGGTCGCGAAGAACGCGACGAGGCGCTCGACCAGATGGCGATCGGCCGCGGTCATCCTCTGCGTGAGGTGGCCGATGTCGATCTGGAAGTCGATTTCCTCGACGGTCCAGGTGTTCCTGATCGCCGCGCGGTACATGTCGTAGAACTGCGGATAGCGCATCGGCCGCAGGGTGAGGTCGAAACCGGGGTCGAGCAGGCGACTGGCGGCGCTCATTGGCAGGCCTCGCACGTTTGCGGGTTCTCCAGCGAGCAGACGACAGCTTCGTTGTCGCTGTACGCCTTCGCGGGCGCGGCGCCGACGGTCGCTTTCGCGATGCGCGTCGCCGGCCGCGACCTCAGGTAGTAAGTCGTCTTCAGCCCGCGCTTCCACGCGTGCATGTACATGCTCGACAGCTGGCCGATGCTCGGGTTTTCGATGAACAGGTTCAGCGACTGGCTCTGGTCGATGAACGCACCGCGGTCGGCCGCCATGTCGACGAGCGCGCGCATCGGCGTCTCCCACACGGTGCGGTAGATCGCACGCAGTTCCTCCGGAAGCTCCGCGATCGATTGCACCGAGCCTTCGGCGAGCTTGAGCGCGTCGCGCATGTCCGCGGTCCACAGGCCGAGCCGCTTGAGCTCGTCGACGAGATACCGGTTGACCTGCAGGAAGTCGCCCGAGAGCGTCTCGCGCTTGAACAGGTTCGACAGCTGCGGCTCGATGCACTCGTAGCAGCCCGCGATCGAGGCGATCGTCGCCGTCGGCGCGATCGCGACGAGCAACGAGTTGCGCAAGCCGTGCACGCGGATGTCCTCGCGCAGCGCATTCCAGCGCGCGGCATCGCGCGGCGCCACGTTCCACGCATCGAACTGCAGCTCGCCCAGGGCGGCGCGCGTCTGCGCGAAGGCGGGATGCGCGCCCTTCTCGCGCGCGAGCTCGAGCGAGGTACGCAACGCCCAGTAGTAGATCTCCTCCGATATGCGCGCGGACAGTTCGCGCGCCGCGGCGCCGTCGAACGGCAGGCGCAATGCGAAGAAGACGTCCTGCAGGCCCATCAGGCCCAATCCGACCGGGCGCCAGCGCAGGTTGGACGCGCGCGCGGAGCCGATCGGATAGAAGTTGAGGTCGATCACGCGATCGAGCTGCCGTACCGCGACCTGCACCGTGTGCGCGAGCCTGTCGAAGTCGAACGCGACGCCGTCGTGATGCTGCGCGAGATTGATCGAGCCGAGGTTGCACACGGCCGTTTCGCCGGACCGCGTGACCTCGACGATCTCGGTGCACAGGTTCGAC
>DASTSE010000214.1:0-14778 GCA_035760865.1 Dokdonella sp.
GCGAAGGCAACTTCCAGGCATTGTTCGAGTCGATCGAGCGCGACCAGATGAAGCGCGGCGTGCTGTAGCCAGCGCGCTTGTAGCAAATAGCCCCTCTCCCTGCGGGAGAGGGGTTGGGGAGAGGGTTCGGAAGTGAAGGAACGCCACAAACCTCCGCTGCCTTCCAGGTCGCTCGAACAGGCGCGAAGCTTGCGCGGCACATCGACAGATGCAGAACGCAAGCTCTGGTACCACTTGCGCGCTGGCCGCTTGAATGGCCTGAAGTTTCGCCGGCAGCATCCGATTCCACCGTATGTCGCCGATTTCTTCTGTGAAGGCTTGAAACTGGTGGTGGAGCTCGATGGGGCGCAGCATCGTCCCGATATCGACGACCGTCGGACGGGATTCCTCGAGTCGAAGGGACTTCATGTCGTGCGCTTCTGGGGCAACGAAGTCTTGAACGACATAAATGCGGTACTGGAGGCGATTTTGAGCGTCGCAGGGCGCCGTACCCTCTCCCCAACCCCTCTCCCGACGGGAGAGGGGCCCTAGATGCAGCGGGTGTCATCGTGATCAAGAGCAACGGCTACCAATCCGGATTCGGCAACGAATTCGCGAGCGAAGTGCTGGCGGGCACCTTGCCGGTCGGGCGCAATTCGCCGCAGCGCGTCGCGCACGGCCTTTACGCGGAACAGCTGTCGGGCACCGCATTCACCGCGCCGCGCCACGCGAACCGGCGCAGCTGGCTCTATCGCATCCGGCCCGCCGCGATGCATGGCGCTTTCGCGCCGTTCGAGCAGCCGACTTTCCACAACGACTTCGGCTCGGGACCGGTCACGCCGGACCAGTTGCGCTGGAGCCCGCTGCCGCTGCCGCAGCAGCCGATCGACTTCGTCGAAGGGCTCTACACGATGGCCGGCAACGGCTCGCCGGCCGCGCAGGGCGGCGTCGGCATCCACCTGTACGCGGCGAATCGCGACATGCAGGGCCGCTGGTTCTACGACGCCGATGGCGAATTGCTGATCGTGCCGCAGCAGGGCGGCCTGCACGTCGAAACCGAGTTCGGCGTGCTCGACGTCGTGCCGAACGAGATCGCCGTGGTCCCGCGCGGCGTGCGCTTCCGCGTCGCGCTGTCGGACGGTGCCGCGCGCGGCTACGTCTGCGAGAACTTCGGCGCACTGCTGAAGTTGCCCGATCTCGGGCCGATCGGCAGCAACGGCCTCGCCAATCCGCGCGACTTCCTTGCGCCGGAGGCGGCGTACGAGGACGTCGAGGGCGATTTCGAGCTCGTCGCGAAGTTCCAGGGTCACCTCTGGCGCGCGCCGATCGGCCATTCGCCGTGCGACGTCGTCGGCTGGCACGGCAACTACGCGCCGTACAAGTACGACCTGCGCCGACACAACACGATCGGCTCGATCAGCTACGACCATCCCGATCCGTCGATCTTCCTCGTGCTGCACTCGCCGGGCGAGCACGAGGGCGTCAGCAACATGGATTTCGTGATCTTCCCGCCGCGCATCCTCGTCGCGCAGGACACGTTCCGGCCGCCGTGGTTCCACCGCAACGTCGCGAGCGAGTTCATGGGTCTCGTCCATGGCGCCTACGACGCGAAGGCGGAAGGCTTCGCGCCCGGCGGCTGTTCGCTGCACAACAGTTTCACCGGCCATGGGCCGGACGCGGCGACGTTCGAGAAGGCGAGCGCGGCGGACACGTCGAAGCCCGATTACATCAAGGACACGATGGCTTTCATGTTCGAGACGCGCGCAGTGATCCGGCCGACCGCGCAGGCGCTCGCCGCCGCGCACCGGCAGCGCGACTACCAGGCGTGCTGGAGCGGCCTGAAGAAGCATTTCGCACCGTGACGCGAGCCGATCGGGCGCCCGCCAAGCGTGCGCCGCGGGCATCGCTGTGGACGCGCGACCTCGCGCCATCGTGCCCGCGCCTCGGCTACGTCGAACCGATCGATGCGGCCGAGCGCCGCCGACGGTTGCTGCGGCTGTTGCCCTGGCTCGTGCTTTCGCTGCCCGCCCTCTGGGGATGGAATGCCTGGCTGCAGTCGGAGCGCGCGGCGATCGACGCGCTCGCGCATACGGAGCATCTCGAGGCGCTGCGCCGCGCCGCCGTGCTGATCGGCGTCGGCGTCGGCTCCGCGGTCGCAATCGCTGCGGCGACCTGCACGTGGGCGACGCTCGTCGCGCTGCGGGCATTGCGCACGGGTCGCTGGCCGCGCGCCGATGCGCGGGTCTGGCAGCGCACGCGGGTGGTCGGCGGCTGGTGCCTGCGCGTGCGCTTCGGCCTGGTCGTGCTGTTCGCGCCCGCGGCGGCCGCGTTCCTCGTCCACACCGGAGTCCGACTCGTGGGCTCGGCGTGGAATACTTACGCCGACGCCCGCGCGGACGTCGCGAGCGAATCCCCAGTCCACGCCAGAACGCCACGGAACCCCACATGAAACTCGCATCCCTCAAGGAAGGCGGCCGCGACGGCACGCTCGTCGTCGTCAGTCGCGACCTATCGCGCGCGGTGCGCGCGAGCGCGATCGCGCCGACGCTGCAGGCCGCGCTCGACGACTGGTCGAACGCGGCGCCGCGCCTCAATGCGCTCGCCGCGGAACTCGAGGCCGGCAAGGCCGCGGGCGCGTTCGCGCTCGACATGGGCGCGCTCGCCGCGCCGCTGCCGCGCGCGTACGAGTTCGTCGACGGCTCGGCCTACCTGCCGCACGTCGAGCGTGTGCGCCGCGCACGCGGTGCCGAAGTGCCCGAAAGCTTCTACGTCGATCCGCTCATGTACCAGGCGACGAGCGCGGGCTTCTACGGCCCGCGCGATCCGATCCTCGCCTCGAGCGAGGAGTGGGGCATCGATCTGGAAGCCGAAGTCGTCGTCGTCACCGACGACGTGCCGATGGGCGTGTCGCCGGCGTCGGCGGCCGCGCACATCCAGCTCGTCGGTCTCGTCAACGACGTCTCGTTGCGCGGACTGATCCCGGCCGAGCTCGCGAAGGGCTTCGGCTTCCTGCAATCGAAGCCGCGTTCGGCGTTGTCGCCCGTGTTCGTCACCCCGGACGAGCTCGGCGACGCCTGGCACGGCGACAAGCTGCACCTGCCGATGCGCACCTGGATCAACGGCGCGTGGTTCGGCGAGGCCGAGGCCGGCGTCGACATGCAGTTCAGCTTCGCCGACCTCGTCGCGCACGCGGCGAAGACGCGGCCGCTGGCGGCCGGCACGATCGTCGGTTCCGGCACGATCGCCAACGAGGACACCGGCAAGGGCGCTTCGTGCCTGGCCGAGCAACGCACGGTCGAAACCCTGCGCGACGGCAAGCCGACGACGCCGTTCCTCAAATTCGGTGATACGGTACGCATCGAGATCACCGATGCGGCCGGCAGGAGCGTGTTCGGCGCGATCGAGCAGACGGTCACGCGGCAGCCGCCGCGCGGCTGAGGCGCGGCAGGGGCCGCGATGCAGGGGACGCTCACATGACGACTCACACGGATCTCACGCTGTACGATTACTGGCGTTCGAGTGCGTGCTACCGCGTGCGCATCGCGTTGAACCTCAAGCGGCTCGCCTATACGACCAAGCCGGTGCACCTGCTCAACGACGGCGGCGAGCAGCACGCGCCCGCCTATCGCGAGCTCAATCCGCAGGAATCGGTGCCCGTGCTCGTCGACGGCCAGCGCGTGATCCGCCAGTCGATGGCGATCATCGAGTACCTCGACGAAGTGCAACAGGACCGCCCGCTGCTGCCGGCGATCCCGCGCGACCGCGCGCACGTGCGCGGCCTCGCCCAGCTGATCGCGTGCGACGTGCACCCGCTCAACAACCTGCGCGTGATGCAGTACCTCGAGCGCGACCTCGGCGTCGACGCGGCCGCGCGCGAGCGCTGGACGAAGCACTGGATCGAACTCGGCTTCCGCGCGTTCGAAGCGATCCTCGTCGGCGACGTCGCGACCGGCGAGTTCTGCCACGGCGACACGCCCGGCCTCGCCGACGCCTGCCTCGTGCCGCAGGTCTACAATGCGAGACGCTTCGGCATCGACCTTTCGCCGTACCCGACGATCGCCGCGATCAACGACCGTTGCCTCGCATTGCCCGAGTTCGAGGCGGCCAAGCCCGAGAACCAGCCCGGCGCCGCGTGAACGCCCGGGGTCGGGGCGCGCGCGGCCGGACGCGGAGCGGGCGCCGCAGCCGATGATCGCTGCGCCGGGAACCGGCGCGTGCGAGCGCGTCGGTCACCCGGCGATGTAGCGCTGCAACTGCTCGATCTGCTCACCCTGTTCGCTGATCACGGCCTTGACGAGGTCGCCGATCGAGACGACGCCGACGACCTTCGCGCCTTCGACGACGGGCAGGTGGCGCACGCGGCTGTCGGTGCACAGGCGCATGCAGGTCTCGACGGTGTCGGTCGGGTTCACCGTGATCACCGGTGAAGTCATGATGTCGCGCACGGGCGTGTCGTTCGACGAGCGGCCCTTGAGGATCACCTTGCGCGCGTAGTCGCGCTCGGAAACGATGCCGACGAGTTCGTCGCCGCGCATGACGAGCAGGGCGCCGACGTAGCGGTCCGCCATCGTGCGGATCGCGACGAGCACGGGTTCGTCGGGGCCGACCGTGTAGACGCGATCGCCCTTGTCCGCGAGGAGATGCTTGACCTGGAGCATGTGCGCCTCCGCTCGAGCGCGGCATCGCGGCCGCGGACGGAGTTTAGCGCCGGCGCGCGGCGGCTGCTCGCCGCCGCGCAGCACGTGCCGGCATCGGTCGATGCCGGCACGTGAACCACCCATCAACCGCAGTCGAAGCCGTCGTTGAACATCGACGGCACGAGCGGTGCCGGCATGCTCGCGCTGTTGTTCGTCGACGACGGGTCGGCCGTCGCGGAATTCGCGGTCGCGTCGAACGTCACCGGGTCCGGCGCCGTGTAGCTGCGCGGCACGCAGATGTCGGTCGTCACCGTGCGCGTCTCGCCCGCGGGCACGCTCGGGAACGCGCACGGATAGCCGGTCGTGCAGTCGCCGCTGTTGTGATGGAACGCGATGCCGGCCGGCATCGGGCTGTCGAGCTGCACGTTGGCGGCGTCGTCCGGACCGTTGTTGGTCACGCTGACCGTGTAACGCTGCTGCAGGCCCGGCTGCACGATCGACGGCGGCGTGATCGTGACCGCGAGGTCGGCGCCGCCACCGGTCGTCGGCAGCGGCCATGCCCACGCACCGCGCGAGCGCGTGAACGCGGCGAGGGTGGTGAAACCGCGGTCGATGTTGAGGCTCCACACCATCACGTGCGGCAGGCCCTCGAAGCGCTGCCACACGGGCGACGCGGCGCTGATGTCGTCGGTGTAGTAGAGGCCCCAGTCCATGCCGACGAACACCTGGTTCGCATTGTGCGGATTGGCGACAATGGCGTTGGCCGGGATGTCGGGCAGGTTGCCGCTCTTGTCGACCCAGGTGAAGCTCGCGCACTGCGCGGTGCAGGTGACGCGGAACACGTGGCCCGGCGTCGCTGCGGTGTTCGCGGCGAAGCCGCCGACCGCGGCGTAGCCGACGAGCGGGTTGTGCGGGTCGGTCGCGACGTCGAGGATCGGCCTGTTCGGCAGCACCGCGTTGCCGCCCGTGACGTTGACGGCGGTCGCCGCGCCCGCGGCGCCGAGCCCGAACACGTACTGCACGTTGCCGTCGTTGGTGCCGGCCATCGCGACGGTCGGGTCGCTCACCGAGTAGTGGATCTGGTTGATGTAGGAGCGGTTGTCGGAACCGACGATGAGGTTGTTCTTGGTCAGGTCGCCGGTCTTCGCGCTCCACGAGCTCGTCGGCAGGCCGCCGCTCAGCGATTCCCAGACGCGCTGCGTGCCGAGGATGATGTGCTTGCAGCCGGCTGCGCTCGTGC
Organism: Dokdonella sp.; assembly: GCA_035760865.1. GTDB lineage: Bacteria > Pseudomonadota > Gammaproteobacteria > Xanthomonadales > Rhodanobacteraceae > Dokdonella_A. The sequence goes on from DASTSE010000214.1 coordinate 5,857, forward strand.
AGGCACTGCCCGGCGCGTCGAGCACGCCGTAGCGGTAGAGGTCGAACGGCGTGAAGAAGCTCGCGCGGTCGCTGCCCCAGTTGCCGGAGGCCGGTTGCTGGTTGCCGAACGGCCCGCTCGTGCTCACGTACAGGTCGGCGTAGTAGATCGACGTGTACCAGTACTGGCCGAGCACGGGCTCGATGCGCGAGACGATGCCGTCGCCGCCGTTGGTCGATTCCCACGCGGCCGCACCCGGCGCGCCGGCGAACACGACCGACGCGCTGCCGTTGTCCTGGAAGCCCGCGGTCGCGCCCGCGTTCGCGGAATTCGCGAAATCGGCCGTGATGTCGCCGTGATAGATCTCGATCGTCGGCAGCTGCTTGTTGAGGTCGGTCCAGTTCGCGTTGAACGCGCTCGTCGCGGTGAGCGCGTTGTCGACGTAGTAGACGCCGCCATCATTGCCGTTGAGCACGTGGTTGGCGTCGTTGCCGACGATCGCGGTCGCATGGTTGTCCGGGTGCACCGGGCCGCCGCTGTAGGCCTGGGTCAGGTTGACGTACGAACTGCCGCCATTGCTGGAGCGGAACAGGTCGACCGAGTTGACGAACAGCACGTTCGGATCGGTCGGCGACACCTTGAGGCCGGCGTCGTACCACATCTGCGTGCCTGCGCCGCTCGGCGTCGCGACCTGGGTCCAGGCATCGCCGCCGTCGGTCGTCTTCCAGATGCCGAGGATGCCGCTGCCGGTCACGTTCGAGAACATCGCATACAGCGTCAGCGGATCGCTCGGCGCGGCCGCGATCTCGAGGCGGCCGCGGCTCGTGTTCGCCGTGCCGTTGCCGGTGCCGGCCGGGAAGCCGCTCGCGAGCAGGCTCCAGTCGCCGACCGCAGGGCAGCCGCTCGCGGGCATCGTCGTGCGGTAGACGCCATTGGCGCCGTTCTTGCCGAGGTTCGGTTGTACGGGCGTCGGGATGCCGCGCGTGCCGACCGCCGCATACAGGTACGTCGTGCCGCTGCGGTTCACCGCGAGCAGGCCGGTCATGTCCTGGCGCTGTTCGCCGGCGCCGCTCGTGAACGCGTTCGTATAGCACGGACCGGTCCAGTCCACGCCCGCATTGTTGGAGAAGTACAAGCCGGTCTTGGTGCCGACGACGACGTTGTCGGAGTCGTTCGGATCGACGACGACCTTGCCGATCGCCTGGTACTGCGGAAAACCGCCGGCGGACGGGCCGTACACCGGATTGAAGACGTCGGCGCCGAGCAATTGCCAGGTTTCGCCGCGATCCGTGCTCTTGAGCAGGCCTGCGGCGCCGAACGACATCGAGCCGTAGCGCAGGTCGCCCGTGCCCGCGTACAGCACGTCGTGGTTGGACGGGTCCATCGTGATGTCGCCGATCGCCATGCTCGCGATCTCGGGGAAATCGGTCTTGACCGTCCAGGTCGTATCGGCGGTGCAGCAGTTGGTCGTCTTCCAGACGCCGCCGCCGTCGGAGCCGAGCCATGCAACCGCGGGGTTGTCCGGATCGCTCACGATCACGTTGGTGCGGCCGGCCGCGCGGTCGGCGCCGAAGCCTTCGCCGGTCAGCGGCTGCGGGCCGAGCAGGGTGAACGCGTTGGGGTCGAGTGCGAGGGCCTTGTCCGCCGACGGGCGGTAGGTCTTCTTGCCGGACGGAACGCCCGCGGCGATCGCCTTGTCCTGGCGCGCCGATGCGAGCAGCCATGCGGGTTCGAAGCGCAGGTGTTGGGCGTCGCCGCCGTAGCCGACGCGGATCGCCCAGTAGTCCCCTTCGCTCGGCGATCGCCCTTCGTCGCGTTCCTCGGATTCGCCATGGAAGAATTTCGGCTTATCGGCCAGTGCTGAATAGCCGACGTACAGGCCCACCGCGGCGACGGCGGCGCCCAGCCACGCGTACCCCTTCCTCATCGAGCTCTCTCCCCGCAGGCTGATCGGAGCGTCAGCCAACCGGCGGATGATACTCGTCTACGAGATACAGTGGACGTTGCTTGGATTCGACGTATAGACGTCCGAGATACTCACCGATCACGCCGAGCGCCATCAGCTGCAGGCCGCCGAGGAACAGTACGACGACCATCAGCGATGGATAGCCGCGCACGGGGTCGCCGAACAGCAGCGCCTTGCCGAGCACCCACAGGCCGAAGCCGAACGCGACGAGCGCGGCGACGAGGCCGATGTAGGTCGCGAGCTTGAGCGGCGCGCCCGAAAACGACGTGATGCCGTCGATCGCGAAGTTCCACAGCTTCCAGTAGTTCCACTTCGTTTCGCCGGCGTGGCGCGGATCGCGGTGGTAGACGACGGACAACTGGCGGAAACCGACCCAGGTGAACAAGCCCTTCATGAAGCGCTGGCGTTCGCGCACCTGCCTCAGCGCGTCGAGCGCGCGCCGCGACAGCAGGCGGAAGTCGCCGGTGTCGCGCGGGATCGGCGTCGACGACAGGCGCTCCATGACGCGATAGAAGCCCGAGGCGGTCATCTTCTTGAAACCGGTTTCGCCTGCGCGCGACGCGCGCGTGCCGTAGACGACGTCGAACCCTTCGCGCCAGTGCTGCACGAAGGTCGGGATCAGTTCCGGCGGATCCTGCAGGTCGGCATCGATGACGACCGCGGCGTCCGCGTCGACGTGGTCGAGTCCCGCGGTCAGCGCGAGTTCCTTGCCGAAATTGCGCGAGAGCTTGAGCGTAGACACGCGCGGGTCCTGCGCGCGCAGCGCGCACATCACCGCGTAGGTGTCGTCGCGGCTGCCGTCGTCCACGTACAGCACTTCGGTGTCGAGATCGAGCCCATCGAGCACCGCGGCGACGCGCGCGTGGAAATCGCGCAGGCCTTCGCTTTCGTTGTAGGCGGGCACGACGACGGTGAGCTTGGGCATGGCGATACCGTGGAGTTCGGGGGGTGCGACCGGCGGAATGCTAGCGGACTCGGCTGCACGCCGGATGACGGGCGACGCTTCGTTCAGTGCAGCAGGTAGGCGGCGCCGCCGAGCTGGGCCGCCTGGCGCTGGATCCATGCCGCGCGCCGCAGTACGTAGGCGCTCGGCCGATCGACGTGGAGGCGCGTCGGGTTCGGCAGCACCGCAGCGAGCAGCGCCGACTGGCGCGCGTCGAGGCGGTCGGGCGTCGTATGGAAGAACGCCTCGCTCGCCGCGCCGGCGCCGTAGACGCCATGGCCGAACTCGGCGATGTTGAGATAGACCTCGAGGATGCGCCGCTTGGGCCACAGCGCCTCGAGCAGCACGGTGAAATAGGCCTCGAAGCCCTTGCGCACGAAGCTGCGCCCGTTCCACAGGAACAGGTTCTTCGCGACCTGCTGGCTGATCGTGCTCGCGCCGCGCAGGCGCTCGCCTTCGTCGGCGTCCTCGATCGCGCGCTGGATCGCCTCGAAGTCGAAGCCATGGTGGAGCGGGAACCGCTGGTCTTCCGCGGCGACGAGCGAGATCGGCAGCGCCGGCGACACGCGCTGCCACGGCGTCCAGCGATGGCGCAGCGCGAAACCGCGATCGCCGGAGACCTTCGCGTCGAGCCAGTCCGCGGCCATCACCGCCGACAGCGGCGGCGGCACGAAGCGCAGCAACAGCACGAGCAGCACGCTGCCGACGAACCACGCGGCAGCGGCGAACAGCAGCCAGCGGGCGAGGCGTCGCGACCAGCGGCGGCGGGCAGGAACGGCAGGCACGAGCGACTCCCTGAAACGACACCGGCGCGGATGTCCGCGCCGGTGTCCACAGCTTAGCCCGCTCGCGCGGTCAGTGGTATCGCATCACGTCACGGCGTGCACACGTAGCTGCCCGCGCCCGGTGCACCCGAGATCTGCACCTGGTCGAGGAAGAAGCCGCTGAAGCCGGCGGCCGGATCCGACGAGAAGCGCCAGCGAATCTGCACGCTCTGCCCCACGAAGCTCGCCAGGCTGGTCGAGAACGGCTTGAACACGGCGGTCGCAGTGCCGTTGTTCGGATCCGCATTCGAGCCCGCGGTCGTCACGCCGTTGAACGCGCCATGGCTCGCCGCGTAGCCGCACGCGTTGACCGGCGGAGCGCCCGTCTGCGCGAAGCTGCTCGGATAGCCGCCGGTCGGCGGCAGGTCGGCCCAGGTGTTGCCACCGTCGGTCGAGATCTCCTGCACCACGCCGTCCCACTGGAACTCGAGGTCGTATTTGGCCTGGAAGCTCAGCGTCGCGCCGGGGGTGATCGCCAACGTCGGCGTCGTGATGCTCGCGCAGGTATTGTCGAGGTAGGTCGAGGCATCGCTGCCGTTGTGATAGCTGTAGCTGCCGGCCGATGCGGCGACGTTCGTGATCTGCCACGGCGCCTCGAGCGTGAGGTAGCTGTGCGTGTCGACGTCGTCGACGTACGCGCCCGGGTCCGGACCGTCAACGCCGCTCGGCGTCGCGTTCGCGGCCACCGACGTCGGCGAGGCGTTGCCGGCGCCGTCCACCGCGTGCACGCGGTAGAAGTACGGCGTGCCGTTGCTGACCGCGGCATCGGAGAACGTCGTCGTCGCGAGCGCGGTTGCTACGGTGGTCGGAGCGGTGAAATACGGACTCGTGTCGCGCTCGACCGTGTACGTCACCGTGTTCGCCGCGGGGCAGTTCGACGCGCCCGCCGCCCACGACAGGTTCACGCTGCAGCTCGCATTGGAGGCGTCGCTCGCGAGCGAGTGCGTGTCGAAGTCCGGTTGCAGCGAGCAGTCGTCGAGCGAAACGACGTCCACGCACTGCGACGCATCGCCCTCGATGTCGTTCTGCACGCCGCGCAGCTTGTAGGCGTAGCTGTAGCCGCCCTGGCTCGTGTCGTCGTTGAGCGGCAGGCTCGTGCCGTTGGCGACGAGGTGGAAGTCGCCCGGCTCGGCGGTCGCGCAGGTGCCGTCGGCGCGATAGAGCTGCCAGCCCTGCGCGCCCGCGGCGGCGGTCGCATTCACGCTGATGCCGCCGGTGCCGTTGCTGCCGATCGTCGGTGCGGTCGGCGCTGCGAACGGTGTCGCGTCAGGCAACGCGAACTTGCCGGAGACCGCGAGGCCGTAGCCCTGCCGGTCGCTGCCGGCGCGACCGTTGCCGGGGATCGACGTGCCCTTCACGCGGATCGTGTAGCTCCCGGCCGAAGGTGCGGTCAGGCGCACCTGCTCGACCGTGTCCTTCGCATCGGCGGTTCCGCCGGGCACCGACACGTTGCCGGAGAAGTGGTTGCCGAGGTACGTGCCGCCGGGACCGACGACTTCGAGATCGAGGTTGTTGACGAGCGTCGACGCCGCGCCGATCGACGCGTCCGGGTCGAACCAGGCGAGCGTGACGCGCAACTCGACGCCCGCGCCGACGTTGGCGATCGTGTATTCGTTGACGTCGCCGGTCTCGAGGCCCGACGCGTTCGTGCGTTCGAACACGCGCAGGCGACGGCTGTCGTCGCCGTTCGGCATCGTGTTCTTGAACCACAGGTTCGAGTCCAGCCACGGACGACCCCAGCCGGTGCCCGTGTTCGGGAACGCGCTCGGACTCGTCGTCGGCACGGTGCCGTTGAGCAGCACCGCCTTCATGACCGCGCCGGTCGGGTTGAACGCATCGAGTCCGCTTTCGCTGAACGGCGACGCGCCGTCGAAGCCGTCGGCGAACACGAGGTCGGCCGGAATGCCGGTGCCGGTCGTGCCGCGCGGATAGAAGCCGTCGGCGAAGTACTGGCGCAGCAGCACCGCGTTGCCGGCGATCGTCGGCGTCGCCATCGACGTGCCCGAGTTGGAAACCGTGAGCGGCGCGGTGATCGTCGTGGTCACGCTGGTGCCATTGCGCGCGGAGATCGTGCCCGTGCCCGGCGCGGCGACATCGGGTTTCTGGCGGCCGTCCGCGGTCGGGCCCGCATTCGAGAAGCTCGCCTTGACGAGGCTGCCGGCATGGCCGAGCGCGGCCACGGTGACGGCGTTCTTCGAATTGCCGGGCGAGCCCACGGCCATCGCGCCGGCCTGGTCGTTGCCGGCGGCGATCACGACGAGAAGGTTCTCGTCCTTGCGCGTCGCGCGATCGGTGTTCGCGTCTTCGGTCGTGTACTGGCCCGAGCTCGACGAGCCCCAGCTGTCGCTGTGGATGCGCGCGCCGCCGTTGTAGGCCTGCTCGAGCGTACCTTCGAAGTCCTGCGTGATGACCGCGGTCGCCTGGTTCGGGCCGATGTCCTGGAACAGCAACTGCGCGTTCGGCGCCATGCCGTCGGCGAGGTCGTGGTTCGGCGCGTACGGCGTCGACGGCATGTAGGTGGTCGCGCCGAACGTGCCCGCGGCGTCGCCGACGACGGTGCCGGTCGTGTGCGTACCGTGCCCGGAAACGAAGTCGTAGTCGGTCGGTCCGCCGGGCTGCGTCCAATAGGCGATGATCTTGTTGTCCGGATGCAGCGTTCCGACATTCGGCAGCAGCGGCGGCGGGTTCTCCGCGAAGGTGACTTCCGTGTGCGGGCCGCTGCCCTTGTCGAGCGTGGCGAACCAGGCCGCATTCGGCGTCGTGCCGGAGTCCGCCACGGCGACGATCTGGCCGCCGCCGGTGATGCCCTGGTCGAACAGCGGCGTGGGTCCGCAGACCGGGCCGCTGCCGGCGCAGGTGCCGGTCAGGTTGCCCTGAATCGCGCCGATGCCGCCGGCGTTCGTCGTGTGCGGCGCGATCCACGGCGATACGAAGGCGACGCCGTCGATGCCCGTAGCGACGTCGATGAGCCGGTCGAGCGTGGCTGCATCGACCTTCGCGCGCACGTATGGCAGCGCCTGCTCGCGCGTGCTGCGCAGCGTGATCTCGACGCCGGGCACCTGCTTGACGAGCTGGCCTTCGACCGCGGCCGAGGAGACGCCGTCGAAGGCCTGGATCACGAGTTCGTAGCGGCCGTCGTTCTGCAGCGCGGCCGACGTCGTGCGCGTCGAGCTCCACAGGGCCGGATCGAGCTTGAACGCCGGAGCGACCGCGCCCGCCCAGCGCACGGATGCGGTCTGCGCGACGTCGGCGAGGCGCACGCCATTCAGTCGCACGTAGTACGCGTTGTTCGGCACATAGCCGAGGATCTCGACGCCGCGCGCGACGAGCGAATCGCGCGCGCTCTTGAGCCGGGCCGGCTCGAACTGCACGATCGCGTAGTTCGACTCGGTCGACGCGGGGGCGCCGACCGCGCGCGTGTCGAGCGTCTGTCGCGCCGGGTCGAACACGCCGGCGCGCAGCAGGATGAGGTCCGGATTGCCGCGCGCGGCATCGATCGCATCGAGCGACGGCTGGCCGGCGATCACGGTATTGGCGGCGATCGCATGCGGCGCCGCGGCGCCCAGCGCGATCGTGAGCGCCGCCGCGAGTGCAGTACGTGCAGGCAAGGAAGTCATGTGAGGTCTCTCGGCGAGGGAGGGGCGTGCATCCGACGCGGCGGATGCAACCGCCCGAATATGCCGCCCTACGAGCCGAGGAGACAACTGCCAAAGGGCCCAGGCGGCCTCCCGCTGCGGGCGTAGCGCGAGCCGCTACTGGTTCGGCAGGCTCAGGTCGACGAGCAGCTTCCATTGGCCGTCGCGCCAGCGCCACGCGCGCATGTAGCTGCCGCACTCGACGCAATCCGGACTGCCGCCGAGCGTGTAGCCGAAATCGCCGCTCGCGGCGACATCGAGCGCACGTCGCGCGCCGCGGCCGAGCCCGCTCGCATCCTTGCGCAGCAGGTCGAGCGCGGCCGCACCGTCGGCGGGCGCCTGGCCGTCGCGCATCGCGTGCAGCGCGGGGTCGGCGACCGAGTCGAACGCGTGCGCGGGGTCCTTCGCGAGCGCGGCGCGCAACGCATCGTCGGCGTGCTCGAGCGCGGTGCGCCGCTGCTGCTGCGCGGCCGCATCGAGTGCGGTCGCGGTCGCCGCCTCGGTGAGCGCGGTCACGCCGGCGGCCGCGGCAGGTACGGGCGCCGCAAGCCCGATGCCCGCGTCCGACTGCACGCGCCAGATGCCGTCCGTACCGCGCTTCCAGAACGTGAGGAAATGGCCGTGCGCGTACAGCGCGGCGCCGGCCGCGTGGGCCGCCCACGGTCCGGTCGACACCGCCAGTTCGCCGCTCGCGGCGACACCGACCTGGCGCGGGCTCCACTCCAGGAGGCGGCCGTCATCGGGATCGTGCGACAGCGCGGGCAGGGCGGCCACGGGCGTCGGCCGGAACAACCAGGCTTGGGCGTCGAAATGGGCGAGGAACGCGAGACGCGTACCGTAGCGGTGGGCGTCGAGTGCGAAGCCGCGTTCTGCCGCGACGACCGCGGCAAGGTCCGGCGTAAGGGGTGTCGCGCCGAGCGAAGCGGCGATGAGGAGCGATGCAAGCATGGGCTGACGGATTCCGTGGCGAAGGGGTGTCTATTGCACCAGCGCCCGGGCGGCAGGGGCCGGTCCGATCCGGCGAGCCGGCTCGCCGCGGTCACGGCTCGGCGAAATCCGCGACGGAAACCCCCGGCGTGACGTCTCGAAAACGAAGGTCGGCGGCGCCCGCATGTGATGGGGTCGACGATCACGGCGCTGTTAGTTTTTCGTGAATGGCGCTATCATGCGAGCGTGTAGAAGTGCCTGCGGCGGGAACTCCCGCCGCGCCGCGCCAGTCCCATTCGAGTCACCGTACGTCGCCGCCACACATGAAGTTTCGCCTCGCCACGCTGCTGCTGTCGCTGCTCCCGCTCGCGGGAATGGCACAGCCGTTGCCGCGGCTGGCGCCAGCGGTGGAATCGACGCCGCTGGTCGAACAGCTGCTCGCGATCGATCCTTCCGGGCGTCCACTCGACGGTACGTCGGTGTTGCCGATCTGGTCGCGGGCGAACGGCGAATTGCTCGCAGTCGTCGCCCTCCCCCAGCAATGGGTCGGTGCACCGGGCGATGCGGGGCCGGCGTATCGTGGTCCTTCGTCGTGGGCGCTGGCGGGCAGCACGGGTTCGGCCAATGGCCTCGTCTTGGGCCTTGCCG
>DASTSE010000215.1:0-4723 GCA_035760865.1 Dokdonella sp.
CGATGACGCCGATGTGCGCGTAGCCGCGCGCGCCGCCCGAACCGAGCACGAGCGAGATGTCGATGCCGCGCGGCGCATCGGACGCGGGCGGCGGCAGTGCGGTCGGTTCGTCGGTCATGCCGGGGCTCCCGCATAGGCACCGAGCGCGAGCTGCAACAGGATCTTCATCTCCTCGCGCAGGCTCACCGGCGCGACGACCTCGGCATCGGGGCCGTACTTGAGCACGTCCATGAGCAGTTCGCGCGAGTTCGAATACGGCACGCGCAATTCGTAGCGTCCGTCCGGCAGGCGCTCGCCCTGCTGCTGCGAATGCCAGTGTTCGTCGGCGACCCAGCGCGCCGCGTGTGCGGAGAAGCGGATCGTCGCCCATGCCTTCGGCGCGCCCGAGAAGATGCCGTAGCTCGACGCGAGGTGCGCGTCGAGCTCGCCCGCATCGCGGTCGAGCGCGGCCTGTTCGAGCGGCTGCGGATCGCGGATCCGATCGAGCGCGAAACTGCGCAGCGCGTCGCGGCTGTGGTCCCAGGCGTCGAGATACCAGTTGTCGCGGTAGTGCGCGAGGCGCTGCGGCGAGACGATGCGCTCGGTGGTCGCATCGGTAGAGCGCGCGCGGTAGCGGAACTTGAGGCGACGGCGGTTCAGGAGCGCGCTCGCGACGCCGCGGAACACGCCCTCATCGAGCCGGCGCGAGCCGCTCGCGAGGACGCGTATGCGCTCGATCGGCAGGCTGCGTCCGCTCGACTGGTCCGACAGCAGGCGCTCGATGCGGGCACGGAACGGCGCAAGTGCGCCGGCGAGCACGCCCGGGTCGCTGCGCCCGAGCAGTTCGTTCAGCGCGAGCAGCGCGGCGAGTTCCTCGCTGGTCAGCCAAAGGCCGGGCAGCTCGAAGCGCTCCGCTTCGTCGGCGGCGTAGCGGAAGGTCGACTCGTCCTCGCCGTATTCGATCGGCGCGCCGAGCGCATCGCGCAGGAACGCGATGTCGCGGTAGAGCGTCGCGCGCGAGCACGCGACCTCGTCCTTGAGGCGCGAGAACGAGACGGGATAGCGCGCGGCTTTCAGGATACGATGCAGGGTCAGGATGCGTTCGTAGCGGTCCATGGCGTGCGTCTGGATCGGATGCGCGACGTCGGGCCGCGGCGATCCGCGAAGGATCGCACACGTCGCCCTACCGCGCGCGGCCACCCGGCCGTTTCCACCCCGAGGAGGAACTCGATGTCGATGATCCCGAGAATGCTGGCCGGCCTCACGCTCGGCCTCGCCTGTGCCGCCGCGAGCGCGGCGCCGAAGGACGACCTGCACGCCGCGTTCGCGAAGTTCCTGCAGGCGAAGAGCTTCCGCGCGACGGTGACCGACGCGAAGAACGGCGAAACGGTCTCGTCGATGGAATACGTCGCGCCGGATCGCTACCGCATCCAGCCCGCGAAGGGACCGCAGAGCCTCGTCGTCGGCGACACGATGTACATGGACATGAACGGCAAGCTCACGCCGATGCCCATACCCGGCGTCAGCCGCATGGTCGCCCAGTACCGCAACCAGGACTTCCTCGCCGAGGTCGAACGCGGCATGCAGGTCGAGGCGCTCGGCGACGACAGCGTCGACGGCGAAGCGGCAAAGGTGTACGCGTACACGGTCACGCAGCCGATGAAGGCCGACGCGAAGACCTGGATATCGCAGAAGAGCGGCCTGCCGATCCAGATCGAGTCGACCGGCACCTTCATGGGCCACACCTCGACGACGCGCGTGCGCTACTCGGGGTTCGACGACCCGTCGATCCGCATCGACGCGCCCTGAGGCGCCGCGCCGGGCGCAGCGGCGTGTGCGACGACGCGTGCGCGCGTGGCTCGCGTGCGTGACCGGTCGCGATCGCGCGGGGCTCGCTGCGGCACGCTTCGATCGCACGCTTCGATCAGCGCGGAAGGTTCACGCGGCTCGGCCGGCCCTGCCGGGCATCGTTTCCTCGTCCTCCGCGGCGCGGCGCCGCGACGCATCGGCGTCGCGCTTCCACTCGCGCGCGAAGGCTTCGGCGCCTCCCTTGTCCTTGCCGAAGCGCGCACCCAAGCGCAGCGCCCACGCGGGCGGCTGGTCCGGCATCGGCGCCGGCGCGCGCAGCGTCGCGAGTTCCCACGCGGTCTTGAGGCCGACCAGCACGAACAGCAGGCCGAGCGCCGAGTCCGTCGCCGCCATCGCCATCATGCCGAAGATGATCGCGAGGTGGAGGATGAGTACGCGCCCCATGCGCTGCTGCACGAGCAGGCGGATCCAGGCGAACGGTCGCGCACGCATGCCGGGCAAGTCGGCGAGGAAGCCCGCGGCGAGCGTGCCGGAGAGCAGCAGCACGCCCTGGCGCAACGCGGTCCACGAGAAGTGCCAGTTCGGCTCGCCGGGCCGGTTGTGCGCGAGTAGGAAGGCGATCGCGAGCACGAATATGCCGTGCGCGAGCGTGAAGACGAATGCGATCCTCGCGTAGTCGCCGAGCAGGGACGCGCCGCGGCCGACGTGATCGCTCGACGACGCGGCCAACTGCCCGGAGCGCCAGTGGCCGCGCTTGTGCGTGAGCGCGCGATGCACCGCGATGCGCAGGCAGGTGAATGCGGCGACGAGCAGGTTCTCGACCCAGAACAGCACGAACACGTTCGCGACCGACCAGTGCAGCCGCACCACGCCGTAGATCGGGATCGCATTGGTGACGAGCACGACGAGCGCCGCTTGCACGCGCTCGCCGACCGTCGGGCGGCCGATGCCGATTGGCTGATCCACGCTCCCCTCCCGTCGCGGGCGATCGCGTCATCATCGCGCCGCGCGCGGCGCGGCGGAAGGGCTCCATGCGGGCGACCGCGCGCGGCGACGCGATACGCCGTCGCAGGCGTGCAGCGCGCGAAGGGCGTTCCATCCGCGACATGCATTCCGGTTGGGGCGACATGCTGCCGTCGCGGCGACGCCGTCATGGCGCATCCGCTACCATCGGGGCATGCCGCACGCACACCTGAATCTGCACGCCCCGACCGGCGACGCCGTCAAGACGACGACGTGCTGCATGTGCGCGTGCCGATGCGGGCGAGCGGGCGCGTTTGCGCGATGCCTTGAAGGGCATCGCGCGCGCCCGCGAGCGACCGGCCATGGATGGCCGGGCCGGCGCCACGCATCATGGACGATTCGGAGCGATTGAAGCGAAGGCCACAGCACGCGCATGCCGCACGCACACCTCAATCTGCACGCCCCGACCGGCGACGCCGTCAAGACGACGACGTGCTACATGTGCGCGTGCCGATGCGGCATCCGCGTCCATCTCGCGGATGGTCGCGTCCGCTACATCGACGGCAACCCGAAGCACCCGGTCAACCGCGGCGTGATCTGCGCGAAGGGTTCGGCCGGCATCATGCAGCACTACTCGCCGGCGCGGCTGTCGAAACCGCTGCTGCGCGTCGGCGAGCGCGGCGCGCGCGAGTTCCGCGAAATCGAATGGGACGAGGCGCTCGCGTTGGCGACGAAGTGGCTCGGCGACGTCCGCGCGCGCAATCCCGACGAGCTCGCGTTCTTCACCGGACGCGACCAGTCGCAGGCGCTCACGGGCTGGTGGGCACAGCAGTTCGGCACGATCAACTACGCCGCGCACGGCGGCTTCTGCTCGGTCAACATGGCCGCGGCGGGCATGTACACGCTCGGCGGCAGCTTCTGGGAGTTCGGCGAGCCTGACTGGGAGCTCACGCGCTACCTCGTGCTCTGGGGCGTCGCCGAGGACCACGATTCGAACCCGATCAAGCTCGGCCTCGGCAAGCTCAAGGCGCGCGGGGCGAAGATCGTCGCGGTCAACCCCGTTCGCACGGGCTACGGCGCGATCGCCGACGAATGGGTCGCGATCAATCCCGGCACGGACGGGCTGCTCGCGGGTGCGCTCATCCACGCGCTGCTGCATGCGGACCGCATCGATCTCGACTATCTCGTGCGCTACACGAATGCGCACCACCTCGTCATCCGCGCGCCGGGTGCGGCCGATGACGGCATGGTCGCGCGCGATGCCGACGGCCACGCTCTGTGCGCCGCGCGCGGCGACGACGCGACGCGCATCGTGCGCGCCGATGCGATCGGCATCGCGCCGCTCGTCGTCGGCGACGTGCGTCTCGCCGACGGTCGTCCGGCCGTGCCCGCGTTCCAGCTGTTCGCCGAACGCTTCATGGCCGACGACTACGCGCCCGAGGCGGTCGCCGAGACGTGCGGCGTCGACGCGCAGACGATTCGCCGGCTCGCGCGCGAACTCGCCGACGTCGCGTTCGAGCAGGCGATCCGGCTGCCGCAGCGCTGGACCGACGCCTGGGGGCGCGAGCACGCCGAGATGATCGGCCGTCCGGTCGCGATGCACGCGATGCGCGGCATCAGCGCGCATGCGAACGGCTTCCACACCTGTCGCACGCTGCACCTGCTGCAGATGATCCTCGGCGCGATCGACACGCCCGGGAGCTTCCGCTACCAGCCGCCGTACCCGAAGCCGGTACCGCCGCCGAACCGGCCGGGCAAGGTGCGCAAGGACAATGGCGCGCTCGACGCCGGCCCGCTCGGCTACGTGCACGCGCCGGAGGATCTCGTCGTCGACGCGCGCGGAGAACCGCGGCGCATCGACAAGGCGTTCTCGTGGCAGCACCCGTTCGCCGCGCATGGCATGCTGCAGAACGTCATCGCGAACGCGTGCGCGGGCGATCCGTACCGCATCGACACGCTGTTCCTGTTCATG
>DASTSE010000216.1:0-19249 GCA_035760865.1 Dokdonella sp.
TCGGCGCCGACGCCATGCACGCGCACGGCGAAGATGCCGAAGACCGGCGACGCACGCCGGCCGAGGCGGATGTTCGCGGTCGGCCAGCCGAGCTTGCGACCGAGCTGCTGGCCGCGCACGACATGGCCACCGATCGCGAAGCGCCGGCCGAGCAGTCGGGCGGCCGCGTCGAAATCGCCGGCGGCGAGGAAGGCACGAATCGCCGTGCTGCTCACGCGCACGCCGTCCACGGCGACATCCGGCATGACTTCGACCGCGTAGCCGAGGCGGCGTGCGCGGTCGCGCAGCAGCGCGACGTCGCCGCGCCGCGCATGACCGAAACGGAAATCGGCTCCGACCCAGATCTCGCGCGCATCCGCCCGTCCGACGAGCACGTCTTCGATGAAGGTTTCCGCAGGCATCGCCGCGAGTTCGGCGTCGAAGCGCAGCGACAGCAGCTTCGCCGCGCCGGCCGCTCCGAGCCATGCGATCTTCTCGCGCGCGCTCGCCAGCCGCGGCACCGGCGTGCCGCGCGCGAAGAATTCGCGCGGAATCGGCTCGAAGCTGATCGCGACCGGCACGAGATCCTGCTCAAGGGCCCGTTCGCGCACGCGCGAGAGCAGCGCGCGATGGCCGAGGTGCACGCCATCGAACGCGCCGACGCAAACGACGCTGCCGCCCGGGGCCAGGCTCGGCCCCGCGGCATCCCGGAAAAGCAGGCTCATTGGCCGAGTATAGCCGCTGCGCCGCAACACGCGCGGATATTCCATCGCGGCATCGACGCGTGTCGCGTCGCCGATTCGCGCAAGACGCGCCGCCGTTCGCGGGTCCAACTCCGCTGCCGACGCTGCTCGCGCATCGCACTCGCCCCGCCCTTCCCCCTAAGCGCCGCGCAGGTCGCGCATGCGGAAGCCGCTGGCGAACAGCACGCCGAGGAACGTCGCACCACCGCCGCCGACGAGCACGGCGAGGCGCGCGACGCGCGCGCCGGTGTCCCACGCGCCCCACTCGGGCCACTGCCACAAACCGACGCCGAGCACCGCGACCATCGCCGTGCAGGCGGCGGCGAGGCGAAGCAGGTGCGGTCCCCAGCCGGGCTGGCGCACGTAGACGCCGTCGCGGCCGAGCGCGAGCCAAAGCTGCGCGAGATTGAGATAGCTCGCGAGCGCGCTCGCGAGGGCGAGCCCCATGTGCAGACCGGGCACCTTCGCGATCGCCGCGAGCCAACCGTCGGCGAGGTCGCCCGGCCGGTGCCAAAGATGGAACAGCACGGCGACGAAGATGAGGTTGAGCGCCATGTTCGCGACCATCGCGACGATGCCCGCCCGCACGGGCGTCTTCGTGTCCTGGCGCGCGTAGAACGCGGGCGCAACGACCTTGACGAGGGCGAACGCGGGCAAGCCGAACGACAGTGCCGACAGCGACAGCGCGGCCATCTCGACGTCGTGCGCTCCGAATCGGCCGTGCTGCAGCAAGGTCGCGAGCAGCGGCTTGGCGAGCAGCACGAGCGCGAGCATCGCCGGCACCGAGATCAGCAGCGCCGTGCGCAGCCCCCAGTCGAGCGCACGCGCGAACCCCTCGCGATCGGTCGCGACGTGATGGCGCGACAGCGACGGCAGGATCACCGTGCCGAGCGCGACGCCGAAGATGCCGAGCGGGAACTCGAGCAACCGGTCGGTCTGCGTGAGCCAGGTCTGCGAACCGGTGACGAGGAACGACGCGATCAGGGTGTCGAGCAGCAGGTTGACCTGCGCAACCGACGAACCGAACAGGGTCGGCACCATCAAGGTGAGGATGCGGCGCACGTCGGGATGGCTCCACCCCCAGCGCGGCCGGACGAGCAGGCCGAGCTTCGCGAGCGCCGGCAACTGCACGGCCAGTTGCAGGATGCCGGCGATGAGGATCGCCCAGCCGAGTGCCATGATCGGCACCTCGAACCGGCGCGACCACCACAATGCGGCGGCGATGAGGCAGAGATTCATGATCACCGGCGTGAGCGCGGGCAGCATGAACTTGTGGAAACTGTTCAGCACCGCGCCCGCGAGCGCGGTCAGCGACACGAACAGCAGGAACGGGAACATCACGCGCAGCAGGTCCGTCGTCAGCGCGTACTTGGCCGGTTCGTCGATCGCGCCCGGCGCGAAGCCGCCCGCCACCCAGTGCGCGCCGAGCATGCCGAGCGCGGTCACGACGAGCAGCACGCCGCCGAGCGTGCCTGCCGTGCGGGCGACGAGCCGGCGCAGGTCCTCGTGGCAACGCGTCTCCTTGACCTCGGTGAACACGGGCACGAACGCGACCGAGAACGAACCTTCGGCGAACAACCTGCGCAGGAAGTTCGGGATGCGGAACGCGACCCAGAACGCATCGGTCGCCGCATTGGCGCCGAACGCATAGGCGATCGCCTGCTCGCGCACGAGTCCGAGCACGCGCGAGACGAAGGTACCGCCGCTGAAGCTCAGCATCGAGCGGAGCAGGCTCGGGCGGGTCATGCGTGGAGCCGGGAATGGGGCATCGGGAATCGGCCATCCGAAGAGCGCACTCGCGGGCCGGATCGGGCGGCATCGATACCGGTCGGCCTGCCATCGCCCTCCTGGCCGTTCGAACGATGCCCCACTGCCGATGTCCGATCGCCGCCATCGTGATTGACGCCGAAGGCTTCGGCCTTCATAATCCGGAGTCTTTTTCCAATCCCGATTATCGGAGCAGTCCCTTGGCCAACATCAAGTCCGCGAAGAAGCGTGCGCGCCAGTCCGAGCAGCACCGCCAGCGCAACGCCAGCGCGCGTTCGATGGTTCGCACGGCGATCAAGAACGTCGTGAAGGCGATCGAAGCGAAGGACAAGGCGAAAGCCGAGGCCGCGATGAAGATCGCCGAGCCGGTGATGGACCGTTACGCGTCGCGTGGCCTCATCCACAAGAACAAGGCTGCCCGTCACAAGAGCCGCCTGACCGCGCACATCAAGGCGCTGGCCTGAGTTCCCGCGATCGTCTGCGTCACTGCAAGAGCGGCCTTCCGGGCCGCCCTTCTCGAAAAAGCCGGCCTTCGTCGCCGGCTTTTTCTTTGCCCGGACGACATCGCTCATGCGCCCTGCCCGGCCGCCTCGGCCGCGTATTTCTGCTCGTCGAAGAATCGCTGGATGTCCAGGCAGAGCGGCCACGTGCCCTCGCGCGCGATCGCCGAGACGAGGTACCACGGCTGCTTCCACTTGAGCTTGCGCACGATCGCCTTGGCGACCTTTTCGCGCTCGTCCGGCGCGATCAGGTCGACCTTGTTGAACACGAGCCAGCGCGGGCGATCGAGCAGCGCGGGGTCGAATTCGGCGAGTTCGTTCTCGATCGCGCGGACTTCGGCGACCGGATCGGTGATGCCGTCGAGCGGCGCGATATCGACGACGTGCAGCAGCAGGCGCGTGCGCGCGACGTGCTTGAGGAACTGGATGCCGAGGCCCGCGCCTTCGGCCGCGCCTTCGATCAGGCCCGGGATGTCGGCGATGACGAAACTGCGGTCGGCCTCGATGCGCACGACGCCGAGATGCGGCTGCAAGGTCGTGAACGGGTAGTCGGCCACCTTCGGCGTCGCCGCCGACACCGCGCGGATCAGGGTCGACTTGCCCGCGTTGGGGAAGCCGAGCAGGCCGACGTCGGCGAGCACCTTGAGTTCGAGCTTGATCTCGCGCTCGTCGCCGGCGCTGCCATGGGTCGCCTTGCGCGGCGCCCGGTTGACCGAGCTCTTGAAGTGGATGTTGCCGAGGCCGCCGTGGCCGCCCTGGGCGACGAGCAGGCGCTGGCCGTGCGTGGTGAGGTCGCCGATCTCCTCGTCGGTCGCGGTATTGATGACGACCGTACCGACCGGAACGCGGATGACGGTGTCCTCGCCGCCCTTGCCGGCCATCTGGCGCCCCATGCCGTTCTCGCCGCGCTGCGCGCGGAACACGCGCTGGTGGCGGAAATCGACGAGCGTGTTGATGCCCTCGTCCGCGACGAGCCAGACGCTGCCGCCGCTGCCGCCGTCGCCGCCATCGGGGCCGCCGAAGGGTATGAATTTCTCGCGCCGGAAGCTGACGCAGCCGTTGCCGCCGTTGCCGGCGTGGACCTGGATGACTGCTTCGTCGACGAATTTCATGGGCAGAACCGGAATTGGAGATTGGAGATTCGGGATTCGGCAAGCCGCGGATCGCTGACGAAGCTGATGTCGGAGGTTGCCGAAGGCGAAGGACCGGAGGGAGTATGAATTCTGGCTTTGCCGTGTCGAAGCCCGAGGCTCCGATCTCGAATCCCCGCTCAAACGAAAAGCCCCGCTCGCGGCGGGGCCTTCGCTGAGCGATTGCGCAGGCAATCAGCCCGGAATCACGTTGACCGTCTTGCGCGCCTCGGCGCCCTTGACCTTGAACTCGACCGTGCCGTCGACGAGCGCGAACAGCGTGTGGTCGCGGCCGAGGCCGACGCCCGTGCCCGGATGGAAGCGCGTGCCGCGCTGGCGCACGATGATGTTGCCGGCCTCGACGGCCTGGCCGCCATACACCTTCACACCGAGGTACTTCGGATTCGAGTCGCGACCGTTGCGGGTCGAGCCGCCTGCCTTTTTGTGTGCCATTGCCGTGCTCCTTACTTCTTGCCCGCGCCGGTGATGCCGACGATTTCGATTTCGGTGTAGTGCTGGCGGTGTCCCATCTCCTTGCGGTGATGCTTGCGGCGACGGAACTTGACGATGCGGATCTTCTCCGCACGGCCGTGCGACTTCACCTTCGCGGTGACGAGCGCGCCAGCGACCAGCGGCGCGCCGACGGTGACGCCTTCGCCTTCGCCGACGAGCAGGACCTGGTCCAACTTGACCTCGGCGCCGACATCGGCAGCGATCTTCTCGACGCGCAGGACTTCACCCTGCGCCACGCGGTACTGGCGACCGCCGGTGACGATGATTGCGTACATGGCTATGCCTCTGTAGTTATTCTGGAATCAGCCTTGCCCCGGGCCAATCGCCCCGGAGCGAGCCGCGCAGTCTAACGGAGCGCGGTTTCTCGCGCAAGTCGTTGTTCCGGCAAGCGAGGAACGCCGAGGCCGCCCTGCGATGGCCCGCCGGGAACCGCCCGAGGCAGGCGCCGGTACGCCCTCGGTCGCCCCGCAGGCCGAGGCATCCGGGAGGCGATGCGTGCAGGAACGGGATTCGTTCATTCGGGCGAAGCGACACTGCGCAGCCGCGCATCCCGCCCGCCGCGCGCCGGACCCGGGCGACTCGCCGCCCTTGCTATAGTGGACGACGCCCCTCACCTCCTCCGCCATGGACACGATACGCATCCGCGGTGCGCGCACGCACAACCTCAAGAACATCGATCTCGACCTGCCGCGCGACAAGCTCATCGTCATCACGGGGTTGTCCGGCTCCGGCAAGTCGTCGCTCGCGTTCGACACGATCTACGCCGAGGGCCAGCGTCGCTACGTGGAGTCGCTGTCCGCCTATGCGCGCCAGTTCCTTTCGATCATGGAGAAGCCCGACGTCGACCACATCGAGGGCCTGTCGCCGGCGATCTCGATCGAGCAGAAGTCGACCTCCCACAACCCGCGCTCGACCGTGGGCACGATCACCGAGGTGTACGACTACCTGCGCCTGCTGTTCGCGCGCGTCGGCACGCCGCGCTGCCCCGACCACGGCATTCCGCTCGAGGCGCAGACGGTGAGCCAGATGGTCGACGCGACGCTCGCGCTCGATCCCGACAGGCGCTACATGCTCGTCGCTCCGGTCGTGCGCGAACGCAAGGGCGAACACGTGCAGGTGTTCGACCAGCTGCGCGCGCAGGGGTTCGTGCGCGCGCGCGTCGACGGCACCGTGCACGAACTCGACGCGGTGCCCGCGCTCGCGTTGCGACAGAAACACACGATCGAAGTCGTGATCGATCGCTTCCGGCCCAAGCCCGACATCAAGCAGCGCCTCGCCGAATCGTTCGAGACCGCGTTGCGCCTCGGCGAGGGCATCGCGATCCTCGTCGACCTCGACGACGCGAAGGCGGCCGAAGTCACGTATTCGTCGCGCTTCTCCTGCCCGGTCTGCGACTACTCGCTGCCCGAACTCGAGCCGCGCCTGTTCTCGTTCAACTCACCGGTCGGCGCGTGCCCCGCCTGCGACGGCCTCGGCGTGACGCAGTTCTTCGATCCTGCGCGCGTCGTCGTCAATCCGCAGCTCAGCCTCGCCGCCGGCGCGGTGCGCGGCTGGGACCGGCGCAACCAGTACTACTTCCAGCTGATCCTCTCGCTCGCCAGACACTACAAGTTCGACGTCGACACGCCGTGGCACGACCTGCCCGAGGCGACGCGCCACCACGTGCTGTTCGGATCCGGCGGCGAGCCGATCAGCTTCCGATACGTCACCGGCGCGAGTGGGGCCGTCACGCGCAAGCACGCGTTCGAAGGCATCGTGCCGAACCTCGAGCGCCGCTACCGGGAAACCGAATCGCCGGCCGTGCGCGAGGAACTCGCGAAGTTCATCAGCGAACGCGCGTGCCCCGACTGCCACGGCCAGCGCCTCAACCGCAGCGCGCGCAACGTGTTCGTCGGCGACTCGAACCTGCCCGCGCTGACCGCGCTGCCGATCGAGCAATCGCTGGCGTTCTTCAAGGCGCTCAAGCTCGCCGGCTGGCGCGGCGAAATCGCCGCGAAGATCGTCAAGGAGATCCGCGAGCGCCTGCACTTCCTCGTCGACGTCGGCCTCGACTACCTCACGCTCGACCGCCAGGCGGATTCGCTGTCGGGCGGCGAAGCCCAGCGCATCCGGCTCGCCTCGCAGATCGGCGCGGGCCTCGTCGGCGTCATGTATGTGCTCGACGAACCGTCGATCGGCCTGCACCAGCGCGACAACGAACGCCTGCTCGGCACGCTGAACCGCCTGCGCGACCTCGGCAACACGGTCATCGTCGTCGAGCACGACGAGGACGCGATCCGCCTCGCCGACCACATCGTCGACATCGGGCCCGGAGCGGGCGTGCACGGCGGCGAGATCGTCGCGCAGGGCAACATCGCGGCGATCCTCAAGTCGAAGCGCTCGCTGACCGGGCAGTACCTGTCCGGCCAGCGCGGCATCGAGGTGCCGAAGCGGCGCCGCGAAGCCGATCCCGGAAAGGTGTTGCGGCTGCTCGGCGCGAGCGGCAACAACCTCAAGAACGTCGACCTCGAGATCCCCGCGGGCCTGTTCACCTGCATCACCGGCGTATCGGGCTCGGGCAAGTCGACCCTCATCAACGACACCCTGCACAAATACACCGCGGCCGAACTCAACGGCGCGAACGAGAAGCCGGCGCCTTTCCGCGAGATCCACGGCCTCGACCTGTTCGACAAGGTCGTCGACATCGACCAGTCGCCGATCGGCCGCACGCCGCGTTCGAATCCGGCCACCTACACGGGCCTGTTCACGCCGCTGCGCGAGCTTTTCGCGCAAGTGCCCGAAGCGCGCTCGCGCGGTTACGGCCCCGGCCGCTTCAGCTTCAACGTCAAGGGCGGGCGCTGCGAGGCATGCGAAGGCGACGGCCTCATCAAGGTCGAGATGCACTTCCTGCCCGACGTCTACGTGCCGTGCGACGTCTGCCATGGCAAGCGCTACAACCGCGAGACGCTCGAGATCACCTACAAGGGCCACACGATCGCGGACGTGCTCGAGATGACGGTCGAAGACGCGCACAAGCTGTTCGAGCCGGTGCCCGTGCTCGCGCGCAAGCTCGAGACGCTCATGCACGTCGGCCTCACCTACATCAAGCTCGGCCAGAGCGCGACGACGCTGTCCGGCGGCGAGGCCCAGCGCGTGAAGCTGTCGCGCGAGCTGAGCAAGCGCGACACGGGGCGCACGCTCTATATCCTCGACGAACCGACGACCGGTCTGCACTTCCACGACATCGAGCAGCTGCTCGGCGTGCTGCAGCGACTCGCCGACGACGGCAACACGGTGGTCGTGATCGAACACAATCTCGATGTGATCAAGACCGCGGACTGGATCGTCGACCTCGGCCCCGAGGGCGGCGACCGCGGCGGCACGATCGTCGCGACCGGCACGCCCGAGCAGATCGCGCGCGTACCGCAGTCGCACACGGGCCGGTTCCTCGCGCGCGCGCTCGCCGGCACTTCCGCCGCATCGCGCAAGCGCGGGCGCAAGGAGGCCGCGTGAGCGCGGCCGACGACGCCGCCACGGTCGCGCAGGCGGCACCCGTGCTCGCGCGGGTGCCGATGGACGTGCGCTGGGGCGATCTCGATGCGTTCAACCACGTCAACAACGCGGCATTCCTCGTCTACGCGCAGGAAGCGCGCCTTGCCTGGCTCGCCGGCATCGAAGGCGCCTGGTTCGACGAGACGATGATGCCCGTCGTCGCCGCGGCACGAATCAACTACCGCCGACAGCTCGCCTGGCCCGCGCGCATCGCAGTCGAACTCGCTGCAAGCCGCCTCGGCAACTCGTCGCTCACGATCGCCCACCGCATCGTCGACGAGAGCGATGGGGCGACCGTCTACGCGGACGGCGACGTCGTGATGGTGTGGATCGACCCGGCGAACGGACGCTCGGTGCCGTTGCCGCAGGCGATCCGCGCCGCGTGTCAGTCGTCGTCGCCGGAATCGGGCGCGACCACGTCGAAATAGGTCTCCACTCGCGTGCCGTCGGCGAGCAGGAACATCACCTGCACCTTGTCGCCGACCGCGATCTCGTGCCGCGGCTGCATCAGCATCAGGTGCTTGCCGCCCGGAGCGAGCCGGATCTCGCTGCCCGGCTCGATCACGAGGCGATGGACCTCGCGCATCTTCGAAACATCGCGCTCGACGATCGTCTCGTGCAGCGACGTCAGCCGGAACGCGTCGCTCTGTACCGTGAGGATCGTCAGGGGCGCGTCGCCGCTGTTCTTCAGCGTCACGTAGCCGGCCATCATCGTGGCGCCCGGCGGCGCAGCGCGGATCCACGCATCGAAAACGCCGAGCTTGCCTTCGGCATGCACGCCCGGCGAGACGAACAGCAGCATGAGCAGGAGCGGAACGACGCGCAGTGGGATCATGGCAGCCTCCGGAGTCGCGGCTATGATAGCCGCATCCCTCCCGCGCAACAGGAGTGCGACCATGCGCCACAACCTGCTGGTGCTCGCCATGACCGCCGCATCCACGCTCGCCCACGCCACCGATCCCGCCTTGACGATCTACCGCAGCGACAGCGACACGCTGTTCGACGCGGGCAACCAGCCGATCGCGGACGGTCACGCGATCGTGCACGAACGCCGCGATATCGCGCTCGCCGGGGGCCGCCAGACCGTGGTCGTCGACGGCCTGCCGACGATGCTCGATACCGAGGCGGTCTCGATCGATTTCGGCGCCGCGGCGCGCGTGCTCGGTCAGCGCGTGATTTCCGCCGGCGACGCCGGCCTGCTCGCCGCGCATCGCGGCGAAGTCGTACAAGTGTTCGGTGCCGACGGCAAGCCGCTCGCGGACGGTACGCTCGTCGCGATCGACGGCAACGGACTCGGCGTCCGCGCTGCGAACGGCAGGATCAGCTACGTGCACGACTACGTGCGCGTCGAATTCGCCGAGGGTTCGGGCATGCCCGGAAGCACGCTGCAAGTCGCCGTCGACGGCAAGGCCGGCGCCGCCACGCCCATGTTGACCTATCCGACGTCGGGACTCGGCTGGCGCGCCGCGTATTCGGCCCTGCTGCTCGGCGACGACGGCTGCCGCCTGCGCCTCGATGCGCTCGCGAGCATCGCCAATCGCAGCGGTCGCGACTACGCGGCGGCGAAACTCAAGCTCATCGCGGGCTCGCCGAACTTCGCCAAATACGATCGCGGCCCACGCGTGATGATGATGAAGGCCGCCGCGGCGCCGGCACCGGCCCCGGAAGGCGCGCCGGAGCAATCCTCGCTCGGCGATTACCGCGCCTACGCAATCGAAGGCGCGCTCGATCTACCCGATGCGAGCGTTACGCAGGTGCCGCTTTACGCGAGCAGCGCCCTCGCTTGCGAGCGGCGTTGGCTCTACGAAACCGGCGGCGCGTGGTACCCGCCGAAGCCGATGCTCGAACCGGACGCATGGCAAGTCGGCAGCGGTCCCGTGCAGAGCCAGCTCTCGTTCGTCGCCGCGGAGAACCTACCGGCGGGAAACCTGCGCGTGCTCACGCGCGACAAGGACGGCCGTACCGAACTGCTCGGCGAGAACCGCATCGCCGACGTCGCCAAGGGTCGCGACGTGCTGGTCAACCTCGGTGTCGCATTCGACCTCGCGGTCGCGCGCGAGCGCACCGCGTTCAAGGTCGACCGGGCCGCACGCGAACTCGATGAAGGCTTCCGCATCACGCTGACCAACAGCGGCGAAATCCCGCGCGAGGTCAGCGTGCGCGAACATCCGAACCGCTGGCGCGCCTGGACGCTCGTGTCGTCGAGCGTCAAGCCCGCGAAGCAAAGCCCCGACCTGCTCGAATTCCGCGTCGCGGTCCCGGCCGGCGGCAAGGCGACGCTCGACTACGCGGTGAAATACCATTGGTCGCCGAACGAAGGCTGACGACCGTCTTTCCCGCCACGCATCGCCGCAGGGCCCCATGCTCGACATCATCCAGCACGATACGATCCAGGAACTGCGCCTCGCCCGCGCCCCCGTCAACGCGCTCGACCCGGGTCTCGTGCACGCGCTGCGCGTGGCGGTCG
Source organism: Dokdonella sp. (assembly GCA_035760865.1). Taxonomy (GTDB): domain Bacteria; phylum Pseudomonadota; class Gammaproteobacteria; order Xanthomonadales; family Rhodanobacteraceae; genus Dokdonella_A. The sequence continues at coordinate 10,631 of DASTSE010000216.1, forward strand.
AGGCGGCGCCGAGCGAAGGCGTACGCGCGCTCGTGATGTCCGGTTCGCCCGGATTGTTCTCGGCCGGACTCGACGTGCCCGCCCTGCTGCAGATCGAGCGCGACGCGTTCCGCGTGTTCTGGCACGACTTCTTCGGCCTCTGCGGCGCGCTCGCGCGTTCACCGATCCCCGTCGTCGCGGCGATCACCGGGCACGCGCCCGCGGGGGGCGCCGTGCTCTCGATCATGTGCGACTACCGCGTGATGGCGCGCGGCGCCTATCGCATCGGGCTCAACGAAGTGCAGGTCGGCCTGTCGGTGCCCGAATGCATCCAGGCCGCCCTGCGTCGCCTCGTCGGCCCGTACCGCGCGGAACGCCTCATGGTCGTCGGCGCGATGCTCGACGCCGAACAGGCGGACGCGATCGGCCTCGTCGACGAACTCGTCGACGGCGCCGGCGTAGTCCCGCGCGCTATCGCGTGGCTGGAGGAGCTGCTCGCGCTCCCGCCCCGCGCGATGGCGGAAACGCGCCGCCTTGCGCGCGCAGACCTCGCGGCGGTATTCGCCGATCCGAAGGCACTGCCGGTCGACGACTTCCTCGACCGCTGGTTCGCGCCCGAAGCGCAGGCCGTGCTGCACGCGCTCGTCGCGCGCCTGAAATCGAAGGGTTAAGTCGAGGACGGCTGCCGCAAAGCAAGGCGAAAGCCTTCGACACGAAGGACACGAAGAGAAGCAAGCGAAGAAGGAAATCGGAACAAGTAACTGGCAAAGCCGCGCGTTTCAGCTTCGCGCTTCAGGCCTCGGCTCCTGGTAGCCTTCATCATGGGACAACGCCGGGGTCGCCGATCCGGCCCGCACGATCGCGCGAGTACGCGCGAGCCGACGCCCGCTCGCTATCTGTTTCAATCTTCTTCCCTTCGTGTCCTTCGTGTCCTTCGTGATTCGGGCTTCTACGGTGGGGAGCCCGTCGCGACGGGACGCGATGGATCGCTGATCCAGCCGCTCCATGACGGCGCGAATACGCGCGAGCCGGCGAGCCCTGCATGCTCCATCGCGAGCAGGTTGTGGCACGCGGTCACGCCCGAACCGCACATGTGCACGATGTCGCGCGCCGGGCGCCCGCCGAGCAGCGACTCGAATTCTTCCCGCAGCCGCTCGCGCGGCTTGAAGCGGCCGCCTTCCTGCAGGTTGTCCGCGAACGGCCGGTTGCGCGCGCCGGGGACGTGCCCGGCGACGGCGTCGATCGGTTCGATTTCGCCGCGATACCGTGCCGCGGCGCGCGCGTCCAGCAGCAGCACATCGCCGCTCGCGCGGCGGCGCTCGAGTTCGTCGAACCAGACGACCTGGGCGCGATCGAGCGAGAGCTGCACCGTGCTTTCCGCGGGCGCGACGGTGCCGGACTCGAGTGGCAGGCCGGCCTCGCGCCAAGCGGCCCAGCCACCGTCGAGCACGGCCGCATTGCGCACGCCGGCGAGGCGCAGCAACCACCACAGGCGCGCCGCCGCGAGCGCGCCCTGTGCGTCGTCGTACGCGACGATGTCGAAGCCAGGTCGCCAACCTGCGCGCGCAAGCGCAGCGGAGAACACGAGATCGTGCGGCAACGGGTGCCGGCCCAGCGCGCGTTTGGAAAGGTCGGACAGATCGCGGTCGAGGTGGAAGTGGATCGCACCGGGGATGTGCGACTGCGCCCAGTCGCGTTCGCCCTTGCCCGCATCGGCGAGATCGAAGCGGCAGTCGGCCACGAGCACGTTGCCGCGCGCCTGCAGCCGCGCGAGTTCGGTCGCGGTCACGAGGGTCGTCGGAATCATGCGGAGCGCTCCAGTCGGTCGATCAGGTTCTTCACCATCGCCGCCGTCGCGCCCCAGATACGCCGGCCTTCCCATTCGAACGCGTAGATCGTACGCGCCCTGCCGCGCCAGTCGATGCGCTCGAGCCGCAGGTTCGCCGGCGCGAGCAGGAAGTCGAGCGGCACCTCGAAGATTTCCTCGACTTCGGCCTCGTGCATGCGCGACAGGTAGCCGCCGCGCACGAAGCCCGTGACCGGGAACACGTGGAAGCCGGAGACCGTGTCGAAACCATCGAGGAAGCCGAACGGTTCGACGTCCGCGGGCAGGATGCCGGTTTCCTCCTCCGTCTCGCGCAACGCCGCGGCGATCGCATCGGCGTCGCCGGCGTCGATCGCGCCGCCCGGGAAGCTGACCTGCCCCGCGTGCGTGCGCAAGTGCCCTGCCCGGCGCGTGAACAGTACCGACAGCTCGTCGCCGCGCAGGACGATCGGAACGAGCACCGCCGCGGGCCGCAATGGGCCGTCGCCGAGCGCGTCGGCGAGTTCGGCCGCATTCCAGCCCGCGCCCGCAGGCGGATCGCCGAGGCCGCGCACCGCGCGGCGAAGGCGTTGCGAATCGACGCCGGTCATCGGCGAGCGGCCTCGCGCTGCGGCAATACTTCATCCATGAGTCGTCGGCGCTCGCGCTCGCCCATCGCGACCCAGCGCGCGATCTCGTCGCCGCTGCGCAGGCAGCCTTCGCAATAACCCTGTGGGTCGAGGCGACAGGTGCCGATGCACGGGCTGAGGATGGGGACGATGTGCGGGTTCATGCGTGTCCTTCGCAAACGCAAACGCCGCGACGGAGCGCGGCGTTGCGTCTTGCATCGATCGGGATTCCGTCACTGCGCGTGCGTGCACCGGAGCGGCGACGTCATCGGATGCCGTGCCGTCGTACACCGGCGTGCTGCGCAGGAGCACGTCATCCTGGCGTCACTTGACGTCGACGATCTTGACCTCCCAGATGAAGACCTGGTTGCCCGACGCCTGTTCCGGCGGCAGGTAGATCATCCAATGGTCGCCGACCTTCATCTTCTGGATCACTTCCGGCAGCAGCTTGGTGCCGAAGATGCCCGGCAAGTCCGAAACCTTCGCCTTGACCGGCTCGCCGACGAACGAACTGCGGATCTCGCGACCGTTGGTCAGCGAGACGCGCACGTGGAAGGTGACTTCGCTGGCCGGCGTGATCGACTTGCCGGTGCCGTCCTCGATCGACTTGTACTGCACCTGGTTCGGCAGCACGACGACGCCCTTCTTGCTGCGATTGGCGGCCATGAACGCGTCGGCCTCGCGCTTGTTGTCGGCGAGTTCCTTGTCCATCGCCGACTTCATCTTCTGCTCGTACTTCTGCACCGCGTCCGCCATCGCCGCCTGCGGGACGGCCGGCTCCTTGCCGGCGAACGCATCCTGCAGCGCGCGCGTGAAGGTCGCGATGTCGACGTCGGCCTTCTGGCCCGAAAGCCGGCTACCCAGCTGGAAGCCCATTGCGTAGGAAAGCTTGCCCTTGTCGGACGTGGTGTCCTGCGCGAACGCGGACCCTGCAACGAACAGCGCCGCGAGGGCGAGTGACCAACCGAACTTCATGCCTGTGTCTCCGGGATGGAATGGCGAACCTGGGGCGATGCCGCAGCGGGACCGCGCCGGGAAAAGCGCGCTAGTGTACCCGAGCGCAGCGGAGGTCCAAAGCGACACGCCTTGGAGCCGCCGGGCACCGGGAATTTCGCGGCAGCGCCATGATCCGGTCGCCACCTGAACGGCAGCCGGCCGATCCGACCGGGCCGCCGTCGCGTGCTTCAGTGCGTGCCGCCCGCGTACTTCTTCTCGCCCGCGGTCACGCGCAGGTCGAGGCGGTTCTCCGGCGGCGCGAGCGGGCACGTCGCGTGCGGCGTGAACGCACACGGCGGGTTGTACGCCTTGTTGAAGTCGACCGTGACCTTGCCGTCCTTCGGCAGGTCGGCGTAGAGGAAGCGCGTACCGTAGGTTTCCTTGCCGCTCGTGCGGTCGGCGAAGATGAACCACAGCTCCTTCGCATCGTCGGTCTCGAGCACGGGCAACAGCGTGTAGCTCTTGCCGTCGCGCACGAACGTGACCTTTCCGGGCACCGTCATCTTGTCGACCGTGTCGAGCACGGTCGGGATCTCGAGCGTATGCGCGGGCTTGAACGGCTCGAACTTCGCCTCGATACGCCACGACGGATCGATCGGGAAGCTGTCGATGCCCTTGAATCCGCTGCGCGTCTTCGCTTCGGTGTCCTTCACGCGCAGCGCCTTCCTGCCATTGCGGTCGATCACGTAAAAACTCGCGCTGCCGAACGCGACCGTGGTCGGCGTCTCGTGCGAGTCATCGAGCAGCTCGGCGGACTGCGTCGGCTTGCCATCGACGGTCGCACCGGACTTCGCGTCGAGAGCCATCGACACCTTGCCGTCTTTCAGGGTGATCGTGCCGAGCTTCGCCGGCCCCTTGGCGAGCACGATGTCGTTGCCTTTCGCGCTGCCGACGCTGTTGGCGCCGTCCTTGAGCCAGTGCAGGCCGATCAGGCTGAGCCAGCAGCCCGGCGCCTTGAGGCGCTCGACGCGCTGTGCGCGCCAGCTCTCGATCTCGCGGGTGTAATCGGCGGGCTTGCTCGTCTCGACGTGGGCGGACATCAGTTGCACTCCGGCGAAGCCGGCCGCGGCAAGCGCGGCGCTCTTCAGCATCAACATGCGAGGGGTTCCTCAGGCGATCCAGGATGGGTGGGACGGATGAGCGAGCGGCGAAGCGTCGAAGCTCGCGTCGGAAATGTCAAGAATCCGCGAGGGCGCGTCGAGTTCCCGGATGGGGCGCAAAAACGCGCACGGCGGAGTCCCGCCGCGGCCCGGGCAGCGACCGCGCGGCCTCGTCGATGCGCGACGGCGCGCAAGCGCGTGCGGGCCCGCGGTCAACGTCCGCGCAGGAACAGGCGGTCGAGCTCGGGGATCGCGAGCTGCACCCAGGTCGGGCGGCCATGGTTGCATTGGCCCGAGCGTTCGGTGGCTTCCATCTCGCGCAGCAGCGCGTTCATCTCGGGAATGCTCAGGCGGCGGTTCGCACGCACCGAACCGTGGCACGCCATCGTCGCGAGCAGTTCGTTCGCGCTCTCCTCGACGCGGCGCGTCTGGCCGTGCACGGCGAGATCGGCGATCACGTCGCGCACGAGCCGGCCGACGTCCGCGCCATCCAGCACGACCGGGATGCGCCGCACCGAGACGGTCTGCGGCCCGCTGCGCACGACGTCGAACCCGAGTTCGGCGAACCGCTGCGTTTGCTCCTCGACCACGGCCGCTTCGCGCTCGCTGAGTGCGAGCGACATCGGCACGAGCAGCAGCTGGGAACGGATGCCGTCGCCGTCCTGCGCCTGCTTGAGCTTCTCGTACGTGATGCGCTCGTGCGCCGCGTGCATGTCGACGAGCACGAGGCCGTGCGCGTTCTCCGCGAGCACGTAGATGCCGTGCAGTTGCGCCAGCGCGAACCCGAGCGGCGGCACCTCCGATGCCTCGCCATGTTCGCGCGCATCGGGCGCAATCGCCGCGCGCGCGATGCCGCCGAGCAGCGCCGCGTAGTCGGCCAGCGGCTCGCGCACGCCGAGACCGAGTCCGGCCTGCCGCTGTTCGGACCACGTCGTCGACGCGCTGCCCGCGAGCGCGTGCGATGCGGGCGCGAGGACCTCCCTCGGCGGCGCGCCCGCGCGTGCGCCCGACAACGCATCGTCGAGCGTGCGGTAGAGGAAGTCGTGCACGAGCCGGCCCTCGCGGAAGCGGACTTCGTGCTTGGCCGGGTGGACGTTGACGTCGACGAGCGCGGGATCGAGCTCCAGGAACAGCACGAACGCGGGATGACGCCCGTGGAAGAGCACGTCCGCATAGGCCTGGCGCACCGCATGCGCGACGAGGCGATCGCGCACGAGGCGTCCGTTGACGTGGAAATACTGCTGGTCCGCCTGTGCGCGCGATGCGGTCGGCAGGCCGACCCAGCCATGCAGGCGCAGGCCCGCGCCGGAATGCTCGACTTCCAGGCTGCGGGCGAGGAATTCCTCACCGAGCACGTCGGCGACGCGGCGCGCGCGCTCGATGTCGCCGTCGACCGGCTTGAGGATGCGCACCGTCTTGCCGTTGTGGGCGAGGCGGAATTCGGTCGCCGTGCGCGCGAGCGCGATCGACTTGACGAGGTCCTCGATATGGCCGAACTCCGTGCGTTCGGCGCGCAGGAACTTGCGTCGCGCGGGCAGGTTGTAGAAGAGATCGCGCACTTCGATGTTGGTGCCGGCCGGATGCTGCGCCGGAACCGGAGCGCGCGCATGCCCGCCGTCGACTTCGATGCGCCAGGCGCCGTCGGCTCCGCGAGCACGCGACGTCAGCGCGAAGCGCGACACCGACGCGATCGACGGCAGCGCTTCGCCGCGGAAACCCAGCGTGCCTACGCGCTCGAGGTCGTCGAAACTCGCGATCTTGCTCGTCGCGTGCGACGCGATCGCGAGCGGCAGGTCATCGGCGTCGATGCCGCTGCCGTCGTCGCGCACGCGCAGCAGGCGGGTACCGCCCTGCTCGACGTCGATCTCGATGCGCCTGGCGCCGGCGTCGAGGCTGTTCTCGACCAGCTCCTTGACCACCGAAGCCGGACGCTCGATGACCTCGCCGGCAGCGATCTGGTTGACGAGTTCGGGGGGAAGCGAACGGATGCGGGGCATGGCGAACCCGCATCATATCCGACGGCGGTACCGCACCCAACCGAGGCGCGAGAGCGAAAAAGCCCGTTTCAGTCCCGGATTCTCACGCTCGCACCCGCGCGGGCGTGTCAACCCGACGGGATCTCGAGCACGGCGCCGATGCGCACGCGTTCGTCGGCGAGATTGTTCGCCGCGCGCAATTCGGCCGTGGTGAGTCCGTGCGTCGCCGCGATCGCGCTCAGCGTGTCGCCGCGGCCGACGACGTAGCGCGAAGCTTTCGCGCGATCGCCGCGCTCGCGCCGGCTGTTGGCCGCGAACAGGCTGCCCGGCGGCGGCGACGCGCGGAAGTAGTCGCGCACGCCGTCGAGAATCGCGCCTGCGAGCTTCTCGCGATGATCCGGATTGGTCAGGCGCGCCTCCTCGGTCGGATTCGTGATGAACGCGGTCTCGACGAGGATCGACGGCACGTCGGGCGAGCGCAGGACGACGAAGTTCGCGCGCTCGACGTAATTGCGATGGGTCGGGCCGAGCTTCTTCAGCGCCGCGAGAACCTGCTCGGCGACCGCGTTGCTCGCGCCCATCGTCGCGCCCTGCGACAGGTCGAGCAGTACCTTGGCGAGCATGTCGTCCTTGTCGTCGAGCGAGATGCCGCCGACGAGGTCGGCGCGGTTCTCGCGGTCCGCGAGCCAGCGCGCGGCCTCGTTGGTGGCGCCGCGCGGCGACAGCACCCAGACGGAAGAGCCACGCGCATCGCTGCTCGTGAATGCGTCGGCATGGATCGAGACGAACAGGTCCGCTTTCGCCTCGCGCGCCTTCAGGTAGCGCTGCTCGAGCGGGATGAAGTAGTCGGCGTCGCGCGTCAGCACCGCGGTCATCCCGGGTGTCTTGTCGATCGCCTTCTTGAGTTCGCGCGCGACCGCGAGCGTGATCGTCTTCTCGTGCGTACCGCTCGCCCCGGTCGCACCGGGATCGTCGCCGCCGTGTCCGGCATCGATCGCGACGACGACGTCGCGTCCCTTGCCGATCGCGACGTCCGCCGCGCTCTTCACGGGCGCCTGCTTCGACGTCGACGGATACAGGTCGAGGACGAGGCGGTAACCGAACTTGTCCGCGGGCGGAAGCAGGAAACTCTTCGGACGCACGCCCTCGGCGAGATCGAACACGATGCGCGCGTCGCCCTTGCCCTGCTTGCCCGCGCGCAAGCCCTTGAGCACGCCCTTCGCGGCCGGCGCGCTGAACCCGTCGGCCAGGCGGCTGTCGCGCAGGTCGAGCACGATGCGGTCGGGCTTGGCGAGTTCGAACAGCTTGTAATCGACCGGCGCGGAGACGTCGAACACCGCCCGCGTGTACTCGGGACCCGCCCAGACGCGCAAGCTCTCGATGTCGGCCGCGTGCGCGTGCGCGGCCAGCCCGGACAGTCCGGCCAAGCAAGCGGCGAGCCAGCGATGGTAGCGCGTCCCCGACATGCGCCGTATTCAACCCGAAAGTCGCGGAAAATTGCAAGCATTTTCCCTTGCAAATCCGTGTGGTGCGGAAACTTCTTCAAGTACGCGAAACGAGTTGGCCGGTTCCGTGCCGCTTCGAAGGGGTCGGATTCCATGCCGCGAGCATCGCCTCGCCGGCGCCGCCCGATGCGATGGCGACGAGATCGCGCCGCTCGCCCGCGTGGCTCAGCAGGACCTGCAGATCGGCCGCCGGAAGCGCCCCGTCACCGCGTTCGGGCCACTCGATGAGCACGAGCGACGCGCCGTCCGCGAGTTCGGCCAGACCGAGCCATTCGAGCTCGCCGGGGTCGGCGATGCGGTAGAGATCGAGATGGTGGATGTCGAGCGGACCGGCGCGATACGACTCGATCAGGCTGTAGGTCGGGCTCTTGATGCGCGCATCGACGCCGAGCGCCTGCAACAGGGCGCGCGCGAACGTCGTCTTGCCGGCGCCGAGGTCGCCGCGCAGGTACACCGTCCCGCCGTCCCGCAGTGCGGGTGCGAGGCGCGCGGCGAGATCGGCGAGTTCCGCTTCGTCGAGCGAAGGCAGCGCGACCCTCATGCCGCCTCCGCGTTGACGAGGCGGCGGAGCGGTTCGAACAGGTCGCCGGCGATGAGCCCGCGCGGCGCTGCGCCGGCGGCGACGTCGCC
>DASTSE010000217.1:0-17323 GCA_035760865.1 Dokdonella sp.
AGGAAGGTGCCTGCGACGAGATGGATGGCATGGCGGCGCGCGAGCTCGCGGGCGAGCGCTTCATAGTCGGCGCGAATGGCCTGCAGCGCCGCAAGCGAGCGCACGAAGTCCGCGCGCACGTCGTGCGCCTGGCCGGCCGCCGCTTCGAGCGCGAGGTACTCCGGCAGCACGACGCATTGCGCTCCCGCGCGCGCGGCCGCATCGACGCGCGTCGCGACGCGCGCGGCGAAGGCCGCGAAATCAGCCGGCTCGCCGATCGCGTACTGGGCGACCGCGACGCGCACGCTCACGACGACTCCAGCGGCCGCAACCAGAAGCGCAGCCGGTGCGTCGTCGCCGCACCGGAGCCGACCTCGGGCCAGTCGATGCGGCAGAACATGTCCTCCTGGCGCCGATAACCGCGCTTGCTCCAGAATGCATCGTTGGGGCGATGCCCCGGCGGACGGCGCGGATCGTCCGCATCGCGCTCGACCGCGCAGAACGCGGTCATGCGGAAGCGGCCGAGGCGCCGCGCATGGCGCTCGCGCTCGTCGAAGAAGCGATGGCCGAGCCCCTGGCCGCGGTAGTCGGGCAGCAGCACGGACTCGCCGAAATAGAACACGTCCGCGCTCGGGATCCCGCGTGCGACGAACGGCTCGATGAAAGCCGGCGTCTCGTGCGCGAGCGGGATCCCGGTCGAGGCCCCGACGACGCTGCCGTCGTCGAGCGCGAGCACGAACAGGCTCTCGCGCGACGTCGCGTAGGTGGCGAGGTAGTTCGCTTCGTAGTCGAGGTCTCCCGCGTACAGATACGGCCAGTCGCGGAACACGGCGATGCGCAGGCGGGCGACGGCATCGAGGTGACGCGCCGCTTCATGGCCGGTCAGGGCGAGGATTTCGATCATGGGGCCACGGTAGCGCCGCGCATGCGGACGATCCAGTCCGCGGCGGCAGCGCCCGCGATGCGACCGCTCGCGAAGCACGCCGTCAGCAGGTAACCGCCAGTTGGCGCTTCCCAGTCGATCATCTCGCCTGCGCAGAACATGCCGGGCAAGTCGCGCAGCATCAGGCGCTCGTCGAGCGCCTCGAAGCGCACGCCACCGGCGCTGCTGATCGCTTCGTCGAGCGGACGTGCGCGCTGCAGCGTCAACGGCAGCGCCTTCAACGTCGCGGCCACGCGTTCCGGATCGGCGAGGGCATCCCTGCCGAGCGCTTCGTAGAGCAACCCGGCCTTGACGCCTTCGATGCCCGCGGCGCGACGAAGGTGCTCGCCGACGGATCGGCGCCCGTGCGGACGCGCGAGTTCGCGCGTGAGCCGCGTGACATCCCGACCCGGTGCGAGATCGAGTCGGACCACGGCGCGCCCATGCGCGGCGATCGCATCGCGAAGGATTGCGCTGAAGGCATAGACGAGGCTGCCTTCGATGCCGTGTTCGCCGACCACGAACTCGCCCTGGCGGCGGTGCGTCGTGCCATGCGCGTCCTCGCACTCGAGCACGACGGCCTTGACCGGTTCGCCCGCGTGCCGCCCGGCAAAGTGCGCGCTCCAGGTCACGTCGAAGCCGCAATTGGACGGCTGCAGCGGCGCGATCGCGATGCCACGCGCGGCGAGCGGTGCGATCCAGCGTCCGTCCGAACCGAGGATCGGCCAGCTGCCGCCGCCGCACGCGAGGACGACCGCAGCCGACTCGACCGAGCGCTCGCCATCGGGGGTCGAGAAGCGCAATCCGCCCTGCGCGTCCCAGCCGGTCCATTCATGATGGACATGGAAGCGCACGCCGCTCGCGCGCAACCGCCGAACCCAGCCGCGCAGCAAGGGCGCTGCCTTGAGATCGCGAGGAAACACCCGCCCCGACGTGCCGACGAAGGTCTCGACGCCGAGACCGCGCGCCCAGGCACGCAGCGCATCGGCATCGAACTCGCGCAGCCATGCGCCGACCTCGTCGGCGCGCTCGCGGTAGCGCGAGACGAACGCCTCGAACGGATCGGAGTGGGTGAGATTGAGGCCGCCCTTGCCGGCGATGAGGAACTTGCGGCCGACCGACCCCATGCGGTCGTAGACGTCGACATCGACCCCGGCCGCGCGCGCGGTTTCCGCGGCCATGAGCCCCGCGGGGCCGCCACCGATGATTGCTGCGTTCGTCCTTGAACGCTGCTCGCTCTCGGGTTGCGTCATCGTGTAGGTCGTCGAGTCATGCGGTCGAAAGCGGCCATCCATGGCCGCACTTTTCAAATGAAGCACGCATGGCGCGGGCGTGCGTCAGGCGCCGACCTGGCGCAGCCAGTCCTGCAGGTTGTAGTAGTTCGTCACGCGCGCGATGCGATCGCCGCGCAGATCGAAGAACGCACCGCCGGGCAGTACGTAACGCTGGTCCCGCGCGGGAGGAAGCCCCTCGTCGGTCGCCTTGTAGCGGCCGTGCACGACGTATTCGGCGGCGGCGCGCATGCCGTCGCCGGAGGCGAACACGACAATGTCGTGCAGTCGTTCCTCGTAGCAGCGATCCATGCGTGCAAGGAACGCACGGAACGCATCGCGCCCGTGCTCGCGCGCACCCTGGTTGAGGTCGTGCACGACGTCGTCGGCGAGGCAATCGAGCATCGCGCTCCAGTCGCCGCGGTTGAAGGCCGCGTAGTAGGCATCGATCAATGCGCGCGCGCCATCGTGCGTCATACGGTATTCCTGCGATGGCCGGGGCGGCCGTGGTCGAGCCCACTATCGTAACAGCCTGCGGCGATCACGCCGGCATGCGCGCGTCGCCACGAGCGCCCGTCCTGCGTACGCCGGACGCGCACGGCGCGGCCGGCACATGCACCGAATGCGCTGGCCGGACGTCGGTCGCGGAAGGCACGAGCGCGCGTACGGGAGCATCGCGCCTCGCGGCGCTCCCGCACGGGCTCGACGGCGTGGGCGTTCAGTGGAACAGGCGCCACGGATGCACCCAGTGGAACTCCCAGTACAGGCCGAACACCGACCAGGCGAGCTTCTTCGCGCCGCGCGCGGCGAGCCAGGCGATGCCGAGCACGAGGGCGTACGGCAGCAGCCGTTCGAGCGTCTCGCGCTGCGCCTGCGACAGATTCGAGAGGAAACGATGGTCCATGGCGATCTCCTTCGCACCGCTTCGGTGCGGCGAGGATCATCGCGATGCGCGCCGCTTCGCGGCAGGCCCAGCCGTCAGCGATCGCGCCTGACGCGTGTCATCTCAATCGCGGACCGGAAACACTTCGGCATCGGGCTTGACGTCGCCGACGACGTCGACGCCTTTCGGCGGCGTGAACGCGAACGTACCGGCCGGCAAGGACGGGTTGCGCTTCCAGTCAGCGAAACGGATCTCGGTGACGTTGCCGAGCTGGTCCTTGAAGCGCATGCGCTGCAGCGATGCCGAATCGAAGCCGAGATCGGCGTACTCGAAATCCGCTTCCTTCGCCTTCGACTTGAGGCGCAGCCAGGACAGCCCCTCGTGCTCGCCGGCTTCGCTCGCCTCGAACTGGCGGTCGAGCTGCGACAGGTCGGTAAGCACGGTCAGCGGGCTGTGCGCCTCGGCCGCATCCTGGCTGCGCACCGACACCTGTTCGAGGTCGGGCTCATATACCCACACCTTGGCGCCGTCGGCGACGATCGTCTGCTGGTACGGAGCCGTCGTCTCCCAGCGGAACTGGCGCGGCGCCTCGAGCGCGAGCGTTCCGCGCGACTCGTCGCCGCGATGGCCGTTGGCGTCCGTCACCAATTGGCTGAACGTGCCGCTGACCGCATGCAGGCCCTTCGAGAAGGCCTCCATGCGCGCCCGTGCGGTGTCGGTGGCACCCGCGTGGGCGGCGACAAGACCAAGAACTGCGAGGGCTGCGATCCGGCGCATGGGTTTCGTCATCGGAAGGGGTACGGCGCGCGATTATGCGCGCGGCGGATGAATCGAAGCCGGCTCAGTCTTCCGGCGGCGGCGGCGCGAGCACGGTTCGGTTGCCATTGTGCTCGGGGGCGCTGACGACGCCGTCGCGCTCCATCTGCTCGATCAGGCGGGCCGCGCGGTTGTAGCCGATACGCAGGTGGCGCTGCACGCCGGAGATCGACGCGCGTCGCGTCTTCGTCACGATCGCGACCGCCCGGTCGTAGAGCTGCGCGTCCTCGCCGCCGCCCTCGCCGTCCGACGCGTCCTGCGGCAGGCCCGAGTCGTCGATGACCTTGCCGTTGCCCAGCGACTGCACTTCCTCGAGCACGCCGTCGATGTAGTCGGGTTCGCCCTGCTGGCGCAGCCAATCCACCACCTTGTGCACCTCGTGGTCGTCGACGAACGCGCCGTGCACGCGCTCCGGCATCGCCGTACCGGGCGGCAGGTACAGCATGTCGCCATGGCCGAGCAGCGTCTCGGCGCCGGACTGGTCGAGAATCGTGCGCGAGTCGATCTTGCTCGACACCTGGAATGCGATCCGGGTCGGGATGTTCGCCTTGATGAGGCCGGTGATCACGTCGACCGAGGGACGCTGCGTGGCGAGGATCAGGTGCACGCCGGCCGCGCGCGCCTTCTGCGCCAGGCGTGCGATGAGTTCTTCGACCTTCTTGCCGACGATCATCATCATGTCGGCGAACTCGTCGATGATGACGACGATGTACGGCAGCGGTTGCAGCGGCTCGGCGACGCGCGACGGCTGCGACGCGTCGGGACGGAACAAGGGATCGAGCAGCGGATGGCCGGCGTCGTCGGCGTCCTTGACCTTCTTGTTGAAGCCGGCGAGGTTGCGCACGCCGACCGCGGACATGAGCTTGTAGCGACGCTCCATCTCGGCGACGCACCAGCGCAGCGCGTTGGCCGCTTCCTTCATGTCGGTGACGACCGGCGCGAGCAGGTGCGGGATGCCCTGGTAGACCGAGAGCTCGAGCATCTTCGGGTCGATCATGATGAGGCGCACGTCCTTCGCGCTCGACTTGTAGAGCAGGCTCAGGACCATCGCGTTGACCGCGACGGACTTGCCCGAGCCGGTCGTACCCGCGACGAGCAGGTGCGGCATCTTGGCGAGGTCGACGACGACGGGCTTGCCGCCGATGTCCTTGCCGAGCGCGAGCGCGAGCGGCGATTTGAGCGTGTCGTACTTGTCCGAGCGCAGGATCTCGGACAGGTAGACGATCTCGCGGTTGGCGTTCGGGATCTCCAGCCCGATCACCGACTTGCCCGGGATCACGTCGACCACGCGCACGCTCGTCACCGACAGGCCACGCGCGATGTCCTTGTCGAGCGTCGAGATCTGGCTGCCCTTGATGCCGGGCGCGGGCTGCATCTCGAAGCGCGTGATGACGGGGCCGGGGAACACGCCGACGACCTGCGCCTCGATGCGGAAATCCTTGAGCTTGAGCTCGACCTGGCGCGACAGCGCCTCGAGCGTTTCCTCCGAGTAGCCCTTCACCTGCTGGCGCGGCTCGTCGAGCAGTGACAGCGGCGGCAGCTGGCCGACGTCGGTGGCGCCGGAGAACAGCGGAATCTGCGTTTCGCGCTGCGCGCGTTCGCTCTTCTCGATCGGCGCGACCACCGGTTCGATGCGGATCGGTTCGCGTCTGGCCTGCTTGATCGTCTCGATCTTGCGCACGACCTCGCGCTCGGCGCGCGCCTCGCGCGCGGCGTTCCAGTCCTCGGCCCGCTTCATCCGTTCGGCCACGCCGGCGCCCGCGCCGAGCAGGAAGCGGCCGATCGCGTCCATGACCTTGAACCACGACAGCCCGGTCGCGAGCGTGATCGCGATCAGCAGCAGCGCGAGCAGGAACAACCCGGCGCCGAGCGGGCCGAAGCTGCCGACGAGGCTGCCTCCGACGAGGTGCCCGAGAATGCCGCCTCGGCCCGACGGCAGCAGCGTGGGGCCGCTACTCTGCAGGTAGGCGAGTCCCGGTGCGGCGACGAAGAACGTGACGAAGCCGATCAGTCGCAACGTCGGCTCGAGCGGCGAACGCTCCTCGCGCACCGCGCCGCGCAGCACGACCCAACCGACCACGAGCAGCAGCAGCGGGAACGCGTACGCGACGAGCCCGATCAGGTAGAACACGAGGTCGGCGATCCATGCGCCGAACGCGCCGCCGAAGTTGTGGATTCCGCGCGCCGGATCGCCCGCATGGGACCAGCCGGGATCGTTCGGGCTGTAGCTCGCAAGGCAAGCGAACAGGTAGATCGCGACCGGCAGCAGCAGCAGGAAGCCGGCTTCGCGCAGGCGCTTGTGCCAATGCTCGTCGAGTCGCGGTGCCTGCTTTACGGGTTTGGTCGTGCGCGCCACCAGGAGTTTTTACCTGAAGTTCGTCCAATAGGCCACTGTTTTCCATCGAAAATGGAGTGGCGACACACCGGCGCGGGCGGACCGCCCGCGCCGGAGGGTGACGGGCCTGCTCAACCCTTGAGCGCCGGATGGACGATCTTGCCGCCCTCGACGTTGATGCCGCGCTTGAGCGGTTCGAACTTCTTCCAGTTCTTGTCCGACGCGAGCCGCTGCACGTAGGGCAGGATCGCCGCGCAGATCGCCTGCGACGAGGTCTGCGGCACCGCGCCCGGCATGTTCGTCACGCAGAAATGGGTGACGCCGTCGACCTGGTAGGTCGGCTCGGCGTAGGTCGTCGGCTTCGAGGTCTCGAAGCAGCCGCCCTGGTCGATCGAGATGTCGACGAGCACGGAGCCCGGCTCCATCGACTTCACCATCTTGCGCGTGACCACGTGCGGCGCCTTCGCGCTCGGGATCAGCACGGCGCCGATGACGAGGTCGGCATCGCGCACTTCGCGCGCGACGTACTCCTCGTACGGATACAGCGCGGTGACATTGCTGCCGAGCGCCATCATCTGCGCGAGGCGATCCTGGCGCTTGTCGAATACGACGACGTTCGCGCCCATCGCGGCCGCGAGCGCAGCCGAGTTGCCGCCGGCTGCGCCGGCACCGAGCACGACCACCTTGCCGCGTTCGGTCGAAGGCAGGCCACCGAGCAGCTTGCCCTTGCCGCCCGCGGGCTGGTGCAGCAGGTGCGTACCGATCTGCGTCGCGATGCGGCCGGCGATGATCGACATCGGCGCGAGCAGCGGCAGCGAACCGTCGTCTTCCTGCACGCTCTCGAACGCGATGCCCGTGAGACCGATGTCGAGCAGCGCCCGGGTCAGCTTCGGCTCCGGCGCGAGATGCAGGTAGCAGAACAGCAGGTGATTCTTGCGCAACAGCTTGAGATCGCCCGCGATCGGCTCCTTCACCTTCACGATGAGCTCGCCGACGTCATAGAGCTTCTTCGCGGTCGCGGCGATCTTCACGCCGACGCGCGTGTAGTCCTCGTCCTTGAAGCCGCTCTTGAGGCCGGCCCCGGCCTGCACGTGCACCTCGTGGCCGCGGCGCACGAGGTCGGCGCAGGCAGCCGGCACGAGCGCGACGCGCCCTTCCAGGGTCTTGGTTTCCGCAGGCACACCGATACGCATTGCAGGTTCCTCGAAAAGAATGGGTGCCGGATTCGTTCGCGTGGCCGGCAGGCGATTCGCATCGCCCTCGGCCGCCCGCGTCGACGGCGGCACTCCGTGCGCCACGGGAAGCAACGTCGGCGCCTTGAATCGCGCACGCGTTCCCTCCATTCTCCGGTCTCCCGCGCGACCGCCGCCGCTGTGCGGCGCATCGGGCAAGCGAGGAATCGGATTCACCGGCGGCATCGGAACGATGCGCTGGTGCACGGAAACGCCACGAGTCGGTCGCCTCGAAAGCGGCCCGGATTATACATGAGCACTGCCAAGCACTCGCGACTGATCATTCTCGGCTCCGGCCCCGCCGGCTACACCGCCGCGGTCTACGCCGCCCGGGCCAATCTCAAGCCGACCCTCATCACCGGACTCGCCCAGGGCGGCCAGCTCATGACGACGACCGACGTCGACAACTGGCCCGGCGACGTCGAGGGACTGCAGGGCCCCGACCTCATGCGACGCATGGCCGAGCACGCCGAGCGCTTCAACACCGAAATGGTCTTCGACCACATCCACAGCACCGATCTCTCGACGCGACCGTTCCGCCTCAAGGGCGATGCCGGCGAGTACACCTGCGACGCGCTCATCATCGCGACCGGCGCGACCGCCAAGTACCTCGGCATCCGATCCGAAGAACACTACAAGGGCCGCGGCGTCTCCGCGTGCGCGACCTGCGACGGCTTCTTCTTCCGCGACCAGGACGTCGCGGTGATCGGCGGCGGCAACACCGCGGTCGAGGAGGCGCTGTACCTCTCCAACATCTGCCGCAAGGTCACCCTCGTGCACCGTCGCGACAAGCTGCGCGCCGAGAAGATCATGCAGGACAAGCTGTTCGAGAAGGAGCGCGCGGGCAAGGTCGAGATCGTCTGGAACCATGCCGTCGATGAAGTGCTCGGCGACGACGCCGGCGTGACCGGCCTGCGCCTGCGCAGCACGCTCGACGACCGCAAGCGCGAGATCGGCGTGAGCGGCGCGTTCATTGCGATCGGCCATACGCCGAATACGTCGATCTTCGACGGCCAGCTCGAGATGAAGAACGGCTATATCGTGATTCGCACCGGCCTCGAAGGTGCGGCGACCGCGACCAGCGTGGCCGGCGTGTTCGCCGCGGGCGACGTGGCCGACCAGGTCTACCGCCAAGCCGTGACCTCGGCCGGCTTCGGCTGCATGGCCGCCCTCGACGCCGAGAAATACCTCGACAAGGGCTGATCGCCTGAGCCTGGAGCCGGAAGAGCCTGAAACACGCGGTACACGGAGCGCACAGGGGAAAGATTCCAGATCCTCGTTTGCTTTCCCCGTGTGCTCCGTATGCTCCGTGTTTCGATCGTTCGCCTCTCCTGACGCGTCCGCTCGTGCTTCGGTGTCCGGCATTGCCTTTCGCTTGATCCATTCACCATGAAAGCGCGTTTCCATGCCCGGCTGCGCGACATTCCTGCGGCGCAATGGAATGCGTTGCGCGGCGACGACAGCCCGTTCCTCGCGCACGCGTTCCTCTCCGGCCTCGAGGAACACGGCTGCGCGAATCTGGGCAACGGCTGGCAGCCGCACCACCTCGGCCTGTACGAGGGCGAACGCCTCGTCGCGGCCGCGCCGCTGTACCTCAAGCACGATTCGCACGGCGAGTTCGTGTTCGACTGGAGCTGGGCGCACGCGTACGCGAGCCACGGCTTCGAGTACTACCCGAAACTGCTCTGCGCGGTGCCGTATTCGCCGGTCGGCGGTTCGCGCCTGCTCGCCGGCGCGGGGGCCGGCGCCGACGCGCTGCGCCACCTGCTCGTGGAAGCCATGCGCGCCGAGGCCGGGCGGCTCGGACTGTCTTCCGCGCATCTCAACTTCGCTTCGCCCGCGGACGCAGCGGCGTTCCAGGACGACGCGTGGCTGCCGCGCTTCGACTGGCAGTTCCACTGGAGCAACCCGGGTATTGACCGAGGCCGCGGCTGGCGCGACTTCGACGACTTCCTTGCGGCGCTCAGCCACAAGAAGCGCAAGAACATCCGCCACGAGCGCGCGCAGGTCGCGCGCGCGGGGGTCTCGTGCGAGATCCGCCACGGCGACGAGCTCGATGAAGACGAGTGGCGTGCACTGCACGACTTCTACCTCGCCACGTTCGAGGACAAGGGCAACTACCCTGCCCTGACGCTCGAGTTCTTCCGCCATCTCGGCGCAACGATGCCGCGCAATGTCGTCGCCGTGCTGTGCCGGCGCGGCAATGCCCTCGTCGCCGGCAGTCTCATGCTGCGCAGCGGCGACACGCTCTACGGCCGCTACTGGGGCTGCCGCGCGCAGATCCCCGGCCTGCACTTCGAAGCGTGCTACTACCAGGGCATCGACTACTGTCTACGCGAAGGCCTGCGCGCGTTCGAACCGGGCGCGCAGGGCGAACACAAGCTCGCACGCGGTTTCCTGCCGACACGCACGCGCTCGTTCCACTGGATCGCCGATCCGCGCTTTCGCAGCGCGATCGCCGTCGCCCTGCGCCGGGAGGCGCAGGCGCTCGAGGACTACCGCACCGAATTGCTCGCGCACTCGCCGTACGCGCACGAAGGTTGAACGGGCAAGCATGCCTGCCGGGTCGGAACGCATCCAGGAGATCGAGCGCATGTCGACCGCGTGCCGACGTCGCCCCACGCAGTGGCGCCGAAGGCGATGGCATTCGACGAGCGCGCGTGTGAACATCCTTCGTCGATGCACGCCACGTCGAACGAACACCCGAGCAGCCCGTGATCCGGATTCCCTGGCTCGATGCGCAGGAGGACGCGTTCCCGGCCGTCGAGCGTGCCTTGGACAGCCCCGACGGCCTGCTCGCGGCCGGAGGCGACCTCGCGCCCGCGCGCCTGCTGACCGCCTATCGGCGCGGGATCTTTCCGTGGTACTCCGACGGACAGCCGATCCTCTGGTGGTCGCCGTCGCTGCGCACGGTGTTCGACACGGCAGCGCTGCACGTGCCTCGACGGCTCGCCCGCTGGCTGCGCACGTGCCGCTGGAGCATCCGGGCCGACACCGCGTTCGGTGACGTCGTGCGCGCGTGCGCGGCGCCGCGTGCCCGCGCGCGCGGCACGTGGATCACCGACGAGATGCTCGCCGCGTACGGCGAGTTGCATGCGCTCGGACATGCGCATTCGGTCGAGGCCTGGGACGGCGACCGCCTCGTCGGCGGCATCTACGGCATCGCGATCGGCCGCATGTTCTTCGGCGAGTCGATGTTCAGCGGCGCGACGAACGGCTCGAAGGTCGCGCTGCTCGCGCTGGGCCGCGCGATGCACGAATGGGGCTGGCCGCTGCTCGATGCGCAGGTCGCCTCGGACCATCTTTTCACGCTCGGTGCACGCGAGATGCCGCGTGCCGACTTCTGCGCCGAAGTGGCCGTGCTGGTGCGCTCGCCCGGCCGCGATGGCTCGTGGGATGGCCGATTCCCGCGGCTCCGGCCGCCGGATCTGGCACCCTGAACGCGAGCGTTGTCGCGGGTTGGCGACATGTTCACTTCCCGCAGCGGCCTGATCGTGGCAGAATCGCGCGCCTTTCCGGGCCTGACGCCCGGCCATATCGGGAACCAATGTCCAAAGACGATGTCATCGAAATGGAAGGCTCGATCCTCGAGACCCTTCCGAACACGATGTTCCGCGTGAAGCTCGAGAACGGCCACGTGGTGACCGCGCACATCTCCGGCCGCATGCGCAAGAACTACATCCGCATCCTCACCGGCGACAAGGTCAAGGTCGAAATGACCCCATACGACCTCACCAAGGGCCGCATCACCTATCGCATGAAGTAGGCGCCGGGGCGCTCGTCCCGACGTCGCCGAGCGGTACTGCGCTCCTGCGCCCGGCACAGCGGACACGCACGACGAGGACACGGGCGGCCATTCGCCGTAACGAGCAAGAAAAAGGCCGCGCACTGCGCGGCCTTTTTCGTCGTGGCAACGTCGTCGCGCTACTCGACGACGGCCGGCAGCTTCTCCGCCGTCTCGCAGTCGACCGCGAGCTTGCCGTCCTTGACCGACAGCAGCACCTTGCCGCCCTCGGCGAGCTTGCCGAACAGCAGTTCGTCGGCGAGCAGGCGCTTGACGTTCTCCTGGATCACGCGCGCCATCGGCCTCGCGCCCATCTGCGGATCGAAACCGTTCTCGGCGAGCCAGCGTCGCGCATCGGCGTCGACGTGCAATACGACGTGCTTCTCCTGCAACTGCGTCTCGAGCTCGATCAGGAACTTGTCGACGACGCGCAGGATGTGCTCGAAGTCCAGCGAGTTGAACTGCACGATCGCGTCGAGGCGGTTGCGGAACTCCGGCGTGAACGCGCGCTTGAGCGCCTCCATCGCATCGGTCGTGTGGTTCTGCTCGACGAAGCCGATCGTGCGCCGGGATGCCTGCTGCGCGCCGATGTTCGTCGTCATGACGACGACCACGTTCTTGAAGTTCGCTTCGCGCCCGTTGGTGTCGGTCAGGGCGCCGCGATCCATGATCTGCAGCAGCACGTTGTAGACGTCCGGATGCGCCTTCTCGATCTCGTCGAGCAGCAGCACGCAGTGCGGATGCTTGACGATCTGCTCGGTGAGCAGGCCGCCCTGGTCGAAGCCGACGTAGCCCGGAGGGGCACCGATCAGGCGCGACACCGAATGCGCTTCCATGTACTCGGACATGTCGAAGCGCACGAGCTCGATCCCGAGCTGCATCGCGAGCTGGCGGGTGACCTCGGTCTTGCCGACGCCGGTCGGGCCGGTCAGAAGGAAGCAGCCGATCGGCTTGGCCGGATTGCCGAGCCCCGAGCGCGCCATCTTGATCGACGCCGCAAGCTTGTCGATCGCCTCGTCCTGCCCGAACACGACCATCTTGAGGTTGCGGTCGAGGTTGCGCAGCACGTCGCGATCGGACGCGGAAACCTGCTTGGGCGGAATGCGCACCATGCGCGCGACGATGAACTCGATGTCGGGAACGTCGACGAGCCCGCTGCGGTCCTTCTCGGGCAGCAGGTGCTGGCGCGCGCCGGCCTCGTCGATCACGTCGATCGCCTTGTCCGGCAGGAGCCGGTCGGCGATGTGCTTGACCGACAGGTCGACCGCGGCCTTGAGCGCATCGTTGGTGTACTCGACCTTGTGGTGCTCCTCGAAGCGGGTCTTCAGGCCCCTGAGGATCTCCACGCTGTCGGCGATCGAAGGCTCGACCACGTCGATCTTCTGGAAACGCCGCGCGAGCGCGCGATCCTTCTCGAACACGCCGCGGTATTCCTGGAACGTGGTCGAGCCGATGCAGCGCAGCTCGCCGCTCGCGAGCACGGGCTTGATGAGATTGGACGCGTCCATCGTGCCGCCCGAGGCGGAACCGGCGCCGATGATCGTGTGGATCTCGTCGATGAAGAGGATCGCACCCGGCTCCTTCTTGAGCTGGCCGATGACGCCCTTGAGGCGCTTTTCGAAGTCGCCGCGATACTTAGTGCCGGCGACGAGCGCACCGAGATCGAGCGCCCAGATCGTGCAGTGCGCGAGCACCTCGGGGACTTCGCCTTCGACGATGCGCTTGGCGAGGCCTTCGGCGAGCGCGGTCTTGCCGACGCCGGCTTCGCCGACGTAGAGCGGGTTGTTCTTGCGGCGGCGGCAGAGCACCTGGATCGTGCGCTCGATCTCTTCGTTGCGGCCGATCAGCGGGTCGATCTTGCCCTGCCGAGCGAGTTCGTTGAGGTTGTTGGCGAACTCCGCGAGCGGATTGCCCCGCGGCTCGTCGCCGCCTTCCGCATCACGGCCGGCTTCGCCCGCGGAGGACTGGGTGCCGCTGGATTCGTGGCCGATCTTGGCGATGCCGTGCGAAATGTAGTTGACGACGTCGAGACGCGACACTTCCTGCTGGCCGAGGAAATAGACCGCGTGCGAGTCCTTCTCGCCGAAGATCGCGACAAGCACGTTCGCGCCGGTGACTTCCTTCCGGCCCGACGACTGCACATGGTAGACGGCGCGCTGCAGCACGCGCTGGAAGCCGAGGGTCGGTTGCGTGTCGCGCTCGTCGTTGGCCGGCAGCACGGGCACGGTCTCGGTGATGATCGAACGGAGGTCGCGCGCGAGCTTGGCGGTATCGACGCCGCAGGCGCGCAGGACGGCGAGTGCCGATGCGTTGTCGAGCAGCGCGAGCAGGAGGTGCTCCACCGTCATGAACTCATGACGCTGTTCGCGGGCCTCCTTGTAACACTGGCCGATGGTGACCTCGAGATCCTTGCTGAACATTCAGGGTGCTCCGGACTGCTTGCCTGGGTGACTGGCTTGCAATATGTGGACCGACCGAGCGGGTTCAATCGCCCGTGCCCTCGATCGTCCCTGGTCGCTGCACCTCGAAGGGCGTCGCATCCATGCAGGCAACGGCTTCGCCGGTCCGCTACGGCCGCGCATGGCCGCGTTTACATTTCCTTGCGACACCCGCGATCGCTGCATCGCGTTCGCGGAGTCGTCCGCGGGTGGCGTCCGAGCCGCACGATTGCGACGCGGAGCTCACGCCTTCTCCATCGTACACAGCAAAGGATGCTGGTGACTGCGCGAGAATTCGTTGACCTGGGTCACCTTGGTCTCGGCGACTTCGCGCGTGAACACCCCGCAGACGCCCTTGCCGCGCGTGTGGACGTGCAGCATGACCTGGGTCGCGCGTTCGCGGTCCATGCTGAAGAAGGTTTCGAGGACGACCACGACGAAATCCATCGGGGTGAAGTCGTCGTTGAGCAGGACGACCTGGTACAGCGGCGGACGCACGACCTCGGGGCGCGCCTCCTCGACAGCCAGGCCGGGGCTACGTTCGGGATGATGTTGGTCGGGTTGGTTCGCCATCGGCAACGGTTCGATTTCCTCGGTGTCGAGTATAGCGCCGCGCGGTGACGGCACGCCTGCGCAGATGGTGATGCCGGTCGCCGCCTCAAGGGCGCCGCGCCGGACTGTTACACTTGCACGATGACTCGGATTACCACCGCGGCGACGGCGCTTGAAGAGGACGTCTGGCGTCCACATGTGACGGTCGCGACCGTCGTCGCACGCGACGGCCGCTTCCTGCTCGTCGAAGAAGACGTGCGCGGCCGCACCGTCATCAACCAGCCGGCCGGACACCTCGAGCCGTCCGAAACCCTGCTCGACGCCGCCGTGCGTGAGACGCTCGAGGAAACCGGCTGGGACGTCGCGCTGACCTGCCTGATCGGCGTGCAACAGTGGTCGTCGCCCGCGGGCAGCCAGTTCGTCCGCTTCACGTTCGGTGCCGACGTACTGCGGCACCATGCCGACCGGCCGCTCGACACGGGTATCGTGCGTGCGCTCTGGCTCACGCGCGAGGAGATCGCGGCCGCGGGCACGCGCCTGCGCAGCCCGATGGTACTCGCCAGCATCGACGAGTGGCTCGCCGGACGGCGCCTGCCGCTCGACAGCGTACGCTCGTTCGACACCCGGCCATGAACCTCAGGCGCGCACGCGCGGCGGACGCCGCCGTTCCGATCGGATGCCCGTCGCAGTGACGGCACGCGTGATCGTCGGACTCTCCGGCGGCGTCGATTCCTCGGTCGCCGCGCTGCTGCTGCGGCGCGCCGGCGAATCGATCGCCGGCCTGTTCATGCAGAACTGGGACGAGGACGAGCGGCGCGGCCCGTGCCGCGCCGACGAGGATCGCAAGGACGCCGTCGCCGTCGCAGCGAAACTCGGCATTCCGCTCCACCTGCGCAATTTCGCCGACGAATACTGGGACCATGTATTCGAGCACTTCCTCGCCGAGTACCGGCGCGGGCGCACGCCGAACCCCGACGTGCTGTGCAATCGCGAGATCAAGTTCAAGACGTTCCTCGATCACGCGCACGCGCTCGGCGCCGAATGCATCGCGACCGGCCACTATGCGCGGGTCGATCGCGTCGATGGCGCATGGCGCCTGCTGCGCGCGCGCGACGCGGGCAAGGACCAGACCTACTTCCTGCACGCGCTCGGCCAGCACGCGCTTGCCTCGACGCTGTTCCCGCTCGGCGAACTGGAAAAATCCGACGTGCGCGGCCTTGCGCGAGAGGCCGGACTCGCCACGCACGCCAAGAAGGATTCGACCGGCATCTGCTTCATCGGCGAGCGCGACTTCCGCTCGTTCCTGTCGAACTACATTCCGGCGCGGCCGGGACCGATGCGGACGCCCGACGAGGTCGAGGTCGGCCAGCACGCGGGCGTGTTCTACTACACGCTCGGCCAGCGCAGCGGCCTCGGCATCGGCGGGCGCCGCGGCGCCGAAGGCGTCCCCTGGTACGTGATCGGCAAGGATGTGGCGAACAACGTGCTTTACGTCGCTCAAGGCAATGAGAACCATTGGCTGCAGTCGCGGCGCCTCGCCGCGAGCGCGCCGACCTGGGTCGCCGGCGCCGCGCCCGCGCGCTCCTTCCGGTGCACGGCGATGACGCGCTACCGGCAGGCGCCGCAGGCCTGCATCGTCGAACTCACGGACGCCGGTTGCACCGTCGTGTTCGACCAGGCACAGAGGGCGGTCACGCCCGGGCAATCCGTCGTGTTCTACGACGCCGACGTCTGCCTCGGCGGCGCGGTGATCGAATGCAGCGATGCCCCCTACGGTGGCTGGGAGACGCGCGATGCGTGAGGCTCGCGTGATCGCGCTCGCCGGCGTGCTGCAGGGCTGCCGCCTCGTGCACGAGGTCGCCACGCGCGGACGCGCGGACCCGGCCAGTGTCGAGGCGAGCCTCGCGAGCGTGTTCCGCATCGACGCCGACAGTCCTGCGGGTGTGTTCGGCGGCCTCTCCGGCGTACGCCTCGGCCTCGACACGCTGTTGCACCAGTTCGAAGGCAGCGAACGCAACCTCGCACTCACCCGCCTCGTGCTCGGCACGCTGCGCCTGCAGAAGCGCCTTGCGCGCAACCCGCGCATGCAGCGCACGTTGCGCGACGGCATCGAGGGCATCCAGCGCCAGGCGGACCACTTCGGCCTCGTGCACCCGACCGTGCAGGCGCGGCTCGCCGACCTCTACGTCGCGACCCTGTCGCAACTGCGACCGCGCGTGGTCGTGCACGGCAATCCCGTGCAGTTGTCCAATCCTCAGGTCGTCGCGCAGATCCGCGCCCTGCTGCTCGCGGCGGTGCGCGCAGCCGTGCTCTGGCGCCAGGTCGGCGGCGGCCAGCTGCGCCTGCTGCTGCGCCGGCGCGAGTACGCGATGCTCGCCCGCGGCCTGCTCGCCCGCAGCACGCTCGACCGCGGCTGAAGGTCGGAAAGCCTGAAACACGAAGGACACGAAGAACACGAAGGAGGAGGGATCCATCTCCGGCACGCCGCCACGGCGGGGCAGGCAATCGGCTCATTCTTCTTGCCTCCCTTCGTGTCCTTCTTGTTTCAATCTCGTGCTGTTCGAGGGCTCCGCTTTGGCGCAAACCCAGGGTTTGCGCGATAATGGCGGGCCCATTCGCCGGTCCGTCCCAGGACCGCGCCCGCGGCGCCCGCCGCGGCCTTGCGCCAAGCGAAACGCCAGCCAGCAGGAGATGCAGATGACAGATTCGTTCTCGACCCGGGACGTGCTCGAGGTCAATGGCAAGCGCTACCACTATTCCAGCCTGGTCAAGCTCGGCCAGCGCTTCGATCTCGCGCGCCTGCCCTACTCGATGAAGATCCTCCTCGAAAACCTGCTGCGCCACGAGGATGGGCTCAACGTCACCGCGAAGGAAATCGAGGCGGTCGCGACCTGGGACGCGAAGAAGGAACCGGACACCGAGATCTCCTTCATGCCGGCGCGCGTCGTGTTGCAGGATTTCACCGGCGTGCCGTGCGTGGTCGACCTCGCCGCGATGCGCGATGCCGTGGTCAGGCTCGGCGGCGACGCCACCCAGATCAATCCGCTGGCTCCGGCCGAGCTGGTGATCGACCACTCGGTGCAGGTGGACGCGTACGGCTCGGAGTCGGCG
>DASTSE010000218.1:0-4659 GCA_035760865.1 Dokdonella sp.
GAATGCGCTCGCTACGCCGCGTCGCTGCCCGCCGGCGCGGTAAGCGCATAGAAGCGGTAGAGGTGCGACTCCTTCTCGACGAGGTATCGCTGCAGTACGGCGCGCGCTTCTTCGATCAGCGCCTCGGACGGCATGCCGGGCCGCGCACGGGAGAACAGGCCTTCCACGAGTCGCATGAAATGCCGGACGAGCGCATTGGCGTCGCGACGCAGT
The DNA here is from genome assembly GCA_035760865.1 of Dokdonella sp. GTDB lineage: Bacteria > Pseudomonadota > Gammaproteobacteria > Xanthomonadales > Rhodanobacteraceae > Dokdonella_A. The sequence continues at coordinate 214 of DASTSE010000218.1, forward strand.
GCCGCGACGGCAGCCGCGCCTTCCGGATCGCCCGCCATGCGGCGGGCGATCGTCGGATACAACCGCAGCGCTTCGGTGCGTTGCACGTCGTGCAACTGCCGCGCGCAGCGCGAGATCGCGAGCGCAGCGGCTTCGAAGGAGCCGCGCCGCGCCGCATGCAGCGCGACCGAGTAACTCATCATCGCTTCGCGATTGGCGCGCCGCAGTTCGTCGATGAGCCGTGGATCGTGGCGCAGCGACGTGGTCCATGCATCGGCGGCTGCCGGAACCGTTCCCGCGTGCGCATCCGCCTTGCCGACCATGGTCCACACTCCGTAGCAGACGTCGGGCACGCGAGCGGCATCGCGTCAAGCGGGACGCGGCGGCACCCGACCCGGTGCCGGGCGGGTCGGATGCCACCGGTCCCACCTGCACGTCGACGGTTGCCTTCCTGCCGTCGATCCATCCGATGCCCGCCGCGTACGGACTCTCGCTCGCGGCGAACATGTACGTGCAGGTTCTCGACGCGAGAGGACCTCCGGCCCGGCACTGCGTGTGTGGCCACGCTAGCAATCTGCAGCCGCGTCGATCAAGAAGCGCGCGCCATTAGCGACGCTAACAGGCGCCTGCGATGGCCGGCGCGGCCCGACGAGCGCTGTGCGAAGGCGCGGAAGCAGCGGACCATCCGCGTCGGGCCGGACGCGACGCCGCCGCGCGATGCCGGGGCGTCAACGCCGCCCCGGACGCACTTCCTCGAGCAGGTTCACGAGCATCTGCTTCGCACGCGGCGACAACAGGCGGAAGCGCTCGAGCAGCACCTCCTCGGTCCAGTCCTGCGCGTAGATGTCGAGCTTGAGCGCGGGTATCGAGTCGGGGTGCGGCCGGCGCTGGCGTCGCTCGCCGCGGCCGGTGGCGAGCCATTCGAAGCTGACCCCGGTAGCGGCAGCGATCTCCTGCAGGCGAGGCGTACCGGGGCTCGTTCCGTTCGGATGCTCCCATTGGGCGGCCGCGCTCGCCGTGACGCCGACGCGTTCGGCGAGCGCGGTCTGGGTCAGTTTCGCGTCGCGTCGAGCCACGCGGATGCGGCCTGCGAGCTTGACCCGGTCGTCGGAAGCGGTTCTTGAAATTTTCATGCAGCACCAATGTATCTCAAGGGGGACTATATAAGTCGCGATGCGGAACTCTAGGGCACCCGCGCCCGCGTTGCCATCGTTTTTTCCGCGGCCGATTCGCCGCGGCCGTCGGCTCAGGCGCCGGGCGGGAACACCGGCGGATCCTGCAGCCATGCGCGCAGCAGGGACTTCGCGAGCGGAGGGCTCACGTGGTAGCCCTGCACGAGGTCGCAGCGGTAGCGGCGCAGTTGTTCCATCACTTCACGCGACTCGACGCCTTCGGCGACGACGCTGCGCCCGAGCTCGTGGCCGAGGTCGATCGTCGATCGGACGATCGCCGCGTCGCGCTCGTTGGCGAGGATCTCGCCGGTGAACGAGCGGTCGATCTTCAGCTCGGTGAACGGCAGGTGGCGCAGATGCATGAGCGACGAGTAGCCGGTGCCGAAGTCGTCGATCGACAGGCCGACGCCGATCATCCTCAGGCGCTCGAAGATGTCGGTGGCGAGGACCGCCTGTTCGAGCAGGCTGCTCTCGGTGATCTCGACGGTCAACCGGTGCGCCGGCAGGCCGCTCCGCGCGAGCTCGCGCTCGATGAAGCCCGGCAGACCGGCGTCGCGCAAGTTGTGCGCGGCCAGGTTCACCGAGACGCCGACGTCGATGCCCGAAGCGATCCACGCGCTGCAGTCGCGTATCGCAGTGTCGAGGACCCAGCGCGCGATACGGTCGATGAACTCGGTCGAGGCGACCAGCGGCAGGAATTCGTCCGGCAGCAGCAGGCCGCGTTCGGGATGGTTCCAGCGCAGCAGTGCTTCGGCGCGGGCGACCTTGCCGCTGCGAAGGTCGATCTGCGGCTGGTAGTGCAGCTCGAACGCTTCGCCGCCGATGGCGGCGCGCAGCTCGTTGACGAGCCTGATCCGCGCCGGCGAATGCGCGTCCTGTCGCGGGTCGTACGCCATCGCACCCGCGCGCGCGCCCTTCGCCGCGTACATCGCGACATCGGCGCGTCGCATCAGGGTCGTCGGGTCGGTGCCGTGATCCGGGCACTGCACCATGCCGATGCTCGCGCCGACGGCGAGCTCGTGGCCCTCGATCTCGAACGGATCTTCGAGCGCGGCCAGCAGCGTCGCGGCCGACCGCGCCGCGTCCGACGCGTCCCCGGCGTGGTCGAGCAGCACGGCGAACTCGTCGCCACCGAGGCGCGCGATCGTGTCGGTCTCGCGCAATCGGCCACGCAGGCGCGTCGCGACCTCGGCCAGCAACGCGTCGCCCGCGAGATGGCCGAACGTATCGTTGATCTCCTTGAAGCCGTCGAGGTCGAGGAACAACAGCGCGAAGCCCCTGCCGTGCCGGCGCGTGCCGGCGATGGACTGCTCGATGCGGTCGTGCAGCAGCACGCGATTGGGCAGGCCGGTGAGCGCATCGTGCAGCGCCTGATGCCTGAGCGCGTCGAGATGCGCCTTGCGATCGCTCACATCGCGCAGGATCGCGATCCAGTGCGGCGCGCCTCCGGCCTCACCCGGCACCGGCATCGCGTGCATTTCGAGCGCGTACACCGACGCGTCGGGCCGCACCGCGATCGCCTCCGCCTGGAACGGCTCGCCGCGACGCACGCTGTCCAGCAGCGCCGCGAACGTGGCCTCCTCACCCGTGGCGAGGCGAAGGTGCGCGAGCGAACGCCCGACCACCTCGTCGGACCGATAACCGGTGATGCGCGAGAATCCGTGGTTGACGAACACGACGCGCAGCGGATCTTCGTCGTCGCGCAGTTCGAGGATCACGAACCCTTCGGTGGCATTCTCGACCGCGGAGCCGAGCAGGTGCAGCTGCTCGGTGGCGCGTTCGAGTTCGCGTGCGCGCTTGTGCACGCGCGCCTCGAGCTGCTCGTTGGCGTCGCGCAGCTCGTCTTCGAGCCGCTTGCGCTGGAAGAATTCGGGCACGACGCCCTGACGCACCGACGCATTGGCGACGCGACCGCCACCGGCGCGCGCATGCCGTTCGAGATGCCGTTCGATGCTCGACGGCGGCGCCATGATGAAGCGGCAATGCTTTCCGCCCGCCGCCAGGCATTCGACCTCGACCGAGACCAGCGCCAGCCCGAAACTCTCTTCGCACCAGCCGGACGAGTAGCCCGCGCTCATGATGCACACGGGCGTCTCGCTGTGCTTGTGCTTGGCCAGCCACGAATGCGATTCGAACGAGAACGGATGGTCGTACAGCAGGAAGTAGTTCTCGTCGGGCGTCGGGCTCGACTCGGGCGAGATGTCCACGAACGCCCAGCCCGAGAATGCGAAGTGGATGGGGCCCGCGGAAAGGTTCGCGATCGGATCGCCGAGGGACATCTTGTCGCGGAACGCGCGTGCATCGGCCCGGCCGATCGCATGCGCGAGATCGAACAGGAGGTTGTTCGCGACCGCTCTCGCTTCGTCGACGCCCTTGTCCTGATAGAGCTTCATGACGAGCTCGACGAATTCGACCGACAGCGAAGCCGCGCGCAACAGCACATAACGCTCGCCGGCGATCGATATCGTCGCGGTATCCGGATGCTCCACGCGGTCGGCGAAGTAGCGCGCGACGAGGCCCTGCGCGCTCAGGAACGGGGCTTCGAATGCGGGCGGCACCTTGACCGTGGTGAGCCGCGCGACGTCGACGCCGGCACGCGCGGTGCTGCGGCGCTCGAGTTCCGCCTCGAGTTCGGCGATGCGCGCGAGCAACCGGGCGCGCGTCGGCGGCTTCGCACGCTCCGTTCCCATGCCCCCCGGCCCGAGACCCGCGACGGGACCAGTGTAGAACATGGCGCACCGCATGGCGCGCCGTCACGCCGCCGCCGTCCGTGGCCGCGGCGCGCGCCTGCCGGCGTCAGTGCACGGACGGATTGCCCTGCGGCTCACCGCCGGCAAGCCCGCCGCTATGCGCTGGGCGCCAGGCAAGGATCTTGTCGAATGCCAGCGGCAGTCCGTAGACGTCGACGAAGTCGTCGTTGCGATACACCGCGTCCTGCCATTCGCCTTCGCGCAGCTTGACCTGGATCTTCTGGCCCTCGATCGGCAACTGACCGTTCATGCGTCCTCCTCGCTCCGTGTATGGCGCGAACGTAAGCGAGGTCGCCTAAGCGACGCCTGAAGCCGAAGGCCGGGCCATTCAGGACCCGGTCGGCATCGTCAAGGCTCGAACCCGCTCCGGAAGATGAGGTCTGGCTGTCGTTCGTACGCGCCGACGTCCACCGCGCCCACGCGCGGCGCGCCGCGCTGGTCCGTCGGCGGCGCGCCCGCCGGCGAGCCGGCGTCGATCGCGGGGCTGCCGGGCGGCAGCGCCGCGGTCTCGGTCGGACCACCGTTCGCAGCCGGGTCGGCGACCC
>DASTSE010000219.1:0-2960 GCA_035760865.1 Dokdonella sp.
GGGCGACGTGATCCCGGAAGTCGTGCGCGTCGTGCCCGAGCTGCGGCCTGCGCGCACGAAGCCATGGCGGATGCCCGCGCATTGCCCGATCTGCGGCTCGGACATCGTGCGCGAGGAAGGCGAGGCGGTCGCGCGCTGCACCGGCGAACTCACCTGCGCGGCACAGCGTACGCAGGCGGTGTTCCATTTCGCGTCGCGCCGCGCGATGGATATCGACGGTCTCGGCGAACGCTATATCGAGGACCTCGGCGACCTCGGCTACCTGCGTTCGGTCGCCGACCTCTACGCGCTCGGCCTCGACGATCTGCTCGAGATGAAGCGGCGTGCGGACGAACGCGACGGCACGACGCCCGAAACGGTCAAGGCCGGCAAGGTCGCCACCAAGTGGGCGGAGAACCTCGTCGACGCGATCGCCCACAGTCGCCGAACCACGCTCGCGCGCTTCCTCTATGCGCTCGGCATCGAGCACGTCGGCGAGAGCACGGCGAAGGTGCTCGCGACCTGGTTCGGCGCACTCGAACGCGTGCGTCACCTGCCGTGGCCGATCCTCAAGCTCGTACCCGACATCGGCGGCGAGGTCGCGCGCGCGATCGATGCGTTCTTCCAGCAGGCAGGCAACCAGCAGGTCATCGACGATCTGCTCGCGCGCGGGGTCGAGATCGCCGACGAGCACGCGCCGTCGCCGAAGCTCGCGCGCGAGCTCACGCTCGCGAACGTGCTCGCGCAGGCCGAGATCCCCAAGCTGACGCCCAAGCGCGCGGAGCAGCTCGCTTCCGCGTTCGATTCGATCGACGCCGTCACCGACGCCGACGCCGATGCGCTCCTCGCGGCAGGCCTGCCCGGCGACACGGCGGCCGCGGTGCGCGAATACGTCGGGTCGGAGGCCGGACGCGAACTCCTGCGGCGGTGCGCGCAGTCGCTCGCGCAACTGCGCAAGGCCGTGCCGAGCGCGGAGGGCGCCGAGGCCGGGGTGCTGGACGGGAAGACCGTCGTCCTCACCGGCACGCTCGCCGCGCTCACGCGCGACGAGGCGAAGGCGAAGCTCGAAGCGCTCGGCGCGAAGGTCTCGGGCAGCGTGTCGAAGAAGACCGATTTCGTCGTCGCCGGCGAATCCGCAGGGTCGAAGCTCGACAAGGCGCGGGAGCTCGGTGTCGACGTCTGGGACGAACAGCGCCTGTTGCAGTTCTTCGCCGAGCACGCGACTCCCGTGCGCTGAGCGCACGGCCACGCGCCGGCCACGGCCGCCGATCGTCAGCCGTGAGGCGACGAGGCGTCGGCATCGGCGTCGTCGTGCAGGTGGCCCGAACCGAGCCCGACTCCGGCACCCACGCCGATCCCCGCGCCCAGCCCGCCGCCACCGCCGCGACCGCCGCCCTTGCCTTCGCCACCGCCGTCTCCCTTGCCGCGGCCAGCGCCAGTGCCAGCGTTGCCGCTGCCTGGTCGTGTCGGTCCCTGGCGCGGGATCGCGACCGACGCGGGAACCGGATCGAGGTCGAGTGCCTCGCGCACGAAGTCGCGCAGCGACACGACGAGGTCGTGGGTGTGGATCGGCCGCCCTTGCGCGAGTTCGGTCGCCGCGCGCGCAGCGAGGCGCACCTGCTCCTCGGTGCCGAGCAGGATGATGTCCGACAGGGCCGCCTCGACCGCATCGCGCATGCGGCGGGCGCGGTCGCTGCCCGCCGGCGCATCCGCGTCGGCCTCGGTCGGGGCGCGCCGCAGCTCGCGCAGGTGCGTCGGATCGACCGCCAGGTCGCCCGTGAACGAACCGCCGAGCGTCTTGTACGCGGCGATCAGCGCGCGCAGCCGCTCGTTGATCTGGCGGTTCTCGCGTTCGCGCCGCTGCTGGATCGTCTGCATCGCGAGCAGGCGGATGCCGACGCCGATGAGGGTGATCACGGCGAGGCCGAGCAGGGTGGAGAGCAGCGCCTGCCACGAGCTGAAATCGAGATTGCGCATGCGAGACTCCGCTCCTCCGTCATCCGCAGTCTAGGGCAAGGCCGCGGGCGCGGGTCGGTCGCAGTGTGCCCGGCGTCGATGGAACGTACACTGCGTCGTCGTGCCGCCCGGACGCCCTCGACCATGAATGCCACTGCCCGCCGCGACGATGCGCGCAGGATCGCCGCGCTGCGGCTGCGTGCCAGGTTGTACGCGCGCATCCGCACTTTCTTCGCCGCGCGGGGCGTACTCGAGGTCGAGACGCCGATCCTCGGCAGCGGCGGCAATACCGAGCCGAACATCGAGAGTTTTCGCACGCATTTTTCCGGCGGCGCCGATGCGGGCGCGCCCGAGCGCTGGCTGCGCACGTCGCCGGAGTTTCCGCTCAAGCGCCTGCTCGCCGCCGGCGTCGGCGACTGCTACGAGCTCGGCCGCGTGTTCCGCAACGGCGAAGCCGGGCGCAGCCACAATCCCGAGTTCACGATGCTCGAGTGGTATCGCCTCGGCTGGGACCACCGCCGCCTCGTCGAGGAATCGATCGATCTCGTGCAGGCGGCGCTCGCGCTCGCGGACCGTTCGGCCGAGGTCGTGCGCTGTTCCTACCGCGAGCTGTTCCTGCAGGGGGTCGGCGTCGATCCGTTCGCGGCGCCGCTCGACGCGCTGCGCGCGCCGCTCGCCGACGTGCGCATCGACGGCGACGGCCTCGCGCGCGACGACTGGCTCGACCTGCTGCTGACGCACCGGCTGCAGCCGGCGTTCCCGCGCGATCGCATCACGGTCGTGTACGACTTCCCGCCGAGCCAGGCCGCGCTCGCGCGAATCCGCGCGGACGACCCGCCCGTCGCCGAGCGCTTCGAGCTCTACCTCGGCCCGTACGAACTCGCCAATGGCTACCACGAACTCACCGACGCGCTCGAACAGCGCGCCCGCTTCGAGCAGGACAACGCGCGCCGGCGCGCGCGCGGCCAGCGCGAGATGCCGCTCGACGAACGTCTGCTCGACGCGTTGTCGGCGATGCCTGCGTG
>DASTSE010000220.1:0-2556 GCA_035760865.1 Dokdonella sp.
CCAGCGGCGAGGTTGAACGCGAGCGACAGCACGGTCGCGAGCGTCGCCACGACCGCGCTGTTGAACAGGTAGCGGCCCATGCCGGCGCGCTCGAACAACTCGTGGTAGTTCGCGAGCGTCGGCCTCGACGGCAGCAGCGGCGGCGGAAACGTGCTCGCCTCGCCGTGCTGCATGAACGAGACGGACACCATCCACAGCAGCGGGAACAGCGCGACTGCGGCGAGCGCCGCGAGCGCGCCGTTGACCGCGAGCACCGGCCAGCGCCCGCTCATGCGTACCCTCCGCGCCTGCCGAGGCGCACGAGCACGCGCGTGACGACGAGGATCAGCGCGAACAGCAGGAACGCGATCGCGGTCGCGCGCCCGAGGCTCCACCATTTGAAGCCTTCCTCGTACATGTAGTACAGCACGCTGACCGTGCTCTGCAGCGGATCGCCGCGCGTCATCACGTATGGCTCGGCGAAGAGCTGGAAGTAACCGGCCAGCGTGATGATCGCGACGAGCAGCAGCGCCGGCCTCAGCAGGGGCAACGTGATGTGGCGGAACTGCTGCAGCGCGTTCGCGCCGTCGATGCGCGCGGCTTCGCGCAGTTCGGCCGGGACGGCCTGCAGCGCGGCGAGCAGGATCACCATGTTGTAGCCGAAGTTCTTCCATACGGCGAACAGGATGATCGCAGGCATCGACCAGTGCGGGTCGCCGAGCCAGTCGATCGGCGCGACGCCTGCCTTGGCGAGCAGGTAGTTGATGAGCCCGTAGCGCGTGTGCAGCAGATAGCGCCAGATCACCGCGACCGCGACGACCGTGGTGACGACCGGCGCGAACAGCGCGGTGCGGAACAACCCCTTGCAGCGCGCGAGGCGCGAATCGAGCAGCAGCGCGGCGCCGAGCGAGGCCGCGATCGACAAGGGCACGCCGACGCCGACGAAGTACAGCGTGTTGGCGAGCGACTTCCAGAACAACGGCGCGCGCAGAACGTCGACGTAGTTGTCGAGGCCGACGAAGCGCAGGTTTCTCAGGTCGGCGAGCGCGTAGAGGTCGAAGTCGGTGAGGCTCAGCACGAAGGCGGCGAGCACGGGCACGAAGAAGAACAGGCCGACGACGGCGAGCGCGGGCGCGACGAAGAGCCAGGCGGCACGGCGTTCGTTCATGGCGCCGCCGTGCGGCGTTCGAGCATCCAGCGCCGCTTGGCGAGGATCGCGTCGACGCGCGCGTCGAGTTCGGCCAGGCTGCGGTCAATCGGCTGGCCGCCGCGCACGGTTCGCTCGGCCGCATAGCGGACCTCCTGCGCGATGCGCTCCCATTCCGGGACTTTCGGCGCGGCGACCGTGCGTTCGAGCTGGTCGCGAAACGCCCGCGCGTAGGGATCGTCCGCGAGCGCGCGGCCGAGCCATGCGCTGCGTCGCGGCGGCAGGTCGCCGCACAGTTCATGCAGGCGCTGCTGCCGGTCGGGTTGGGAGAGGAACTCGATGAGCTTCCAGACCTCGTCCTTGTGGCGCGAGTCGCGGAACATCACGAGGCTGCTTCCGCCGCCGATCGCGGCGCCGGGGCCGTCGGGACCGGGCAGCGGCGCGGTCATCCAGTCGCCTTGCACGCGTGCGGGCAGGCGTCGCCTGAACTCGCCGACGTTCCAGGGCCCGGTGACGTAGAACGCGTAGAAGCCGTTCGCGAATTCGTCCCAGACGTTGGATATCTGCGTGTCGCTCATCGGCGGCGCCCAGCCGTTGCGGTACATGTCGACGTAGTAGGCGAATGCGCGGCGAAAGCCCGCGCTTTCGAAGTTGCCGCGAGTGCCGGCGTCGCGCAGCAACGGATCGGATTGCTGCACGCCGAGATTGACGAGCAGTTCGAACTCGTTGAGCGGCAGCAGGATCGCGTAGTCGCCCGGATCCGCGTGTTGCTTGATCGCGGCGAGCTGGCGCGACCACTCGGTCCAGTCGCGCGGCGGTGCGTCGAAGCCCGCGGCGGCGAGCAGGTCGGTGCGGTAGAACACGAGGCGCGTGTCGACGTACCACGGCACGCCGTAGAGGCGGCCGTCCATCACGTTGGTGTCCCAGATGCCTTCGAAGTAGTCGTCGCGGCGAACCACGGGCGACGCGTCGGCGCGCGCCTGCAGCGGTTCGAGCGCGCCGAGCGTCGCGAGCTCCGGCAACCACGTATTGCCGAGCTGGCCGACGTCGGGCAGTGCGTCGCCGGCGAACGCCGTGAGCAGTTTCTCGTGCGCGGCCGTCAGCGGCAGCGCCTGCACTTCGACGTGCACGTGCGGGTTCAGCCGCTCGAATTCGGCGAGCAGCTCCGGCACGACCTCGGCCTCGCGACCGATCGCCCAGAAACGCAGGGTCACGCGCTCGTCGCGTTGCGCGCCGCACGCGACGAGCGCGAGCGGCAGCACGAGCGAAGCGAGGCGGACGCGCGCCTTCATTCGGGGGCGCCCGACCGGGTTCGCGGCGCCCGCTGCGCGAGCCAGCCGCCGATGAAACCGGCGCGTTCGAGCCCGCGCCGGACGTGCGGGTTCCTGCGCATCACGTCCCAGACCAGGCCGCTGCGGTAGTTCTCGATC
>DASTSE010000221.1:0-2598 GCA_035760865.1 Dokdonella sp.
TGCGCGAGCGGCTACCTGATGGAGTGCATGGCCCGCTGGTGCGCCAGCGCGGGCCTGGCGTGCGAGCCGTACGGGCTCGACATCGCGCCGGAGCTTGCCAAGCTCGCGCGCTCGCGGTTGCCGCAGTGGCGCGAGCGAATCTTCGTCGGCAACGCGCTCGACTGGACGCCACCGCGCCGGTTCGACCTCGTGCGCACCGGGCTCGAGTACGTGCCGAAGCGGCGGCGGCGCGATCTGGTCGCGCGCCTGCTCGACGACGTCGTCGCCGACGGCGGGCGGCTGATCGTCGGCGTGTACAGCGAAGAGCGCGAGGAATGCGCGACCGAGCGCGAGCTCGCGGCGTGGGGATTCGCGATCGCCGGGCGCAGCGAGCGAGTGCATCACGATCCGCGCCTTGCCTACCGCATCGTCTGGATCGATCGCTGACGCGCGGCGGCAACGTTCGATAACGGGCGTAAGAAGTGTCGCTTTCGTGACGGCAGCGTCAGGTAGCTGTCGGCGACCTGGCTTCACGACGGCAAAGCCCGGGCAGGCTCCGGCAAGCGTGCGCGGTACGCGGGTTGCTGCGCTCGCGCGCATGACGATGCTGCAGAACCGCGGGGGGTCGTCCCCACGCGTGGCGATCATCTCCGACACCGTCGACGACACGAATGGAATCGCGATCGGCCTGCGCAGGTTCGTCGCGGCATCGCGACGTGCTGGCCACGAGATCTGGCTCGTCGGCGCGCAGCGGCCGGGCGTCGTCGACGACGTCATCCGCATGCCGCCGGCGATGACCGCGTGCCTGCCGATCTACCCGGACATGACGTGGACCGTGCCCGAGCTGCCCGCACTGGTCGCGTGGCTGTCGCGCTCGGCAGACGTCGTGCAGCTCGCATCGCCCGGCCCGCTCGGGATCGCGGGGCTCGTCGCGGCGCGCATGCTCGGCCTGCCGGTGCTCGCGCAATATCACACCGAGGTCGCGGAGTACGCCGCGCAGATGACGGGCCTGCCGATGATCCGCGGCATGGTCGAGCCGATCGTCGGCTGGTTCTACAAGCAAGCCGATCTGTGCCTCGCGCCATCGCGCGCCGTCGAGACTCGGCTGGCCGCACTCGGCGTGCACGGCGAGCGGGTGTGCCGCGTGCAGCGCGGCGTCGACCTCGAGCTGTTTCATCCGCGCCATCGCGATCGCGACGCGCTCGCGCGGTTCGGTATCGGCGATGGCCCCGTCGCGCTGTACGTCGGGCGGCTCTCGAAGGAAAAGAACATGGGCACGCTCACCGCGGCCTGGCGGCACGTCCACGCCGCGCGACCGGATGCGCAGCTGCTCGTCGTTGGTGGCGAGGGCCCGCTCGTCGGCACGCTGGGCGGACCCGGCATCGTCGAGGCCGGCGGCCTCTATGGCGCGGAGCTCGCGAGCGTGTTCGCGTCGGCCGACCTGTTCGCGTTCGCGAGCGAGACCGAGACGTTCGGCAATGTCGTCGTCGAGGCAGCGGCGAGCGGGTTGCCCGCGATCGTCGCGTCCGCAGGCGCCGCACACGAGCACGTGATCGATGGCGTCACCGGCCGCGTCGTCGACGGCCGCGATCCGGCGCGCATGGCCGACGCGATCCTTCAGCTGCTCGCGGACCCGGCCGGGCGCGCGCGCATGGGAGCGGCCGCGCGCGAGCACGTCGCCGCGCTGGGTCTCGATGCCGCCGTGCGCGCGACGTGGGACATCTACGCGCGGTTCGCGCCGGCCGTCGCGCTGGAGGCCGCGTCGTGAGCGTGTCGGTGGTCGTCGAGACCTGGAACATCGCCGGCGATCCGGAGGTGCTCGGGAAGCTGCTCGCCACGCTCGCACCACAGCTGGCCGCGGCGGAGGCCGAGCTGGTGATCACGCACGCCGGGATCGCGGCCGACGCGCGCGAACGGCTCGCCGCCATCGCCGCGCGCGACGTGCGCTGGCTCGAGCTGCCCGCCGGCGCCGGCTACTACGAGCACAAGAACGCCGGGTTCGACGCGACGACCGGCGACGTGGTCGCGTTCATCGATGGCGACTGCGACCCGGTGTCGGACTGGCTCGCGGAGTTGACCGCGCCATTCGCGGCGGGTGCGCGCGTCGTTGCCGGCGCGACCAGCTACGCGGGCCTGCTCGCGCCGCTCGCGAACGAGCTCGACTTTCCGTACTTCGACGTCAGGCGGCGGCCGTTCGGCGCACTCGCCGCCGCGCCGAAGGCGGTACTCAACTTCTTCGCGAACAACGTAGCGTTCGCGCGCGACGTGTTTGCCGCGCGCCATTACCCGACGATCGAGCCGATGTTCCATGGCCAGTGCCAGGTGCTCGCGCTGCAGCTGGCCGAGGACGGCATCCCGATCGCGTTCGCGCTGGGCGCACTCGTCGTGCACGCCTGGCCCGAGGGCGCAACCGAGTGGCTCCAGGTGCGCCTGCTGCGTGGTGCGGACACGACGCGGCTATTGCCGTACGTGCTCCGCACCCACGCACCGCGGGCCCGCGGCATCGCCGAGCGACTCGGGCCGCTGCCCGCACTCGCGGTTCTGGGCGCCCGTGCGGTGACCGCGACCTGGTCGGCGCTGCGCCGCGGGCCTGCGCTGCGCGGGCTCGCGCTGGTGGCT
>DASTSE010000222.1:0-3394 GCA_035760865.1 Dokdonella sp.
GTGCCTCACCAAGGTATTCCCGACGCGCTCGCATACGGTCGCCGCGCCGGGCGGCATCTCGGCGGCGCTCGGCAACATGGGCGAGGACGACTGGCGCTTCCACTTCTACGACACGATCAAGGGCTCGGACTGGCTCGGCGACCAGGACGCGATCGAGTACATGTGCCGCGAGGCGATCCCCGCGATCATCGAACTCGAACACTACGGCGTCCCGTTTTCGCGCACCGACGAGGGCAAGATCTACCAGCGCCCGTTCGGCGGCATGACGACGCACTACGGCAAGGGCACCGCGCAGCGCACCTGCGCCGCGGCCGACCGCACCGGCCACGCGATCCTGCACACGCTCTACCAGCAGTCGCTCAAGCACGATGCGCGCTTCTTCATCGAGTACTTCGCGCTCGACCTCATTTTCGACGCGGAAGGCGTCTGCCGCGGCGTGCTCGCGCTCGACATGGCCGAAGGCACGCTGCATCTGTTCCGCGCGCACGGCGTCGTGCTCGCGACCGGCGGCTACGGCCGCGCGTATTTCTCCGCGACCTCGGCGCACACCTGCACCGGCGACGGCGGCGGCCTCGTCATGCGCGCGGGCCTGCCGATGCAGGACATGGAGTTCGTGCAGTTCCATCCGACCGGCATCTACGGGTCCGGCTGCCTCATCACGGAAGGATCGCGCGGCGAGGGCGGCTACCTCACCAATTCCAAGGGCGAGCGCTTCATGGAGCGCTACGCGCCGAACGCGAAGGACCTCGCCTCGCGCGACGTCGTGTCGCGCTCGATGACGATCGAGATCCGCGAAGGCCGCGGCGTCGGCGAGCACAAGGACCACATCAACCTCAACCTCATGCACCTCGGTGCCGACGTGCTGCACGAGAAGCTGCCGGGCATCTCCGAGTCCGCGCGCATCTTCGCCGGCGTGGACGTCACCAAGGAGCCGATCCCGGTCATTCCGACCGTGCACTACAACATGGGCGGCATCCCGACCAATTACCACGGCGAGGTCGTGCGCAAGGTGGGCAACGATCCGGACGCGGTCGTGCCCGGCCTCTATTCGATCGGCGAGGCCGCCTGCGTGTCGGTGCACGGCGCGAACCGCCTCGGCTCCAATTCGCTGCTCGACCTCGTCGTGTTCGGTCGCGCGGTCGCGCAGCGCTGCGCGGCGACCATCCGGCCCGGACAGCCGCACAAGGAATTGCCGGCTTCGGCCTGCGACGCGGCGCTCGCGAACCTCGACCGCCTGCGCAACGCGAACGGCTCCACGCCGACCGCGGAGATCCGACTGACCATGCAGAAGACGATGCAGGCGGACGCTGCCGTGTTCCGCACCGCGCAGACGCTCAAGGAAGGCTGCGCGAAGATGGACAAGGTGTTCGCGTCGTTCGACGACGTGCGCGTGTCGGATCGCTCGCTCGTGTGGAACTCGGACCTGATCGAGACGCTCGAGCTGCAGAACCTGCTCTACAACGCGGTCGCGACGATCAATTCGGCCGAGCAGCGCCCGGAAAGCCGCGGCGCCCACGCGCGCGAGGATTTCCCCGACCGCGACGACGACAACTGGATGAAGCACACGCTCGTCAGCGTCGACGCGAAGGGCAAGTGCGCGTTCGATTTCCGTCCCGTGCACATGAACACGATGACGAACGACGTCGAGCCGGTGCCGCCGAAGAAGCGCGTGTATTGACGGCCGGGATTCGGGATTGGGGATTCGGGATTCGTTCCGGACCACTCTGCCGAATCCCAATCCCCAATCCCCGAATCCCGGAACGAACATGGCCGAATTCACCCTTCCCAAGAATTCCAAGATCAAGGCCGGCAAGCACCATCCGGCGAAAGCGGGCGCGAAGGACATCCGCACGTTCCGCGTCTACCGCTGGAGCCCCGACGACGGCGAGAACCCGCGCATCGACACCTACGACGTCGACATGGCGACGTGCGGGCCGATGGTTCTCGACGCGCTGATCAAGATCAAGAACGAGATCGATCCGACGCTGACGTTCCGGCGCTCGTGCCGCGAAGGCATCTGCGGATCGTGCGCGATGAACATCGACGGTACCAACACGCTCGCGTGCACGAAAGCGATCGAGGACTGCGGGTCCGGCGACGTGAAGATCCACCCGCTGCCGCACATGTCGGTGGTCAAGGATCTCGTGCCCGACCTCACGCATTTCTACGCCCAGCTCGCTTCGGTCAAGCCGTGGCTGCGCACCGAGACGCCGCCGCCGCCGGACCGCGAGCGCCTGCAGTCGAAGGAGGACCGCGCGAAGCTCGACGGCCTCTACGAATGCATCCTGTGCGCGTGCTGCACGACCTCTTGCCCGAGCTACTGGTGGAACAGCGAGCGCTACCTCGGTCCGGCCGTGCTGCTGCAGGCGTACCGCTGGATCGTCGATTCGCGCGACGAGGACACCGGTGCGCGCCTCGACGAGCTCGAGGATCCGTTCAAGCTGTATCGCTGCCACACGATCATGAACTGCGCGCGCACCTGCCCGAAGGGCCTCAATCCGGCCAAGGCGATCGCCGAGATCAAGAAGCTCATCGTCGAGCGCGCGAGCTGAGGCGGCACGCGTGTTCGCCGGCCCGCTTGCGATCCTGTGGCCGGCCTTCGCGCTGGTCGCCTTGACGCTCATCGTCTGGCTGCGCATGTACCACGTGCGCATCCGCGAGATGCGCCGGCTCGGGATCGATCCGCAGAGCGTCGCGACGTCGGCACAGGCGGCCGGGCGATTCGTCGACACGCGCGCGTCCGACAACCTGCGCAACTTGTTCGAGCTGCCCGTGCTGTTCTACGCGGGCGTACTCGTCGCGCATGCGACCGCTGCGACGAACGCGGCGCTGCTCGTCGTCGCCTGGTCGTTCGTCGCATTGCGCGTCGCGCACAGTTTCGTGCACTGCGGTTACAACAGGGTCATGCACCGCTTCATCGTCCATGTCGCCGGCGGCGTCGCGCTGTGGTCGATGTGGGGCATGCTCGGTTTCGCGCTCGTCCGCGCGAGCTGATCGGGAACGCCGCGCATGGCCGCGAACGATACCGGCGCCACGCCCGCATCCGCGATGCCGCGACGTCCGCACCCGGGCTGGATGTTCGGCGCCGGCGCGCTGTACGGCCTGCTCATGCGCCTGCTGTTCGTGCTGCCGTTCTACCGCGAGCACGGCGGCGCGAGCGGCGTCATGCTCGCCTCGTTCGTATTCCTCGTGCCGATGCTGATCGGCGCGCTCACCGTATACCTGATGCCGCCGCTGCAGCGCACGCTCGGTCGCGCGCTCGTCGCGCCGCTCGTGCCCGTGCTCGCGTTCGTCGGCGGCACGGCGATCCTGCTCATCGAGGGCAGCATCTGCATCGCGCTCGCGATGCCGATCTTCCTGCTTGCGGCAATGCTCGGCGGCCTGCTCGGCTGGG
>DASTSE010000223.1:0-2480 GCA_035760865.1 Dokdonella sp.
CACGGGTCTTGCTGGGGTGCGACGCCATGCAACCTTTTCCTTCGTCAATGCATCAGATGGCCGCGACGAGTCGTGGCCGCCGTGTCGGAGTACGGCGATGAACTCTTCGGTATCGACGGGCGCCGGCGCGTCCGCAGCGGAAAGCGACGCCAGCCTCGCCTTGCGCATCGCGCAGCGCGCGTTCGCTCCGCTGCTGGAGCGCCATGTGCGCCATACGACGTTCCGCTTCGCGCAGTTGCGCAGCGCGGCGCGACGCGCGCTGTCCGCGCTGTCCGCGGACGACCGCGTCCGCCTCGCGCGCTGGCTCGCGCTGCTGTGCGCCGCAGTCGCGATCGACGCGCGCGAGGTCGCCGAACAGCGCCTCGCGCGCATCGACGCGGCGCTCGCGGCCGCGGTAACGGCGGCGCGTACGGCGCTCGGCGAGCGATTGATCGCGCTTCAGGCGGGTGCAGTCGCAGCCTGACGCACGCGGAGCCGGTGACTTCCGGCACTTCGGCGCCCGGCAGGCGATCGCCAACGATGGATTTGCCGGGGCAGCGGCGAGTGCCTATGCTCTTGACCCTTTTTCGTGCGACGGCAGGACGCAATGTTGACCACCACAGAGCAGGCCCGGCAGAACATGGTCGAGAACCAGGTGCGTACCTGGGAAGTGCTCGACACGCGCGTCCTCGACGTGCTGCGCGACGTTCGTCGCGAGGACTTCGTGCCGGCGCGTCATCGCAATCTCGCATTCGCCGACCTCGCGCTGCCGATCGGCCATGACGAGGTCATGCTCAAGCCCGTGATCGAAGGCCGCATGTTGCAGGCACTCGCGCTGCAACCGGGCGAAACGGTGCTCGAGGTCGGCACCGGCACGGGTTTCCTCACCGCCTGCCTCGCGCGCCTTGCCGGCAGCGTGACGAGCGTCGAGCAGCATGCGGATCTCGCCGAGGGCGCGCGCGCCCGCCTCGCCGCGGCCCAGGTGCGCAACGCGAAAGTCGTCACCGCGGACGCGCTGCGCGATTTCGACGCCAGCGAGGCATTCGACGCCGTCGTGCTCGGCGGCGCGACCTGGTCGCTGCCCGAATGCGTGCGCGGCTGGGTCAAGCCCGGCGGCCGCCTGCTCGCGATCGTCGGCGAATCGCCGGCGCAGCAGGTGACGCTCTACCAGCGCGCGCTCGATTCGCGCTGGAGCGGCGAGAGCCTGTTCGAGACGGACGTGCCGTACCTGCGCCATGCCGAACCGCCGCGGCGTTTCACGCTGTAGGCGGACCGGAAGAACAACACTCCCCGAGGATGAACCGATGATTCGCATTCGTTCCCTGTCGCTGGCACTGGCGCTGAGCCTCGCCGCGGGCGCCGCGCACGCCGACGACCTGCTGCAGGTCTACCAGGAAGCCCGCGCGTCCGATCCGACGCTCGCCGGCGCCGAGGCGACCAAGCTCGCGACCGACGAGAACGTCGACCAGGCACGCGCACTGCTGCTGCCGCAGATCGGCGTCAACCTCGACTTCACGCGTGCGCGCGGCGGCGAGAACGGCGTGACGCTGGTGCCGAACCCGGCCAACCCGGACGATCCGAACGACCTCGTTCCGGTCGACGGCGTCACCAGGACGACCTACACGCGCTCGACCAGCGCGACGCTCACGCAGAGCATCCTCGACATCAGCAAGTGGACCGCGCTCAAGGCGAGCCATTACACCGCTGACGCGGGCGCGGCGACCTATGACGCCGCTCAGCAGCAATTGCTGATCAACGTCGCGCGCGCGTACTTCGACGTGCTCACCGCGATCGACACCCTGAAGTTCTCCGACGCCAACGAGAAGGCGCTCGCGCGCCAGCTCGAACAGGCGCAGCAGCGCTTCGAGGTCGGCCTTGCCGCGATCACCGACGTCAACGACGCCAAGGCGCAGCACGACCAGGCGGTCGCGAGCGTGATCAGCAACCAGAATGCGGTTGACACCGCGCGCGAGACCGTGCGCCAGCTCACCAACAAGGAGCCGGGCGAGTTCAAGCGCCTGCGCGAAGAACTTCCGCTCGACCATCCCACGCCCGACGATCCGGCCGCGTGGGTGGACGTCGCGCTGAAGAACAATCCGGCGCTGAAGTCGTCCGCGCTGCAGGTCGACGCGGCCAACGCGAACATCAACACCGCGCGCGCGGGCCACCTGCCGACGATCACGGGCAGCCTCACCTACGGCCGCGCGCCGAGCTGGTCGGATTCGCATTACGGCGGTCTCGGCAGCGTGCACGATTCCGCCGGCGACCCGCGCTGGGGCAACACCGTGCAGCTGCAGCTCAACGTGCCGATCTTCAGCGGCGGGCTCACCCAGTCGCGCGTGCGCCAGGCGATCTACAATCGCGACTTCGCGCAGGACCAGTACGAGTTCAACCGGCGCCAGGTCGAAGCCGCGACGCGCAACGACTATCGCTCCGTCATCGCGGGCGCGAGCGAAGTCGAGGCGACCAAGGCCGCGGTCGTGTCCGCACAGAGCTCGGTC
>DASTSE010000224.1:0-8463 GCA_035760865.1 Dokdonella sp.
GATGGCGTGGTGGTCCGCGGCCCACCCTACGTGACTGATCCGGGCCGCGTAGCAAATATACAGGTCACGCGTCTACGACGACCTCGCGCTGGTGCAGGAGCCCGTCTGCCAGGGACCTGTCGTCGCGATGAGCCTCAGGACCGCGATAGCGCCACCCGCGTGCCGCGCGTTGCGCGGAGCTCCCTCGCCACCGCGTCGTCGGACAGCATCGGACCCGTCCAGACGACGGCGCGACTTGCGCCGCATGATTCGGCGAGCTCGAGCAGGACGCGTGCCTCGACCTCGGACAGGCCGCCATCGATCATGGCGAGAGGGTGCATGACGATGCGGCGGCTGCGAAACAGGGATACTGGTGCGAGCGACGCGAGCTGCGCGGACAACACGAGCTCGGCCGCAGTGAATTCTCCGACGAGAAGGCGCGATGTCGTGAAAGGCGTCGAGGCCACGGTCTTTGTTTCAAGGCCGGACGAGACATTGCGGGCATGGAATGCGTTCGGGGAAATCCGCACATAGATGTCGACGTGTGGCATTGGAACGGCTCTGTATTTGATCGGAAGCGCTGGCGCTGGGCGACGTGTTTCTTGCGGAGGGTGCCGCGAGAAAATGCCAGAAAAACAATGTCCTAGTATGATCTACAGGGCCTCATCCCATCAGCAATCCGGATTCGCGCACGGCGCGCGGGCGCAAGCATCGCTCCCTGCGGCGGCCGAGGTGCGACTTGGTCTCCTTCCGGGCAATGGCTCACGAACAGCCGCTCAATCATCGCGGCACCTCTTCGCCGCTTCGGCCGCGGCTGTTACGTCGAGGTCGAAATGCATGACGTCCTCGCGCGTGCCGAGCTTCGTGTACAGCGCGACCGCGGGATCGTCGCCGTAGTCGGCCTGCACGAACACGACGTGGATGCCGCGTTCGGCAGCGAGTGCCTGCAGGCGCGCGATCAGCGCGGTCGCGACGCCGCGCCGTCGCCAGCGTTCGTCGACCGCGAGGTCGTAGATGTAGAACTCCGCGCGTGCCTGCTCGAACTTCGGCAACACGTAGCCGGCCAGCCCGCCGATCACCGCGTCGCCGGCGAGCGCGGCGATCGCGACGAAGGTCGGGCTCGCGAGGAGTTCGCGCAGGTATGCGTCGTCGGGCTGGCGTGCGGTGTAGGTGGGCACGTCGTCGAACGCCTCGCCGAACATCGCGAGCATGCCGCGCAGCTGCGCGACGGATCGTGCATCGAGCACGTCGATCGCGATCGTTTCGGACATGGCGTGGTCTCCCGTTTCGGATCGCGAGGGCGCGATCAGCGCGCGCGCAGGAAGCGCGGCACCTTCGCGTTCAGCAGGCGGACGAGCTCCGCATCCATGTAGCCGTAGTCGTCCGGGATGTCGAGGCAGACGACGCGCTTGCCGCCGAGATGGGGGCCGAACCTGCGCGTCAGCCGGGTCCGGTGCACCTTCTCCATCACGAACACGACATCGGCCCATTGCAGGAGTTCCGGCGACACCGGCGTGTCCGCGTCGTGGCCGAGGCCGGCGGACTGCGTCTCGATGCCGTCGCGGCCGGCGAACACCTGCTCCGCCGTGGGGCTGCGGAGGCGGTTCTGCGTGCAGATGAAGAGAACGTGCATGGCGCAATCGTCAGCATGTCGCGGGTCGCGCAGCATGCGAAACGCGCGCGGCCGACGCAAGGCTCACGCGTGCGCAGGCCCCGGGGGCAGAGCGAACCCATGCATTCGCCGCCACGTTCCCGACGAATTCTCGAGCAGGGTCACGGCGGCGCAGCGGCTCGCGATCGGTCCGCGGTCCCGCATGATCGCGGCGAGTTCCGTCGCCGCGCGCTCGGCCTCGGCAGCATCGCCGTGCGCGACCGTGAGGTGCGGGATGATCGTCTCGAACTGGCCGCCGAACGGCGGGTAGTCCGGGAACGCACGCACGAGCGCTCGGGTGAGCGCGACGAACGGCGCGGCCGGCTGCGGCGCGAGATACGCGGTTGCGGCAAAGCGCGCGACGTCGGCGAGTTCGAACGCGAACGCGGGCACCGTGGCGCATGCGGCACGCACGCGTTCGATCACGACGTCGTCGATGCGCTCGGGCGGCATGAACGGCGAAAGCACGGTGATGTGTGCGGGCACGCCGAGCTGCACCGACGCGTCATGGCGCTCGCGCAGCGAGCCGACGTGCGCTTCCGCTTCGGGAACTTCGACGATGAAGGCGGAGGCGTGCATGCGCGACGGATCCAGGGGATCGGGAAGGCCGCATGGTACGCCACGGTGCCGCTCGGCGAGCGGCGCTCGAACGCGAGCGCCATGAAGACGAACGCGGCGATCGCCTTGGCGTCGCCGGGCGTTTCGGAGCGGATGCGCAGGTCGTCGCTGATGCCGCGGCGATCATCGTTCACGCGGTCGTCGCGATCTCGTCGTAGCCGCGGCCGAGGAATTCGACGAGGCAGAAGCCGTTGCCGAACGGGTCGGCGAGCAGCGCGAGCTTGCCCCATCGGTGCGTCCGCGCGGCCTGCTCGAGTGTCGCGCCGGCCTCGACCGCGCGCGCGGTCGCCTGTTCGATGTCGTCGACGACGATGTCGAGGTGCACCGGCGTCCAGTGCCGCGCGTAGTCGCGCGCCGCTTCCACGTGCGCGCACGGCCGGCTGCCCGCCGCTTTCGCGAGCAGGTAGATCGGTGCCGATGCGCCGAGCAGTTCGACGCCGTCCGCGCCGAAGCGTCGGCCGATGCGCAAGCCGAACGCGCCGGTGTAGAACGCGATCGCGCGCGGCAGGTCGTCGACGTCGATGTTCACGAGCAGGGCGATCACGATACAAACGCGTGCTACATGGACCAGTCGAATGCTGCCGTCACGCGGCGCCCGTCGATGTCGAGCACCGCGGCGTCCGCCTCGACGCTGAGCGTGAACGGCTCGACGCCGTCGTTGCCGGCGGCGTGGCGCAGCACGAGTACGCGGCGCGCGGTGTCGAACGATTCGACCGTGACGAGGTCGCGTGCGAGCACGACGCCGTCGCGGTCGTCCGGCGCGTGGAAGCGCACGGACGCGATCACGGGCCGCGCCGTCTCGCCGACTTCGAGGTCGATCCAATAGCCGCCGCCCTCGAAGGACAGCGACGACGTCGCGTGGGCCGAGACGGCGATGGCCAGCGCGAGCGCGATCGCGGGAATCGTGCGAAGGAACGGTGTCATGCGCGATGCTCCACTGCGGGGCGTGTCACGGGCCGGTGTCCGTATCGAACGGGTGGTCCGCTCCGGCGATGAGGTCCCTGAGGCCGTCGAACCATGACGCGTCGTTCGACGACGGCCCGTCGTGCGTGCTGCCCGGCAGCGCGGGAAGATCGGTCGAAGCGGCATCTGCGACCGGTCCGTCGAGCGCGACTGCTTCGGCCATGCTGTCGTGCATCGATCGATAGTCGCATCGTTCGCCGGTCTGCCGATGGTAGTCGGCGAAGTCCTGCGGCGATGCGTAGAGCGAGAGGGCCCAGCAGTCCCACGCATCGGGAAACCGCGCGCGTCGCGCAGCGGCCTTGATGTCGCCCACGGCATGGTAGGGCTTGCGCCCGTGGCGCTTCACGAGGTCGTCGCCGACCTTCTTCGCCAGCAGTCGCTTGTCGACGGCCGAGATCGCGCAGATGTCCATGCTTCTCCTCGACCGCAAACCAGGTTCGTCCGGCGTGCCCCGCCGCGGACGATGGTAGCGCGTCACGGCGAATCACGGCAGCGCCGACGCGCCATCGTCGCGATGGCGCACGCGCAGGCTGGGCGTCGTTTGCAAATTCCGTAGAGGTCGTGCCCGCCGTCCGTCACAATGCCGAATCCCACCTGCCCCGGAGACCCGCCATGACGCACCGCCTCGCCCTCGCCATGCTCTGCGCGCTCGCGCCGCTCTCCGCCGTCGCGGCCGAGGGCGCGCGCTACACGGCGATCTTCGGCGGCAAGAACGTCGGCCACGTGTTCGTGACCACGAACGGCGCGACGAGCACGGTGGACTACGACGTCAAGAACAACGGCCGCGGTCCGACCATCGCCGAGACGATCACGCTCGGCGACGACGGCCTGCCGCAGGCGTGGGCGATCAAGGGCACGACCACGTTCGGCAGCAAGGTCGACGAGCGCTTCGAGCGTTTCGGCGCGAATGCGCGCTGGGTCGATTCGACCGGCAAGGGCACGGCGAAGGTCGACGCGCCCGCGATCTACGTCGCGCAGAGCGGCAGTCCGTGGTCGGAGGAAGTCTACGCACGCGCGCTGCTGAAGCGCCCCGACCTCAGCATGCCCGCGCTGCCGGGCGGCACGCTCAGGCTCGAGAAGGGCGCGACGTTCGATGTCGACGGCAAGGGCGGCAAGCTTGCGGTCACGCGCTACGACCTGTCCGGCATCGACACGCAACCGGAGACGATGCTGCTCGACGCGGACGGTCGCCTGTTCGCCGCGGTGTCGCCGTCGTTCATCCTCGTGCGCGAAGGCTACGAAGGCGAAGAAGTGCGCCTGCGCAAGCTCGCCGCGGACTGGACCACCGAGCGCTATGCGACGATCCAGCGCGATGTCGCGCACGACTACGGCGCGCCGGTGCGCATCCGCAACGTGCGCGTGTTCGATCCGCACGCGGGCGCGCTCGGCGCGCCGGTCGACGTGCTCGTCAACGGACGCGAGATCGCTGCGATCGAACCGCTCGACAGTCCCGCGACGCCGGGCGAGGTCGCGGTCGACGGCGCCGGCGGCACGCTCGTCGCTGGCATGTTCGAGATGCACGCGCACCTCGGCCAGAACGGCGCGCTGCTCAACCTGCTCGCGGGCGTCACGACCGTACGCGACATGGGCAACGACAACGCGGTGCTCGACGCGCTCGTGCGGCGCATCGACAAGGGCGAGGCGGCCGGCCCGCACGTCGTGCGTTCCGGCTTCATCGAAGGCAAGAGCCCGTTCAGCGCCAACAATGGCTTCGTCGTCGACAGCCAGGAGAAGGCGCTCGAGGCCGTGCGCTGGTACGGCGCGCGCGGCTACTGGCAGATCAAGGTCTACAACAGCATGAACCCGGCGTGGGTGCCCGCGATCGTCGCCGAGGCGCACAAGCTCGGCATGCGCGTCGCCGGCCACGTGCCCGCGTTCGCGACCGCGGACCAGATGATCGAGGCCGGCTACGACGAGATGACGCACATCAACCAGTTCGCGCTCGGCTGGGTGATCGGCCCCGGCGAGGACACGCGCACCTTGTTCCGCCTCACTGCGCTCAAGCGCCTGCCCGCGCTCGACCTCGACAGTCCGAAGGTGCAGCACACGATCGACCTCATGGTGAGGGGAAAGAAGGCGATCGACCCGACGCTCGGCATCCACGAGATGCTGCTGCTCAACCGCGACGGCCAGACGCCGCCCGGTGCGGTCGACTATCTCGACCACCTGCCGGTCGGTGCGCGCCGCGACGCGATGAAGCAGCTCGCCGACACGTCCGCGCCCGGCGACGACGAGGCCTATCGCGGCGCGTTCGACAAGCTCGTCGACGTCGTGCGCCGCCTGCACGAGCGCGGCGTGTTCATCGTGTTCGGCACCGACACCGGCGGCTCGTTCACCTACCACCGCGAACTCGAGCTGTACCAGAAGGCCGGCATGACCGCGCCGGAGATCCTCACGCGCGCGACCTTCGACAGTGCGAAGTACCTCGGCCAGGACCAGCGCATGGGTTCGATCGAGAAGGGCAAGCACGCGGACTTCTTCCTCGTGCCGGGCGATCCGACGAAGGACCTCAAGGCGATCAAGACGATCGCGATGGTGGTGAAGGACGGCACGTTCTACTACCCGGCCGAGGCGTATCCGAAGTTCGGCATCGCGCCGTTCGTGCCCGCGCCGAAGGTCACGCTGCCCGCGCAGAAGACCTCCATGCCCGCGACGGAGACTCCGCCGCCCGCGAAGTAGCGCAACGATACGGCCACGGTTGTGACCTCGAGCGATCGCGGGAGACGCGAGCGGCGCGGCGACTGAGAAGAGCGTGCGAAGCACAGTGCCGCTCGATCAATCGATTTGGTTCCGCGTCGCCCGATGCCATGCCCTCGGCATCGAACGATCGCGAGGGCGGCGGCGCGTCCTGGAGCGCACCAGCCGGTGCGCGCAAATCGGCGTTTCCTCACAGATCGCCACCTCGCGTGCGGGCATGATCCCGGCACGATCCGACCGGGGAAGGGACGCGATGACGGCATTCACGCAAGCACGGGCTGCGCGCGCCACGGTGCTGGCGCTCGCGATGATCGCGGGCGCGCATGATGCGCGCGCATTCGACACCGTGTTCCGCAACGGCTTCGACCACCCGGCCAACTTCGGCTCGCCGCTCGGGGCGAACCTCGACGGCGTCGTCGACTATTCGACGAGCTACAACTTCGTCGACGCGATGAAGCAGTCGCGCGCATGGATCACCCAGGACACGACCGGCAGCGGCGTGTTCGACACCGGCGAGGAAGCCTGCCTCGACCTCGACGCCAACGGCTACCTGCGCACGCTCGCGCCGGTGACGACCCGGCCCGGTTGCGATGCGACGAGCTACGACGCGGTCGCGACGCTGTTCTTCTTCGGCGATTTCGCCGGCCACTACCCGGGCGGCCGCTATGTCGTGACGTACCAGGGACAGGGCACGATCAGCTACTACTTCGCCGCGCACAAGAACGACGCGTTGTCCGCGCCGGGACGCGACGTGCTCGACGTCGATGCCGCGTCCGGCGGCTGGATGATGCGGTTCGACGCGATCGACGCGGCCGATCCGCCGCGCGACATCCACGTCTGGATGCCGGGCTACGACGAGCATTCCGGTCCGTCGCAACTATTCCATCCCGACTTCCTGTCACTGATCCGCCGCGACAAGGTGCTGCGCTTCATGGACTGGATGCAGACCAACAACTCGTCGCAGCAGGATTTCGCCGACCGCCCGAAACCCGACGACGTGCGCTGGACCGAGCGCGGCGTGCCGCTCGAGCTCATGGTCGAGCTGGCCAACCGCAGCGACGCCCAGCCGTGGTTCAACATGCCGCATCGCGCGACGGACGACTACATCACGCAGTTCGCGGCGCGCGTGAAGGCCCTGCTGCGGCGCGACCTGCGCGTGTACGTCGAGTATTCGAACGAGGTGTGGAACGGCCAGTTCGGCCAGGGCGCCTACGTCGAGGCGATGGGCACCGCCGAGTACGGCGACGTCGGCTCCGGTTTCGACCGTCGCCTCAACTGGCACGGCGAACGCACGGCGCAGATGTGCGATCTCTGGAAGGCGGCATGGGGCAACGAAGCCTCGCGCGTGACCTGCGTGCTCGGCGCGCAGGCCGCGAACGCCTACACGCAAACGCAATCGGCCGACTGCCCGCTGTGGAGCGCAGGCGCGCCGTGCAGCGCGCACGGCATCGACGCGGTCGCGATCGCGCCGTATTTCGGCGGCTATCTCGATGGCCCCGACACCGCGGCGACCGTGCAGGGCTGGTCGCTCGACACGCTGTTCGCGGAGATCGAAGGCGGCGGACAGATCGCGGGCGGCCCGCCCGGCGGCGCGCTCGACGACGTGCGCGGCTGGATCGCCGCGCATCGCGAAGCCGCGACCGCGCGCGGCCTGCACCTGGTCAGCTACGAAGGCGGCCAGCATCTCGTCGGCATCCTCGGGGTCGAGAACAACGACGCGATTACCGCGCTGTTCACGAGCGCCAACCGCGACGCGCGCATGGGCGCCGCCTATTCGCAGCACCTCGCCGACTGGCGGGCAGGCGGCGGCGAACTGTTCATGAACTTCACCGCATCGAGCGGCTACGGCAAGTTCGGCAGCTGGGGCGCAGTCGAGTACCTCGACGCACAGGACACGCCCAAGCAGCAGGCGCTGATCGGCTTCATCGATGCGAACCCGTGCTGGTGGAGCGGTTGCACGCAGTGAGCGTCGCCGTTTGCGCATAGGCGCGCACCCGTTCGGGCGAAAGCATCTTGGTTGGGCGAACCGTTCGCCGCGGTCGTGCGCAGGCTGCGCGCCTGCATCCCGTGGGCAACCCGAACGCAGGCGCGAATCCCTCGCCGCGTCGGCCCAGCACGTCGCTCGTACCCGCCGGTCCGTCGTTCGTCGCAGACGTGCGATCGATCGTTGTGCATGCGGCTAGGCTCGCGCCCACTTCAGCCGAGGAGCTTCCCATGTCGCTTTCCGCTTCACTCGCGGTCGAGCCGCGCGGGTCCGTCGAAGCCGTCCCGGGCGCACCTGCACGTCGCGTCGGAGGCGAACGCGCGCTGCGGCTCGTCGCCGGCGCATGGTGGATCGTCGCGTTCGCGGGGCAGTTGCTGTTCGCGGCCTACATCGTGATGTTCTATCTGCGCAACGCGCTCGCTGGGCATCCGGAAGCGTGGAACGACGTGATCGCGGACGGTTACGTACGCGGCGATACGATCGGCAACCTCGTGCTCGCTGCGCATCTCGCGGTCGCGCTCGCGGTCGTCGCGGGCGGCACGCTGCAGCTGGTGCCGTGCATCCGTGCGCG
>DASTSE010000225.1:0-5828 GCA_035760865.1 Dokdonella sp.
GCGCACTTCCGCTCCGGCGCCATGCGAGAACACCAGCGGCACCGTGCCGGCGATGAAGGCGATCGAGGTCATCACGATCGGGCGCAGACGCAGGCGGCACGCTTCCAGCGCGGCCTCGACGATGCCCTTGCCCTGCATCTCGAGCTCGCGCGCGAACTCGACGATGAGGATCGCGTTCTTGCACGCGAGGCCCATCAGCACGACCAGGCCGACCTGCACGAACACGTTGTTGTCGCCGCCGGTGAGCTTGACGCCGAGCAGCGCGGCGAGCATGCACATCGGCACGATCAGGATCACCGCGAGCGGCAGGGTCCAGCTTTCGTACAGCGCGGCGAGCACGAGGAACGCGAGCAGGATCGCGAGCGGGAACACGACCAGCGCGGCCTTGCCCTGCGTCGCCTGCTGGTAGCTGAGATCGGTCCATTCGATCTTCATGCCGTTCGGCAGCACCTTCGCGGCCGTGCCTTCGACGATGCCCATCGCCTGCGCCGACGACAGCAGGCGCGGATCGCCTTCGCCGGCGAGGTCCGCCGCGGGGTAGCCGTTGTAGCGCAGCACCGGGTCGGGGCCGTAGGTCTGGTGGATCTTCACCATCGAGCCGATCGGCACCATCTCGCCGCGGTCGTTGCGCGTGCGCAGCTTGGCGATGTCCTCGACGCTGTCGCGGAACGAACTGTCCGCCTGCGCGATGACCTGCCAGGTGCGGCCGAACTCGTTGAAGTCGTTGACGTAGACCGAGCCGAGGTAGGTCTGCAAGGTGTCGAACAGGCCGGTCAGCGACACGCCCTGCGCCTTCGCCTTGACGCGGTCGACTTCGGCGTCGAGCTGCGGCACGTTGGCCTGGTAGCTGGAGATCGGGAAGCCCATGCCGGGCGTCTGCGCGATCGCGCCCTGCATCGACTGCACCGCGGTCTGCAGCGCGCCGTAGCCGAGGTTGTCGCGGTCCTCGATGAACGCCTGGTAGCCGTTGCCGTTGCCGAGGCCGAGGATCGGCGGCGGCATCAGCGCGAACGTGAAGCCGTCCTGCAGGCCGGCGATCTTCTGGTTGATCTCGGTGACGATCTCGGCCGCGGTGCGATGGCGCTCGCTGAACGGCTTGAGCGGGAAGAACACCACGCCCGTGTTCGGGGTGTTGGTGAACTGCAGCGCATTGAGGCCCGGGAACGCGACCGAGTGGGCGACGCCTTCCGTCTTCATCGCGATGTCGGCGACCTGCTTGAGCAGCGCGTCGGTGCGCTCGATCGACGAGCCTTCCGGCGTCTTCACGCCCGCGATCAGGTAGAGCTTGTCCTGGGTCGGGATGAAGCCCGGCGGCACGATGCGGAACATCAGGCCGGTCGCGACGAGCAGCACCGCGTACACCGCGAACACCGCCGCGCGGCGCACGAGCGTGCGCGACACCGCGCCCTGGTAGCGCTCGGAGCTGCGCTTGAAGAAGCGGTTGAACGGGCGGAACACCCAGCCGAACAGGCGGTCGATGAGGCGCGACAGCGCGTCCTTCGGTGCATCGTGCGACTGCAGCAGGCGCGCGGCGAGCGCGGGCGACAGGGTCAGCGAGTTGATCGCCGAAATGACCGTCGAGATCGCGATGGTGACCGCGAACTGCTTGTAGAACTGGCCGGTCACGCCGTTGAGGAACGCCATCGGCACGAACACCGCGCACAGCACGAGCGCGATCGCGATGATCGGGCCGGACACTTCCTTCATCGCCTGATGCGCGGCTTCGAGCGGCGTGCGGCCTTCCTCGATGTTGCGCTCGACGTTCTCGACCACGACGATCGCGTCGTCGACGACGATGCCGATCGCGAGCACGAGGCCGAACAGGCTCAAGGTGTTGATCGAGAAGCCGAGCAGGTACAGCGCGGCGAACGTGCCGACGATCGACACCGGCACCGCGATCAGCGGGATGATCGACGCGCGCCAGGTCTGCAGGAACAGGATCACGACCAGCACGACCAGCAGCACCGCCTCGAGCAGCGTGCTCACGACCGCCTTGATCGAGTCGCGCACGAAGATCGTGGTGTCGTAGACGGCCTCGTACTTGATGCCTTCGGGGAAGCGCTTGGCCATCTCGTCCATGTTCGCGATCACGGACTTCTGGATCTCGAGCGCGTTCGCGCCGGGCGCCTGGAAGATGCCGATGCCGACCGCGTTCTTGCCGTCGAGCTGCGAGCGCAGGGTGTAGTCGCCCGCGCCGAGTTCGAGCCGCGCGACGTCGGACAGGCGCACGATCTCGCCGTCCGCGCCGGCCTTGAGCACGATGTTGCCGAACTCCTCCGGCGTCTTCAGGCGGCCCTGCGCATTGATGAGCGTGAGGAAGTTGCTGCTCGGCATCGGCTCGGCGCCGAGCTGGCCGGCCGAGACCTGCACGTTCTGCTCGCGCATCGCCGCGACGACGTCGCCCGCGGTGAGGCCGCGCGAGGCGACCTTGTCCGGATCGAGCCACGCGCGCATCGCGTAGTCGCCGCCGCCGAAGATCTGCGCGTCGCCGACGCCGGGCAGGCGCGCGAGCGAATCCTTGACGTGCATGCGCGCGTAGTTGCGCAGGTAGAGCGTGTCGTACTTGCCGCTCGGCGAGGTCAGGTGCACGACCATGAGGAAGGTCGGCGACTGCTTCTGCGTGGTGACGCCCTGGCGGCGCACGTCCTCGGGCAGGCGCGCGAGCGCCTGGCTCACGCGGTTCTGCACGCGCACCGCGGCATCGTCGGCGTCGGTGCCGGGGCGGAACGTGACGGTCATCTGCAGCACGCCGTCGGAGCCGGCGACCGACTTGATGTACATCATGTCCTCGACGCCGTTGATCGCTTCCTCGAGCGGCGTCGACACGGTGTCGGCGATCACTTTCGGGTTGGCGCCCGGATAGACCGTGCGCACGATCACCGACGGCGGCACCACTTCGGGATATTCGCTGATCGGCAGGATCGGGATCGCGATCAGGCCGGCGGCGAAGATCACGATTGACAGCACCGCGGCGAAGATCGGCCGGTCGATGAAGAATCTGGAAAAGTCCATGTGTGTGTCCTTGCGCGGCACGCGGCCGCATCGAAGCCCGCTCCCGCACGCGGGAGCCTTAATTGGTCATCCACCGCGACCGAGGGGCCGAGCCGACGTCCGAGCGCGCCACGGCGCGCTCCGCTCGAACCCTCATCCGGCGCTTCGCGCCACCTTCTCCCGCAGGGAGAAGGGTCGCTCGATCACTTCATCGCGACCGGGTCCTTGCCCGCGGGCGCGCTGCCCTCGTCCATCGCGATCGTCTTCGGCTGCACCGGCATGCCGGGGAAGAAGATCTTCTGCATGCCGCGGATGATCACGTTGTCCTGTGCGTCGAGGCCGGAATCGACCACGCGCAGGCCGTCGATGACGCGACCGGTCACGATGTCCTTGCGCATCGCCTTGTTGTCCGGACCGAGCACGTAGACGTACTTGCGGTCCTGGTCGGTGAGGATCGCCTTGTCGTCGACGAGCATCGCCTTGAACTCGGCGCTGCCTTCGAGCTGCACGCGCGCGAACAGGCCGGGCGTGAGCACGCGATCGGCGTTCGGCAGCACCGCGCGCGCATGGATCGTGCCCGTGGCCGGGTCGATGCGGTTGTCGACGAACTCGACCGTGCCCTTGTGCGGATAGCCGTCCTCGTTGGCGAGGCCGATGCGCACCGGGTTGGACAGCTCCGCGCGCTGGCCCTTGCGCGCGAGTTCGGCGTAGCGCAGGTACGCCTGCTCGTCGCCTTCGAAGTCGACGTACATCGGGTCCATCGAGACGACGGTGGTGAGCAGCGTCTCGTCCGCGCGCGCGAGGTTGCCGACGGTGATCATCGCCTTGCTCGTGCGGCCGGCGACCGGCGCGCGCACTTCGGTGAACTGCAGGTCGAGCTCGGCGGTGGTGACGGCCGCCTCGGCCGCGCGCACCGCGGCCTCGGCCTGCGCGACCGCGGCGTGGCGCGTGTCGAACTCCTCGCGCGAGATCGCCTTCGCGGCGACGAGGGTCTGCGCGCGCGCATCCTGCGTCCGCGCGAGCTGCGCTTCGCTGCGCGCACGCGCAAGATCGGCCTGCGCGCGGGCGAGCTGGGCGCGGTACGGGCGCTGGTCGATCACGAACAGGAGGTCGCCCTTGGCGACTTCGCTGCCTTCCTTGTAGGCGACCTTGTCGACGTAGCCGCTCACGCGCGGGCGCAGTTCGACCGTCTGCACGGCGGAGACGCGGCCGGTGAAGTCGTCCCACTGGTGCACGTTCTTGACCAGGACCGGGGCGACGCTGACTTCGGGCGGCGGCGGCATCGCCGCGGCGCCGGGGGCGGCCTGGCTGCTGCAGCCGGCCGCGACGAACGCCGCGGCGAGCGCCGCGGCCAGTGCGAAGGCGGCCGGCCGCGGAGCGAAAATGACGGATGCGTGACGCGATTTCATCGGGCAGACCTCGTTATGCAGGTTTCGATTCGGATATTCGGGCGGCGGCGGCGTGCGAACGGAAAGCATCGTTCCGGCCCGCCATCCGGGGCTATTCGTTGGTTGCGTGGCATCCGACGGCGACGATCCATCCATTCGACGAAGCAGGTATGCTCGGATCGACAGCGGGGCGGGATCGGGTCGGCGATTGGCCTCGCGCCGAGGAGTAAGGGCGCAAGTTCCGGTTAAATAGAGCTTGAATGAGGGAATGACCGTCCCGACATCGGGCCAATCCCTGCCCCGATTGGAGTCGAGCATGGCCCGCGACCTCAACGACACCCTGATTTTCGTCAAGGTCGTGGAGCACGGCAGCTTCATCGCAGCGGCCCGCGCGCTGCGCCTGCCCAAAACCTCGGTCAGCCGCAAGGTGCAGGAACTCGAGGAGCGTCTCGGCGCGCAACTCCTGCACCGCACGACGCGCAAGCTCGGCCTCACCGAGGCCGGCGCGATCTACTTCGAGCACTGCCAGCAGATCGCGCGCCAGCTCGACGAGGCGGAGAGCGCGGTCGGCCAGCTGCAGGGCGGCCCCCGCGGCTGGCTGCGCGTGACTGCGCCGTATTCGATCGGCATCACCTGGGTCGCGCCGCTGCTCGGCGAGTTCTACGCGCTGCATCCGGAGTTGCGGGTCGAGATGGTCCTCACGCAGGAGCCGCTCGACCTCATCGCGAAGGAGATCGACGTCGGCCTGCGGGTCGGCAACCTGCCCGACTCCAATCTCGCCGCGCGCCGCCTGTCGGTGTTCCGCACCCAGGTCTACGCGAGCCCGATCTACATCGAGCGCTACGGCGAGCCGCAGCACCCCGACGAACTCGTGCGCCATCGCGCGCTCGCGGTGCACAAGTCGCGCACGAACGGCACCTACGCCTGGACGCTCGGCGACGGCAACAAGGTGGACGACTTCCGCGTCGACCCGATCCTCGTCGCGAACGACCCCGGCCCGCTGATCAGCGCGCTGCTGTCGGGCGAAGGCC
The DNA here is from genome assembly GCA_035760865.1 of Dokdonella sp. Taxonomy (GTDB): domain Bacteria; phylum Pseudomonadota; class Gammaproteobacteria; order Xanthomonadales; family Rhodanobacteraceae; genus Dokdonella_A. The sequence goes on from DASTSE010000225.1 coordinate 5,411, forward strand.
TCATGCTCGCGAGCGACGTCACGATCAAGCCGTACGCCGAACTCGGCCACGTGCGCCGCGTGCTGTCGGGCTGGACCGGCCCCGAGCTCGACTTCAACGCGGTGTTCCCGCGCGGCCGCGTGCCGTCGCCGAAGGTGCGCGCGTTCATCGACTTCCTCGTCGACCGACTCAACTTCGACGCCGACTACATGCACGTGCTCTGCCCCGACCTCTGCGCGCAGCAGCAACGCGCCGACACCGCGTTGGCCGCCGCACTCGCCGGCACCGCGACCGCGGCCTCGTCCCGCCCCGCGCAACGACGCAAGCCCGAACCGGAGCCGGCGCTCGAGGACAGTTGAGCGCCCGGACTCGCGAGGCAGGCAAAAGCAACAGCAACAGCAACAGCAACAGCAACAGATTGAACCACGAAGGACACGAA
>DASTSE010000226.1:0-15522 GCA_035760865.1 Dokdonella sp.
GCGAAGCGGGTGTCCACCTGCGCCACGCCGGAACGGATCAGCTCGGTCGGCGTACGCGCCTGCGCGCGCGCGCGGCTGATCGGATCCTGTTCGCGGAACAGCGCGAGCACGTAGTCCTTGACGCGATCGGTACGCGCGAGCTGGCGCTCGGCATTGGCGCGCTCGGCCTCCGCACGCGCGGCCTGCTCGCGCGCACGCTGCGCCTGCCACAGCGCGCTGCCGAGTCCCGCGAACAGCGAAACCACGACCAGCGCCGACGCCGCCACGCCGACGCGATGGCGGCGCACGAAGCGCGCAAGCCGGTACCCGCGCGAGTCGGCGCGCGCGTCGATCGCGCGCCCGTCGAGCCAGCGGCGCAGGTCCTCGGCGAATGCGGCCGCGGTCGGATAGCGCCGCGCCGGTTCGCGCCGCAGTGCAGTCGCGACGATGACGTCGAGATCGCCCGTGAGCGCGCGCGACAGGCGGCGCGCGCTCATCGCGTTGCAGTAGAGCGTTTCGACGCGCGCCGGGGAGAGACGCGCGGCGAGCACGCTCGGCCGCTCGGCCTCCTCGTTCGCGGCATCCCATGCGCGCTGCGCCGGCGTCGTGCCGCGACGACGCGGCAGCTCTCCGACGAGCAGTTCGCACAGGACCAGGCCGAGCGCGTAGACGTCGCTCGCGGTACCGACCGCTTCCCCGAGGATCTGTTCGGGCGCCGCGTACGCGGGCGACAGCACCTGCTGCCCGGTGCCGGTCGCGACCGGATCGTCGCCGGCCTCGAGCAGCTTGGCGATGCCGAAGTCGAGCACGCGCGGCGCTCCGTTCGCGTCGACGATCACGTTCGACGGCTTGAGGTCGCGGTGCACGACGAGCAAGGCGTGCGCGTAGGCGACCGCTTCGGCGATGCGCGCGACGAGGGCGACGCGCTCGCGCAGCGGCAGGCGGCGCGCGCTCGCGTAGCGCTCGAGCGTCTCGCCGTCGACGTACTCCATCACGAAGTACGGGCGCCCGTCCGCGCCGACGCCGCCGTCGAGCAGGCGCACGATGTGCGCGTGCGCGAGGCGCGCGAGGATGCGCCGTTCGCGCAGGAAGCGCTGCAGCACCGCTGCGCTGTCCATGCCGCGCTTGATGAGCTTGATCGCGACGCGCTGTTCGAACGCGCCGTCGGCGCGCTCGGCGAGATAGACGGTACCCATGCCGCCCTCGCCGATCGGCCGCAGCACGCGATAGGCGCCGATGCGCCCGTCCGCCGGCAGCGGCGCCGCCAGCTCCGCCGACATCAGGCCGGCCAGTGCGCCGGCCGCATCGTCGTCGAGCAGGCCATGCTCGCGCGCATCGGCTTCGAGCAACGCGCGCAACTCGCGCGCCGCCGCCGGCTCGGCCGCCTCGATCCCTTCCAGCCGCAGCGCGCGTGCGGCGGGCGCGAGTTCGACCAGTTCGTCGAACCAGGCGGAGATGCGCGTCCAGCGTTCGGCATCGGTCACGGATCGGACTCCCTGCTATGCGGTGCGACGCGGGCGGCAGCCGTTCAGCCGGCGCCGAGTTGGCGCGAGAGCGCGAGCGCCTCGCGCAGCCGCAGCGCGTGTTCGGGCGCCTGCAAGCGGGCGATTGCCTGCGCGATGTCGGCGCGCGCGCCGGCGCGGTCGCCGCCGTCGCGTCGTGCGTGGCTGCGCACGAGGTAAACGAAGCCGAGCATCGGCTCGGCTGTCTCCTCGCCGCCGCGCTCGAGCGACGCACGCGCGTGCTCGAGCAGCATGCCCGCCTCGCTGCGCAGGGCCGGGTCGTTCGTCGCGACGAGGCTCGCGGCGAGCTCCGCGCGGGCCTGCGCCACTTCGGCATGATCGGGCCCGTACGCCTTCTCGATCAGTACCACGGCGCGGCGGCGCGCCGCGATCGCATCGGGCAGGCGGTGCTGCGCGTGGCGCAACGTGCCGACCACGCTGGCGACGTAGGCGGCCTCGTACGAATCGTCGCCCGACAGCTTCGCCATCGCGGCGATCGCCTGCGTCGCGAGCGCATCGGCTTCGTCGAGGCGCCCGAGTTCGGCGAGTACGCTGACGACCTCGAGCGCGGTCAGCCAGGTGTAGACGCTGTCGCCGGTGACCGCACGGAACGCCTCGAACGACGCGCGGTATCGCTGCGCGGCGAGCTCGAACCGCCCCTGTGCGCGGGCGAGATTGCCGTGGAACTGCAGCGCCTGCGCGTACTGGCCGCTCGGTGTCTTGGCGAGGATCCCGATCGCCTCGGCCAGCGATGCGTCGGCGGCGTCGAAGTGCCCGGTCCGGCGTTGCAGGTCCCCGAGCCGGATCAGCGTGCCGCCGAGGATCACGTGGTCGTGCGGCAGCTGCGCGCGCTCGATGCGCAGCGCCGTCTCGTATTCGGGCAGCGCCTGGTCGTACTTGCGCTGCACGCGCAGTGCGTCGCCGACCGACATGTGCAGCACCGCGGCGCGCGCGGCGTCGGCGCCGCCGGCCGCCTCGACGATGCCGATCGCCTCGCGGAACACCGCAAGCGCCTGCTCGAGGTGCGCGCCTTCGTGCAGCACCTTGCCGAGCGTTTCGAGCGGCGCCACCAGTTCGACGCTGTGCGACCCATGCAGCGCGCGCACGATGTCGATGGCGTCGCGCGCGAAGCGCTCGGCCGCTTCGCCGTCGCCCTGGATCAGGCGGATCTTCGCCGCCGTCGATTCCGCCTGCGCCATGCGCGCCCCGCGTGCGGCACCGAGCGCGCGCAGCCGCCCGATCGCCGCGTCGACGAGCGGTGCGGCCGCCTGCACGTCGCCGGACGCGTAGACGCCGTCGGCGTACGCGACCAGCGCTTCGGTCGCCGCGAGGCTGTCGGCGCCGCCGAGCCGCTTCTGCAGTTCCCACGCGCGCGCGAGCGTCGCGACGCCGGCCTTGCTGTCGTCGAGGTTGATCTGGATCTCGCCGAGGTCGCGCAGCAGCTCGGCCTTGAGATCGGGTTCGCCGTCGAGCGTCGCGTCGATCTGCGCGATGCCGTCGCCGATCAGCTGCGAAGCCGAGCGCGCCTGCGCCCTGGCCCGGCTCACCGGATCCTGCTCACGGAACAGCGTGAGCATGAAGTCCTTCACGCGTTCGGTGCGCGCGAGCTGGCGTTCGGCATGCACGCGCTCCGCGTCGGCACGCTGCGCTTCGCGGCGCGCGACGCCCGCCTGCCACAACGCCGTGCCGAGCCCGGCGACGAGCGAAGCGGCGACGACGGCCGATGCGGCGACGCCGACGCAATGACGACGCACGAACTGCGCGCACCGGTACGACGCCGAGTCGGCGCGTGCGGCAATTGGCCGGCGCCCGAGCCAGCGGCGCAGGTCGTCGGCGAACGCGGCCGCGGTCGGGTAGCGGCGCGCAGGGTCGCGCTGCAGTGCGGTCGCGACGATGAGGTCGAGATCGCCCGCGAGCGCCTGCGCGAGGCGCTTCGCTTCCATGGCGCTGCCGTACAGGGCGTCGACCTCGGTCGGCGCGAGCCGCGCCGCGAGCGCGCTCGCGCGCTCGCTCGTTTCGTCGGCCGCATCCTGCGCGAGCTGCGCCGGCGCGCTGCTGCGCTGGCGCGGCAGCCGGCCGACCAGCAGCTCGCACAGGAGCAGACCGAGTGCGTAGACGTCGGTGGCGGTGCCGATCGCCTCGCCGAGGATCTGTTCGGGCGCCGCGTAGGCGGGCGACAACACGCGCAGGCCGGTGCCGGTGCGCGTCTGTTCGCCGCTTTCCTCGAGCAGCTTGGCGATGCCGAAGTCGAGCACGCGCGGCTCGCCGCCGGCATCGACGAGCACGTTCGACGGCTTGAGGTCGCGATGCACGACGAGTTGCGCGTGCGCATAGGCGACGGCTTCGGCGACCTTCGCGAGCAGCGCGACGCGCGCGACGACGTCGAGCCGCTCGCGCGCGGCGTACGCGGTCAGGGTGACGCCGTCGACGTGGTCCATCACGTAGAACGGCCGGCCGTCGCCGCTCATGCCGCCGTCGAGCAGGCGCACGACGTGCGGATGGTGCAGGCGCGCGAGGATGCGCCGCTCCTGCAGGAAGCGGCGCAGGATCGCCTGCGTGTCCATGCCGCGCTTGAGCACCTTGACCGCCACGCGCTGCTCGAACGCGCCGTCGCCGCGCTCGCCGAGCCAGACGACGCCCATGCCGCCCTCGCCAATCACGCGCAGCAACCGATAGGCGCCGGCACGGCGGTCGGCCGGCGCACCGTCGACGAGCAGGTCGGGCATCACCGCGGCGGCCGCCGCGTCGAGCAGGCTCGCGCGTTCGTCCGCGTCGAGCATCGCCCGCACCTCGGCGGCGAGTGCCGCGTCGCGCGCGGCGAGCTCGTCGAGGCACTGCCGGCGCTCGTGCGCGGGCAGTTCGACCAGGCGGTCGAACTGCGCGGAAACCTCTTCCCAGCGTGCGTTGTCCGCCATCGGACGCTCCCCAGTGCGCCAACCGTGCCATGCGCGGGCGTCGTCCGCAAACCGCGCCTGCGGCGGCGACCTCAGGCGCCCGCGATCTCGCGCTGCAGGAACGCGCGCGCGCGCCGCCAGTCGCGCTTGAGCGAGCGTTCCGAGCGTCCTTGCACGCTCGCGATCTCGGCGAGTTCGAGGCCCGCGTAGAAGCGCATCTCGACCAGCGCCGCGAGCGGCGCATCGAGGCCGGCGAGGCGGTTCAGCGCGTCGTCGAGCGCGAGCACCTCCTCGCCGCGATCCTCGGCCGCCGCCTGCAACGCGGTGGTGTCGAGCGACGCGACCGGCTGGTTGCCGCCGCGCCGCAGCGCGGCGCGCGCGCGCACGTGGTCGATGACGATCTGCCGCATCACGCGCGCGGCGACCGCGAAGTAGTGGCCGCGATCGTTGACTTCGAGCGCGCCGTGCTGGGCGAGCTTGAGGTATGCCTCGTGCACGAGCGAGGTCGTGCGCATCGCCACCTCGCCGCGCAACTGGCCGGCCGCGAGGCGGCGCAGTTCGTCGTAGAGCAGCGCGAACACGCGCTCGGACGCCTGCCGGTCGCCGTCGCGCGCCTTGCCGATGAGTTCGGTGATGTCCGCCATGCGCCCCCCGGGATCGCCGCTACGTTGCCATGCGGCAGCGGCCGGGGCAATGCGCGGCTTCGCCCGCATCGCGGGCGCGCGAGACGGCCGGGGCGGGTCAGTCCTCGAGCGGGAACGCGAGCATCGAGCCCGCGATCGTCGCGACGATCGCGAGGTCGCCGCTGCGCACGGGCGACCCGGCGATGCCCCATTGGTGGCCGCCGCCGTCGGCGATCGGCCAGCGCGTGAGGAGCTTGCCGCTCTTGCGGTCGAACGAGACGAAGCCCGCATCGTGCCGGATGAAGTACGGTGCGCCGCCCGCGGCGCCCGCGTAGACGCGGTCGGCGGTCAGCAGCGGCGTGCCGAAGGTCCAGCCCCAGGCGTTGCCGCGCCAGCGCACGTGGCCGTTGGCGGGATCGATCGCGCTCACGTGGCCGAGATCGGACGAGCCGATGTAGAGCACGCCGTCGTCGATGAGCGGCGTCGACTCCACCCACGATCCCCAGAAGAACAGCCGCCATTCTTCCTTGCCGGTCGCCGCCGCGAGCGAGTAGAGGCCGGGGCCGCGATTGCCGACGAACACGTGCCCGTCGTGCACGAGCGGCGCGCCATCGATCTCCGCCTTGCTGTCGAAGCGCCAGGCCTCGCGGCCGTCCGCGCGGTCGAGCGCATAGACGACATGATCGGCGCTGCCGAACACGACGCGCCGGCCGTCGAGCGCGGCGCCGGTGCGGATCCTGCCGTGCGCGGCGAAGCGCCACTTGCGCGTTCCGCTCGCGGCGTCGACCGCATGGAAGCCGCCGTCGCCCGCGCCGACGTAGACGACGCCGTCGGCGACGAGCGGTCGCGGCGCCTGCCAGTCCCAGTCGCCCGCGGATGGATGCGGCAGCGTGCGTGGCGTCGCGCGGTCGCCGAGGTCGTAGCGCCAGCGCTGCTCGCCGTTCGCGCGCGCGAGCTTGTAGAGGAATCCGGTATCGCTGACGAAGTAGACCGCGTCGCCGTCGATCGCGGCGGTGCCGTAGATCGGTCCGCCTGCGGCGAAGGTCCACGCGATCGCGCCGTCCGCCGTCTTCACCGCATTGAACACGCCGCCGGTCGTGCCGAGGTAGGCGACGCCGTCGGCGACCGCGGGCGAAGCGTACGCCTGGCCGCTGAGGCGCGTCTGCCAGCGCGGTGCGGGGCCCGTGGGCACGTCGGGCAGCGCAGGCGGTTGCGGCAGCGCATCGACGCGGCGCAGGCGCGCTTGCGCGCGCGGCCCCGGGAACGTGCCTTCGAGCGCATCGCCCTTCGCGCGCAGGTCGAGCATGAACGTCGCGTTCTGGACGCGGTCGCCGCGGATCGTCGTCTCGCCGGTATCGACGCCGTAGTAGCCCATGTTCGGCTGGGTGATCTTCATGACCGCCTTGCCGTCCGCATCGCGGCGGATCTCGAAGCCGACCTCGATGCGTTCCTTCTCGTTGCCGGTGGTGCCGAGCCAGTAGCCCTCGACCGGTTCGCGCTTCGCCGCACCCGCGCCCGTCGCGACGACGAGCATGCCCCACACCATCCACGGCCTGACCATGTGCGTCCCCCGACGACGGATTCGCGCACAGGCTGCGCCGCGGGGCCGCCGCGGCCATGTGCCGAAAGCCGCGCGCGCGTTCGATCCGGCGCGCGCGGCGTTCGCTTCGGCGCTGCCTCAGCCGTCGAAGCCGTCGTCGAACAGTCGGTCGCCGACGTCGAAGCTCACCGGCACGACGAGGCGCGGATGCGCCGGGTCGTTGCTCGCGATGCAGAGGTTCGCCTCGTAGTGCCCTGCCGCGAGCTGCGACGGGTCGAGCGTGGCCGTGAGCATGGCCTGTGCGTGCGCGTCGACGTTGCCCGAGGTCTCGTCGAGGCTCAGCCACGGCACGTCGGACGGCGCCGCGCACGCGTCCGGCTGCTCGACCGCGCGCACGAGCAGCGCGTGGTAGTCGTCGAACTGGTCGACGATCGGGTCCCAGCTGCCGAGCGCGCCCGGATTGCCGCGCATGAGGTAGCCCGACGCCGCGCCCGGCGCGCCGCTGACGTCCGAGGCGACGAACGCGGTGCCGGGATCGGTCGGATCGAACTGCACGCCGATGTAGACGTCGCCGCTGGCGATGCTGATGCCGAGCGCCGACAGGTCCACGCGCACGAACGCGGCGGTCGCGGTGGTCGGGATGTCGGTCGCGATCGCGTCGACCGACGCGAGCAGGTTGCCGGGGCCGCCGTCCCAGCCGGTATCGTCGTAGACGACCAGCTGGAACGCCTGGCTCGTGCCCTCGGCCGAGGCGAGGAACGCGACGCACGCGCTCGTGAACGTCGCCGGATATGCGCTCGGCGTGAAGCGGTCGACGTAGCCGGCGATCGTGAACAGGCCGGAGCCGTCGCGATAGCCGTCTTCGGGCGCGCCGTCGTCGTGCACGATGATGCCCGGCGTCGATTCGTCGCAGCCTTCGGTCGCGGCGCCGCGCAGCGACACGACTTGCGGCCGGCGCGCGCGCCAGCGGTCGCGCGTCGCCGCATTCGCGGCGAGCTTGCGCACGGCGAGCGGCGACGCCGCCTGCGGCGCCGGCACGTCCGCCGGTCGCGCCGCGGGCGCTTCGAGCGCGGACCATTCGAGCGCCTGGTCGCCGTCGTTGGCGATCGCGAGCGGAAGCGCGACCTCGGCGCCGCCGGGTTCGGCCGATGCGGCGAGGGGATCGGGCGTGACCGCGATCGACGCCGGCGCGAGCGCGGGCGCGACGTCGAGGTGCACCGCGGCACTGGTCGCGTACGCGGTCGGCGACGTGCGCGTCCAGGCGAGCGCGGTCGCGGGGGACAGCGACGGCGTGTCGTAGGCGTACTGGTTGCCGATCGACGCGTCCGCGTTCTGCAGCCCGACCGTCGCGCTGCCGCCGTTGTCCCAGTCGGGATTCGCGGCGTCGCCGAACACGGTGTTGGCATAGTGGAACTCGAGCGAGCCGTCCTCGCCGAGCCAGGCCTGGAACACCGCGGGCGAGCCGCCCGACTGCAGGAAGTGCGGGCGGATCCACTGCACGATCGCGCGCCGGTTCGGCGCGGTACCGTCGACCCGCCACCAGACGTTGCCGGCGCTATCGGCGAAGTCGTCCCAGAACGGTGCGATGATCGGCCCGCCCATGAACACGTCCGGCGCGTATGGCAGCGGGTCGTTGAACGCGTAACTGAAGCCGTCCAGCGTGCCGAGCACGAGCGTGCCGTTGTTGCCGATCGTGAGCAGGTCGCTCGCGCCGTCGAAGAACGGGAACGCGAACGGCAAGGTCACGCCGGTCGCGCCGTCGTCGGCGAGATCGAGCGGCGCGCCGCTGCCGACGATGTCGGTGAAGCCGAACGCGACCGGCGCGGCGGCGTAACCGGGTTCCTGGTCCTGGGCGGTCCAGTCGGCGGCGTAGTCCTCGACGCCGAGCGTCGCGGTCACGATGCGGTTGAAGCGCAGCGACGCGCCCGGCGCGACGTCTTCGTGCATGAGCGTGAAGATCGCGCCGTCGACGCCGTCGACGAGCGTGTGGTAAGCGAGCGTGCGGGTCGAATGATTGGTCAGCGTGTAGCAGAAGTTGACCGCGTCGCCCGCATGCACGGCGAGGTCGGTCGCGCTGCCGCAGGTGGCCGGGTCGCCGTCGTCGGGCGCGAGGCCGACCTCGAGCGTGATCTCGCTGCCGAGGGCGACGGCGGGACCCGCGTGGACGTTCGGCGTCGCGGCGCCGGCGAGCAGCGGGGCGAGCAGGCCGGCCGCGAGGGCGCGGCGTAGGAGCATCGGAGTCGTTTTCACGGTGGGCATCCTGGCGAAGGGTCGGAACGGCCGGGGCGTGCCCGAACGTACCGCCCGACCGTAGGCAGGCTGGCGCCGCTGCGCGTCAAACGCGCGTCAGGCGGCGTTGACATCGACGTGACACGGGCGTGAAACGCGCCTGTCAGGGCGCGTGCTCGGCCGCGAGGCGCTGCCCACGCAGCACCTGGATGCGGTCGCGCAGGCGCGCGGCGGCGGCGGTCTCGCCGCCGGCTTCGTACAGCGCGAGCAGCGCGTCGGCGGCACCGAGGTCGCGGTCGGCGTACGCGGCGAGGCGGCCGCCGACGCCGCGCGCGGCGTCGAGTCGCCCCTCGCGCACGAGCGCGGCGACACGCGCCGCGCCGGCGGGCACCCACTCGTCCGCGCGGTTGGCCGCGAGCGCGAGCTCGAACGCGCGCGCATAGCCGGCATCCGCTGCGTTCGCATCGCCCTCGGCCGCGGCGACGCGCGCAGCAGCGAATGCGGCGACGAACGCGCGTTCGGGATCGAGCGGCGTGTCGCCGGCAGCGCGCAACCGCTGCAGTGCATGCGCGGCGACGTTCGGTCGTCCCTGGGCAAGCGCGGCGGCGACGAGCAGGTCGACCGCGCGCGACAGGCGCGCGTCGCTGCTCGGGTCGGGCGGCGCGAGCACGCGGTCGATGAGCCGGTCGGCGGCGGCGTCCGACAGCGGCGGCGGCGCGCCGCGCGCGCAAGCCCAGGCGAGGCGCATGAGCGCGAACTCGGGCGGCGCGGCCGGCGTGCCGTCGTCGTAGCGCTCGACGAGGCGGCCGAGTTCGTCGAGGCGGGCGTTCGCGAGCAGCGCCTGCGCGTGCGTGTAGGCGATCGCAAGCACCGCGCGAGGATCGTCCATGCGCGGCGTGAGCCGCCATGCCTTGGTGCTGCTCGCGAGCGCGTCGTCCGCCTCGAGCATCATGCGCTGCGCGTCGGACTTCGCCGCGAGCGACGAGGCGAGGTGGTCGGTCACGCCGAAGCGCTCGAACACCGCCGCGCCGCGCTGGAACGCGGCGACCGCTTCGGCGAAACGGCCGTGGTGCGCATGCGCGAGCCCCTCGTTGTTGTCGAGGCTCGCCTCGCCGGGCAGGTTGCCCGCGGCCTGCCATTCGATGCGCGCGCGCGCGAAACTCGCGAGCGCGTCGTCGTAGCGGCCGAGCTGGTCCTCGATCACGCCGCGCATCATCCAGGCGCGACCGAGCAGCAGCGGTTCGTGGCGTCCGGCGAGTGCGGCGAGCGCATCGTGGCAGTGCGCCTGCGCGCGCTCGGGTTCGTTGCGGCGGAACGCGACCGCGCACAGGCCGTACAGCGCGCGCGCGTGCACGAGGCAGAGACGTCGGCCGCATCGGCGAGGCGCTCGAAGCCGCGTTGCGCCTGCTCCATGCGCCCGGCGCGCTCGTCGACTTCGGCGACGCGCACCGCGATTTCGGGCAGGCGCTGCAGGTCGGGCGGCGCCGCCTCCGCGATCGCGGCCGCCTCGCGCAGGTCGCCTTCGAGGAACGCGGCGTCGATGCGCTGCTGCAACTCGAGCGCGGTCGGCCGCGCAGGCGCCTCGGCGAGCGCGGGATCGCCGAGCCAGTCGGCGAGCGCGCGATCGATCGCCTGCAGCGGCGTCGGCGCGACCGCCGCGTGGCGCGCACTGCGTTCGGCGTCCTGCACGTCGAGTTCGGCCGCCCAGCCATGCGCATCGCGTCGCACGCGGGCGGCGAGCACGAGCGACGCACCCGCCGCGCGCGCGAGCGCGCTGCGTCGCGCCGGGTCGGCGGCCGCTTCGCCGTCGCGCGCGAAATAGGCGATCACCTGCTCCGACGGCAGTACGGCGAGGCCGCTGCGTTCGCGCAGGCGGGCGGCGAGATAGTCCATCGCGCCGAAGCGGATCCAGCGCGCGTCGGCGCCGCTGTCGGCGACGTCGACCGGCAACACGAGCGCGGCGGCTGCGCGCGGCGGCGCCGGCGGCGTGCGCGGCGCGCGCCACCAGGCGAGCAGCGCGAGTGCGACGCAGGCGAGCGCGGCGACGAACCACCGCGCGTGTGCGCCGCGGCGTCGCGAGGGCGCGCGTGCGTCGGAGGCGACGCCGCTCGCGGACGCGGCCGGCGCGGACGCCGGCGCATCGGTCATGGATGCGGTCGCTTCGACGAGCGTGACCGGGGCGACCCAGTGGTAACCGAAGCGTGCGACCGTGCGGATGCAGCGCTGATCCTCGCCGGTATCGCCGATCGCGCGGCGCGCGCGCGCGAGCGTCTGGCCGAGCAGCGCATCGCTGACGTCGGTGCGCCCCCATACGGCGCTGATGGGTTCGTCGCGACCGACCGCACGCTCGCGCTGCTCGATCAGGTAGACGAGGCAGTCGAACGACTTCAGCGGCAACGCGACCGGGCCGTTCGCGTCGCGCAACGTGCGCGACGCTGCATCGAGTTCGAAACCTTCGAAGCGGTAGTGCCTGGCCGACATGATCCGACTGCTGCGGGCGCCCGGGCCATCGCCCGGACCCGCGGGGGCCGCCGTGCGCCGGCGATCCACCGCCCACTGTAGCGGCTCGCTCCCGCATGCGTAAGCCCGCCGCGCCGCGTCGAGGCGCCGCGGCGGGCCTGCGCGCCTCAGTCGCCCTGCTGCGCGTCGAAGCCGTTGCGGAACACGACGAGCCAGTCGCTGTCCGTCGCGTCCGCGATGTCGCCCGCGTAGATGCCGCTCGTGCTCGCGCCCACCTCGATCGAATCGCCCGCTGCGTCCGTTCGCACGGGTGCAGCGAGCAGGTAGTGCACGCTGCCGTTCGCGGCGACGGTCGCATGGTCGAGCAATGCGCCGCTGCCGCTCGCGCCGCACGCGCCGGCCCCGGCGTCGACGCAGCTCCAGTTCGCCGCGCTCGCATCGACGCCGTCGGGGAGGCTCGCCGCGACTTCGACGTCGCGTGCGATCGCGCTGCCGTGGTTGGACACGACGACGTCGTAGACGAGCGTGTCGCCGTAGCCGGCGTAGTCGCCGCCGTCGTCGATCGCGACGACCAGCGCGATGTCGGGCGGAAGGTTCTGCAGTGCGAACACGGCCGCCTGCGCCGCGCCGGCGACGGTCGCGCTGACGTCGTAGCTGCCGACGCTCGCGTTCGCGGTCGCGCCGACCGCGGCGAAGCCGTCCGCATCGGTCGTCGCGGTCGCTGCGGAAAGGCTCGCGCTCGCGCCGCTCGCAGGCGCGGCGAACGCGACCGTGGCGCCGGCGACCGGGTTGTCGTGCGCGTCGCTCACGCGCAACGCGAGCGGCTGCGCGAAGTCGCTGTCGACGACGGCGCTCTGCGGCGTGCCCCCGGCGACCGCGAGCTGCGCCGGCGGGCCGGCCTCGTTGTGCAGCTGGAACGACGCCGCACCCGCGACACCGACCACGCTCGCGGTCACCGTGTAGTCGCCCGCGATCGTGTTCGCGCGCGCCTCGACGCTCGCGACGCCATCCGCGTCGCTCGTCGCACTCGCGGCGACGAGCGCGCTCGCGCCGCTCGCGGGCGCCGCGAACGCGACCGTGACGCCGGGCACGCCTAAGCCGGCGGCGTTGGTCACGCGCACCTGCAACGGTGCCGCGAACAGCGCATCGACTTCGGCCGACTGCGGCGAGCCGCCGATCGCCTCGAACGCGCTCGGCGGGTCGAGTGCGAAGTTCGCCTCGACCGTGCAGTCCGCGCTGGCCGCGGCGATCGTGTAGACGTTGCCGGCGAGGCTGCCGCCGCAACTGCCGCCGACCGTATCGATGTGGTAGCCGTCGTCGGCGGTCAAGGTGAACGCGAACGTCGCGCCGGCACCGACGATCTGCGGCGTCGCGGGCGTGATCGACCCGTGCAGGCCCGCACTCGGCGTGACGACCCAGGCCGGAATGCCGGCGCCGGACGCGGCGACCGCGAAGGCCGCGGGAACCCCGTCGCTCGCGATGCCGATCTGCGCGGCGTGCGCACCGAGCGCGTCGGGCGTGAAGTGCAGCGAAAACGTGCACTCGCCGAGCGCGGGCAAGGTCGCGCCCGCGCACGCGGCGACGTCCGCATCGAGGCCGAACGCATCCGCGCTGCCTGCCGCGAGCGCGATGCCGCCGAGGTGCAGGTCGCCGGCACGCAGGTTGCGCACGGTGACGGTGCGCGTCGCGGTCACGCCGAGCGGCACGTCGCCGAAGTCGATCGCGTCGGCGGACAGTTCGGGCACGATGCCCGTGAGGCGCACGTCGTAATGATCGGTCGGCGTCGCCGGCGCCCAGAACGGTCCCCACTGGCTGTTCCAGAGCTGCGCATCGTCGATGACGATCTGGTCGACGACGCTCAGCATGAGCGCCGAGCCGCTCGCACCGAACAGGCCCGAGCCGATCACGAGCGCGTACGAGCCGGGCGCGAGCGCGAGATCGGGCAGGTCCGCGCCGTATTCATCGGCGCCGTTGCCGGCGTCGAACACGGCCGAGCCGACGAGCGCGCTCGCGAACGCGGCCGTGCCGGGAAACGGCGCATTCGCACCCGGCCCCGCGGTACGCACGATCGCCGCGTAGACGGTGCCGTTGCCGGAGAACATCCACGCACCGACGCGACGCACGCGCGCCTCGCGGTCGACGGCGAAGCGCACCGCGACCGCACGACCGGGCGAAACCGATCCGCTCGTCTGGGTCGATTTCCACGCCGTCGGTCGCGCACTCTCGACGAGGAAGTCGGTCGCCGAGGGCGGCGACGGCGGCAGCGCCTGCCCGCGCGCGAAGATGCGCACGGTCGTGCCCTGCAGCGAGCGCGCGTTCGTCGTCGCATTGACCGTGTACGGGCCGATCGTCTGGCCGGCCTGGGTCGGGCACGGCCACGTCGCGCAGACGTTCGGCAGGGTCGTCGCCCAGCTCGATGCGGTCGCGCCGTAGCGACCGATGCCGATGGTGATCGCGTACCAGCCCGGCTCGAGCGTGACCGCGAGCGGACCCGCGACGTCGGCGGTCGTCGTGCCCGGCTGCAGCAAGGTGGTGCCGACGAGACGGCTGTCGCCGGCGACGTCGGGCACGGTTTCCGGCGTTGCAATGCGGTAGAGCGCAGCGTAGACGGTGGTCGTGCCGTTGCCGCGCGCATGCACGCCGATCTCGCTGAGCGCGGTGCGCTCGAGCAGGCGGAACGTGAGGCCGACCGGGTTGGTGCCGACCGCGAGGCCTCCGCCGAGGTCGCCCGGCGCGTGGCTTTCGAACACGTACGGGTCGGGATCGGCGTGCGCGATCGATGCGCCGGCAAGCAGCGCGAACAGCGCGAGCAGGATCGCGAGGATGCGATGGAACGCGTGCACGCGCGAGTGTGCGCGCGAGTCGGTTCGCGCGCGCGTCGGCGGCGCGGCCGCGACGGAAAGACGGTCGGTCATGTGGATCCCCTGTTCGACGGCGGTGCGACCGCGCGGTGCGGTCGATTCCGTCAGTGCAAGCGGGGAAACGCGCGACCGGATATCACGGCGCCCGCGCGCGGAGACACTGCGCGCGTGCCGGCGCACCGGCCGGACGCGCGGGTCGCGGTTGCGATCGTGGCGTGCCCACGGCGCACGCGCGCGCTAGTCGCCGCGCCGGTGCTCCACGGAATCGGCGATGCGCGGCTCGTTGCGCGGATCCGGCCAGCCCGGATGCTCGGCCCAGTGCGCGCCCGCGACGATCGCGAACCCGGGCAGGTCGCCGGTCGCGGCGATGCTCTTCAGCGCGCCGAGCAGCCGATGCGCGGTGAGCGCGCAGCGTCGCTCGCCGCGACGCGCGTTCACGCGCAGCGCGAACCGGCGCTGGCCCGACGGCGCCGGCATCGGGTCGAGGCGGAAATCGAAGTCGAGGTCGGCGAGCAGCGCGGCGAGGTCGGGCGCCTGCTCGGCGACCTCGATCGTGGCCATGTGGCGCCAGCGGGCGGGGCCACGGCGGACCGGAGAGATCATTGGATGCACCTCTTCTGAAAGCGACGTGAGCGTCGAATCGAGATCAACAGATCGTGCGCGGCGCCGCGAGTTCCCTCGCGCCCGCGCCGTCGCCGGGCCCTTGAAATCGACCGCGGCATTCACAGATGCGCCTTGCGGGTGCCGGGTGGCCCCGCCGTGAGGACGTCATGACGGACGTCCCTTCATGTCCATGTTGCAACCGAGGATATGGCTATGAGGACCACACTCGATTTCTCACCGCTGTTCCGTGCCGGCATCGGCTTCGACCGCGTCTTCGACGTGCTCGAGAGCGCGAGCCGTGTCCAGGCCCCGGATCCATGGCCGCCGTACGACATCCTGCGCACCGGCGAGGACAGCTACCGCATCGTGATGGCGGTCGCGGGTTTCGATCGCGACGAACTCACCCTGACCGACCAGCCGAACCTGCTCGTGGTCGCTGGCAGCAAGAAGAATGCGGGCGCCCAGGACAGCGTGTACCTGCACAGGGGCATCGCCGACCGGCAGTTCGAGCGCCGCTTCGAGCTCGCCGACCATGTGAAGGTCGCGAATGCGACCTTGCAGAACGGCCTGCTCACGATCGAGTTGCAGCGCGAGGTGCCCGAAGCGCTCAAGCCGCGCCGGATCGCGATCCACGCCGAGCGCCACGGCGACACCGCTGCGGGCACGCCGATGGCGACCGCGACGGCACAGCGCCAGATCGAGGCGCCGCGCGCCGCATGATCGTCGCGCGCGCGGCCGGCGCGGCCGGCCGCGCGCGTCGTGCTTCGCCACGCAGGACGGATTGAGAAGACCCCGCGGCACGCCCGCGGGGTTTTCGTATGGGCGCGGACA
>DASTSE010000227.1:0-3534 GCA_035760865.1 Dokdonella sp.
GCGAGCGCGATCTTCGCGCCGATGCCGTTCACCTTGAGAAGCTGGCGGAACGCGCGGCGCTCACCCTCGGTGCCGAAGCCGAACAGCAGATGCGCGTCCTCGCGCACGACGAGATGCGTGAACAGCGTCACGCGCTCGCCGTTTTGCGGAAGGTTGTAGAACGTGCTCATCGGCACGTCCACTTCATACGCGACGCCTTGCACGTCGAGCAGGAGCTGCGGGGGATTCTTTTCGAGCAGCGTGCCCGAGAGCCGGCCAATCATGGGCGGCCATTCTACGCCCCGATTCTCACACCGACAGCAATCGACCGGCGCGCACGCGGTAACCGCGTCGCGCGAGAACGCCGATGCCGGTCGACGCGTGCGCATGGCAGATCGCCGCCGCGAGCGCGTCGGCGGCGTCGGACGCCGGCACGCCGGGCAACGCAAGGAGCCGTCGCACCATCTCCTGCACCTGCGGCTTGAGGGCACGGCCCGCCCCGACGACCGCCTGCTTCACCTGGCCCGCGGTGTACTCGGTGACCGGAAGGCCGGCGAGCACCGCTGCGGCAATCGCGGCGCCGCGCGCCTGGCCGAGCAGCAGCGTCGAGTTCGGGTTGACGTTGACGAACACCTTCTCGACCGCGACCTCGGTCGGCCGCTCTTCCGCGATGACGTGCGCGAGATCGCGCACGATGACGCCGAGGCGCACCGGAAGGCTCGAGCCGGTCGCGCGGATGCAGCCGCTCTTGATGTAGAGAAGGCCGTCGGCGCGGGCTTCGAGGATGCCGAAGCCCGTGACGCGCAGGCCGGGATCGATGCCGAGGATGCGGCGGACGACGATGGCGGGCCCCTGGGGTTTTGCGCTGCGGGACACCGGGAGCTCCCGCGTCGCCGCGCTACGCCTCTTCGAGCACCGCGGACGTGTAGACGTCCTGCACGTCGTCGAGCGACTCGAGCGCGTCGAGCAGCTTCTGCATCCGCTGGGCGTCCTCGCCGCGCATCTCGATCTCGGTCTGCGGCTTCATCGTCACGTCGGCGAACTCGGGCTTGAGCCCCGCCTTGGCGAGCGCGTCCTTCACGCGGATGAAGTCGTGCGGCGCGGTGACGACCTCGATGCTTCCGTCGTCGTTCGTCAGCACGTCGTCGGCGCCGGCGTCGATCGCGGCTTCCATCACCTTGTCTTCGTCCGCGCCCGGCGCGAAGACGATCTGCCCACAGTGCTTGAAGAGGAACGCGACCGAGCCGTCGGTGCCGAGGTTGCCGCCGTGCTTGGAGAACGCGTGGCGCACGTCGGCGACGGTCCGCGTGCGGTTGTCGGTCATGCAGTCGACGATGACCGCCGCGCCGTTGATCCCGTAACCCTCGTAGCGCACCTCCTCGTAATGCGCGCCCTCGAGGCCGCCGGCGCCGCGCTTGATCGCGCGCTCGATCGTGTCCTTCGGCATGTTCTGGTCCATCGCCTTGTCGACGGCCAGGCGCAGCCGCGGATTCGACGATGCGTCACCGCCGCCCAGGCGCGAGGCGACCGTGATTTCCTTGATGAGCCGCGTGAAGACCTTGCCGCGCTTCGCATCCGCGGCGGCCTTCTTGTGCTTGATGTTCGCCCACTTGCTGTGACCGGCCATGGCTCGATCGCCCAGTGCATCGAGCGAAATTATACGGCCTGCAACAGGCCCTCGCGCTCGGAATACTGCTTCAACGCCGCGAGCCGCAGGTTCGCGTCGTTCACCTCGAGCATGCTCTGCTTCAACGGGAGCGGCAGCGGCAGAAGCTCGGCGAGGCGATGGCCGACCCACGACGCATCGTCGTAGCGCGCGTCGGCGGGGAAGTTGCGCGCGCCGATGCGTGCCGCGATGAGTGCGAGCAGCCTGGCGAGCGGCGCATAGGTCTCGGGGAGGGGGTGCGAAGGCTCGTCGGCGATCGTCGTAACGTCGGCGACGAGGATGCCGCTCGCGTCGACCGCGTGCCGGCGGATCTCGAAGCGCGCGCCGCCTTGCGTCGAAACGTGCAGGATGCCCATCTGCGGCATGTCGACGTCGGTGATCCGCGCGAGCGTGCCGACGCGCGCGATGTCCGGTGGCGGCGCGCCTTCGCGCGCTACTTCCTCGCCGCGCGTGATGAGGCATATGCCGAACGGCTGCGCGTCGCGCAGGCATGCCTTCGTCATCTCGACGTAGCGAAGCTCGAACACCCGCAGCGGCAGCAGTCCGCCGGGAAACAGCACCGTGCGCAGCGGGAAGAGCGGCAGCGACCAGGTGCCGCGAGTCGCTGCGAGCGAGTTGGACATGGCGTGCGGGATGCGCCGGCCTTCCTAGGGAAGGTCTGAATTAGAGCCGGAAACCTTGCCCGGTCGGGTCGAAAATGAGTGTCGAAGCGAGTTTTGACTCCTGCCAACACCCCAATCGGGTTTCGTCGCTTGGGTTTCGGGGAGCGCTTCGCCCATTTTTCCGATCATTGGGCGCACCTCTCCTCCAGCAACCGGCCCCGCATGAGATACAGGTTCGACAAGGCAAAGGCCACGTGGGCCCGAGCGATGTTCTTGGTCAAGCCGCGATAGCGCACTTTGCTAAAGCCCCACAGCTGCTTCACGATGCGGAAGGCATGCTCACCCCGGGCGCGCACCCGCGACCGCTCCCGGTTGGCCAGCCGCTGCTGCGTGCTCAACGGATGCTTGCGGTTAATGTGACGCTCATTCACTTGATAGTCGATCCCCGCTGCAAGCGCGTGCTGGCGCTGCGCCTTCGACCAATACGCCTGGTCGCCGTAGAGCACGCGTTCCGCGCCGTGCAGCAACTGCTGCGTCTGCTTGATGTCCGCCACGTTGGCCGGCGTGCCGACCAGCGTGTGCACCACGCCTTGGGGGTCAGTACCGACGTGCAGCTTCATGCCGAAGTGCCACTGCTTGCCCTTGCGCGCCTGCCGCATCTCCGGGTCGCGCTGGCCGCTGGCGTTCTTGGTCGAGCTCGGCGCGTTGATGATGGTGGCATCCACGATCGTGCCCTGCTTGAGCAGCAGACCGCGCTCCTCGAGCAGGCTACGCACCTCGGCGAAGATCGCTTGCATCAGGCCATGGCGCTCGAGCAGGTGACGGAAATTGAGAATCGTGGTTTCGTCCGGAATCGCATCCTCCACCAGCTCGACACCCGCAAAGCGACGCATCGACTCGCTGTCGTAGAGCGCGTCTTCCATGCCCGGGTCGGACAGATTGAACCACTGCTGCATGAAGTAGATGCGCAGCATCCGCTCGAGCGGCATTACCGGACGACCTCCGCTGCCCTTCGGGTAGTGCGGCTCGATCAAGGCCAGCAGGCGCGACCACGGGATGACTTGGTCCATCTCCGACAAAAAGCGCTCCCGCCGCGTCGTCTTGCCCTTGGCGTTCCAAGCGATCGATGCGAACGTCGTCTGCTTCATGAGCGTGTCCCTCGTAACGGCCTGCAGCACTCAACGTTCCAACGCCGTTATCGTGGACATCCATTTTCAGAGTTTCCCTAAATCCTGAATTCTGGATCCTGCATCGTTGCCTTGCGTCCCTCCCGAATATCCGCTATGG
>DASTSE010000228.1:0-12945 GCA_035760865.1 Dokdonella sp.
GCCCGAGTCAGGGGCGGCTGCGGCGCGCGCTCGTGGGCGGGGTCGGCAAGCCGCGCATGCCGCGCTCGCGCACCCACAGCATCGCCTCGGCACGGCTGCGCACGCCGAGCTTGGCGTAGATCGAGGTCGCGTGGTTGCGCACGGTGCGCGGCGAGAGCTCGAGGCGCGCCGCGATGGTCTTGTCGGCGAGGCCTTCGCCGATCAGCGCGAGCACCTCGCTCTCGCGGCGCGTGAGGCTCGCCATTTCGCCCGCATCGACCGGCGCGTCGCCGCGCCGCACGCGTGCGAGCCGCTCGATCAGCGGACGGCTGAACCATGAGGCATCCTGCATGATCGCCTCGACCGCATCGGCGAGCTCGAGTTCGCGGCGCTTGCGATGGGTGATATCGAGGTACGCGAAGAGGACGCAGGCGCGCTCCTCGATGCGCACGGTTTCCGCCGAGACGAGCACGTCGATCGACTCGCCCTCGCGCAGCACGAGCGTGAGTTCGGCGTTGCGCACGCGGCCGTGCGAGCCGAGCTGCGCCGCGACGCGCTTGCGTTCCGGCCCCGCGCCGAGCAGGCCGATGTCGTCCAGCGTGCGGCCGGCGAGTTCGGTCGCCGGCCGGCCGGCGAGCGCGGAGGCCGCATCGTTGACGTCGGTGATCTCGAGCGTATCCGCGCGACACACGACCGCGGGCAGCGGCGACATCGCGAACGCCTTGGCGAACTTCTCCTCGCTGTGACGCAGCGCGAGTTCGACCTTGCGGCGCGGTTCGAGGTCGATGAACGTGAACAGCATGCAGCGCTCACTGGCCAATTCGATCGGCTGCCCCGCGACGACGACGAGCTTGCTGCTGCCGTCGGCGACGGTCAGCTCCGCTTCCATCTGCGGAATCGTCTCCCAGGCCGAAAGGCGCGCGATCGCATCGTCACGGGCAGTCGCCCGGGCGAGCACGTCGAGCTCGTAGGTGGACCGGCCGACCACCTGCTCGCTCGCGAATCCCGTCATCTGCAGGAAACCGGGATTGACCTTCACGTAGCGCAGGTCGCCGACACGGCAGATCACCGCGGGTGCGGGGTTCGCGCCGAACGCCTTCTCGAAGCGGTGCTCGGCGCTCGCCCATTCGGTCATGTCGGTGAGGAACAGCGCATGCAGCTCGGCCGTTCCCCGCGGCGACAGGATCGCCTGGCCGCGCGCGCGGTGCACCCAGCGACCGGTCGGATCATCCTGCGCCTGCACCTCGACGATGACGCCATCGAACGCGTCGCCGCAGGCGAGGCGTTCGAGCGGGTACTGGGCGGCCCTGAGCGGATGGTGGTTGCGGTACTTCAGGCCGAACCGGCGTCGATAGCCCGCGACCGTGCCGCCGAGTTCCGACGGAGCCTTCACGCCGTGCATCGCGCACGCGGCGGCGTTCGCCCACAAAAGGTCGCGCCTGCGCCCGACGAGGATCACGCCTTCCGCGAGCCCGCCGAGGATCTGTCGCAGCTGCTCGAAGTCGGCGAGGGAGGCAGGGGGCGTCGGTGCTCGGCTCATGCGCGTGGGCGAAGCTTCGATTCCGGATCGGATGGTGACCGGCACGGGACACATGCACCAGGCGATCCGGGGCATGCGTCCCACGACGGCGTTCAGCTCGGCGCGCAGACTTCCGCACCTCCAAGCCGCGGCCATCATGGCGTCGACGCATGAACGAAACGGAAACGACCGCGGGATCACCCCGCATGCATACGCTCGCCGTCATCGAGACCACGGCGTCCCTCGAGGACGTACGCGATCTTCTCGCCGGCTTCGCTGGTGCGGCGCCGTTCCGCATCGAGCATTTCATCAAGTCGCCGCACGGTTCATCGTGGTACAGCGTCTGCGTCGCAGTGTCGCAGACCGACGACGCCCTTGCGACCACGCGCGGCGTGCTCGAGGCGCTGCTGCACTTCGCCGATCGCGGTCTCCTCGATCGCTTCCGCATCGTCTGGGGCTCGTGGGTATTGCGCGACGGCCCGGCGCAGGCGTGGCAGGCCGACGTCCCTTGAGCGGCCGCACGCGCCGGTCGACGCGCTCGCGCCATGCGCTTTCGGGCGATCTCGCCGCGACCGTGCTCGCGATCCACGCCGCGCTCGCCGATGGCGATGTCACGGTGTGGTCGAACGCCGCGGGCGACGTCCTCTGGGCCGTAGAGGCCGACCCTGCGCAACGCTGCGCGACCGACACGCCGATCGGCTGCTATCGCCTCGGCGTGCCCGCGAGCGACATCGAGGACGACCTGAGAGCCGTGCGCAGCACCTATGCGGGCGGCGCGATCCTGCTGGACTGAGTGCGCGCGTCGTCGAGCGCGTGCAGCGAGCGCGCCGGACGATCGCAACATTGCGTGAAGCGCCCCGTTTCGAGACGCTCGTCACCAAATGGGTGGGGAGCAGGAGCCATAGTGACCCTCCCGGAGCAGGATCCCGGAACGGTCATGAATCCCGAGTGGCGCATCGTCGCAGTCGTCAGCACGCCGGTCCAGAACACCGCCGTGCGCGACGTCTGCGATGCCGAGCCCGCGCACTACCGCAGCCGCAGGCTGCCGCCGCGATGCGAGTCGCTCACGCACTGGGAGCTCATGGTCAACTACGCACAGGGCGAGTTGTCCGGAGCGGCGTCCGCGGGAATCCTCCTGCGCACGTTGCGGACGACGGCGGGTGCGCGCGTGATCGATCTCGAAGTATCCTGCGACTGAAGTGGCGATTCGCGAGCGAGGCCTGACGCGGTGAAGCGCACCTGGACCGTCATCGGCGTCCGTGACGTCGCGCGCAGCTTCGCCTGGTACCGGCGCTTGTTCGGCCAGCCGCCCGCTGCGCCCGCACACGCGTACTTCGGCCAGATCGTCGATATGGACGGGACCGTCCTGCTGTGCCTGCACGAGTGGGGCGCGCACGAGCACCCCACGCTGGCGAATCCCGATCGTGCCGAACCCGGCAATGGGCTGCTGCTGTTCTTCCGCGTCGACGACTTCGACGCCGCGCTGCCACGCGCGCGTGCGCTCGTCGAGCGCCTCGAGGAAGAGCCGAACCGCAACCCCAACACCGGGACGATGGAGTTCTCGCTGCGCGATCCCGACGGCTACTACGTCACGATCAGCGCCTGGCACGCGTCATGACGACCGCATCGGGTTCGGCGGCGAGCCGAACCCGATGCGACGGCCGACCTCACGCCAGCCCGAGGAAGCGGACGGCGCGCGGAATCCGCCGCAGCACGAAGCGTTCGCCGACCACGACGCAGACGAGGCTGCAACCGAGCAGCGGCAGCAGCACGCCGATCGCGACGACGAGCAGCACGATCGCGAGCGATGCGCGCGGACCGGCGATCGGTGGCGGCGCGCCGAGCGTTCCTGCGGGACGCCGCCGCCACCAGAGCCGGATCGCGCTGATGCAGGCGACGAAGAGGCCGAGCGCCGCGGTGACGCCGAGCAGCTGGTTCGCGACACCGAACAGCTGGCCTTCGTGCGCGGCAACGCCGTAGCCGACGATGCGGTCGACCAGCGGCCTGGAAGCGAACGCGCTGCGCGCGAGCACGCGGCCGTCGTCGTCGAACTCCGCTTGCGCGCGCGTCGGGCGGTTCGCCGCATCGGACTTCGCGGTCCAGCGCGCGGTGCGCCTCGACGGTGGCGAGACGAGCACGGGTGGGGCCAGCGCGAGCTGCGCCGCTGCCGCGACGACCCGATCGAGCGCGCCGAGGTCGAGTCGATCGGACGAAGGCGACGTCGCGCCGTGCTCGTGATGGCCGCCCGCGCCGTCGCCTGCGTCGAAAGCGACGCGCGCGGCGAGTTCCGACGGCGAACCGCTCGGCCAGTCCTGGCGCACGCTGCGCTCGCCGCTCCACTGCCGCACTTCGCGCAGCAGCGACCCCCACGACTTCGCCCACGGCAGGCCCGACACGAGCAGGAACAGCACGAGCCCCGAGACCCAGAACGCGACGACGCCGTGCAGGTCGCGCCAGAAGACGCGCTCGCTGCCGCGCAGGCGCGGGTAGAGCACGCCGCCGAACCCTCTGGCATGGCGCGGCAACCAGAGGTAGAGCCCGGTCAGGATCATCACGATCGCCCACGACGCGGCGAGCTCCACCAGCAGCGAGCCGCGATCGCCGAGCAGCAGTTCGCCGTGCAGATGAGCGAGCAGGCGCATCGGCCGCGCGTCTTCTTCGACGGTCGCGAGCACCGCCGCCGACGTCGGATGCACGTAAACGCGCCATTCGAGTCCCGCTTCGCCGACGAGCACCTGCGCGGCGTCGCCGTCATGCGCGGGCAGCTGGTACGCGTGCAGCGTCGAGCCGGGCAGCGCCGCGAGCGCCGCACGCACCTGCGCGGACGGCGTCGCGGAAGCGGCCGAAGTCGCGATCCCGCCGTAGGGCCGGTCGAGCCAGGCTTCGATCTGTGGCCGGAACAGGTAGATCGAACCGGTCACGGCGAGGCAGAGCACGAACGGGATGCAAAACAGGCCGGCGTAGAAGTGCCAGCGCCAGATCATGCGATGCCGGCGCGCGACGCGTGCGTGCGGGGTCATGGCCGCGCGCATCAATAGCGCACGTCCACGCTCGCGACGACGGTGCGTCGCGGGAACGGATGGAACAGGATGTAGTCGCGGTCGTTGAGGTTGTCGATACCGAGCGCAGCCGATACGTGCTCGCTCGCCTTCCAGCGCACGCGCGCGTCGAATACGACGAACGAATCGAAGGCGCCGTAGACGTGCGCGACGCTGTCGGCGTTGTCGAGGGTCGAGTACTGCTTGCCGCTGTAGCGGCCCGCGAGCACGAACGTCCACGCATCGTCGGGGCGCCAGGTCGCGACTGCGGTCGCGCGCCAGCGCGGCACGTTCGGCGCGTGCTTGCCGACCGAGGTGCTGCCGCTCGCGCTCGCGAAGCCGTCGTTCTCGAGGATCGTCGAATCGACGAACGTGACGCTCGCGGCGAGGTCGAGGCCGCGCACGCCGACATCGCTGCGCTGTGCCACCAACTCGATGCCGCGGTTGCGCACCTTGCCGACGTTGTTGACGAAGCTCACGGGCGAGGCGACGCCTTCGATCGTCGAGGTCTGCGCGATCAAGGCATCGCGGGTCGCCTCTTCGAACAGCGACAGGCGCAGGGTGCCGCGTTCGCCCGATCGTTCGAGTGCGAGTTCGCCGCTGAGCGCGCGCTCGGGGCGCAGTCCGGGATTCGGCGACACGAACGTCGATCCGGTCGAGACGATCTGGTAGAGCTCGCTCACGGTGGGGAAGCGGACCGCCCTGCCCAGCGACGCGGATGCGCGCCAGTCGGCCGAGGGCGTCCAGCTCAGGGTCGCCTTCGGCGACCACGCCGAATCCGAGCGATTCGCTTGCGCGACCGCGGTGCCGCCGCTGAAGTTGAAGCCATCGCGCGCCTGCCAGCGTTCGTGTCGCACGCCGAACGTGGCGAGCCACGCAGGCGCGAGCGCCCACGCGTCCTGCACCCAGGCCGCGCTCGTGCGCGTCTTGCCCGCGCCCGCCGTGAACAGGCTGGTGGCGCTGTCGGAATCCTGCCAGGCGAGCGTGTTGCGCGTCGTGTTGTCGAGCGTGTAGACGTCGCCGTGCACGCCGAATGCGACTTCGTGCGCCGATGGGCGCCAGATGCCCTTGAGGTCCAGCGTCGACCAGTTCGTGCCACCGAGGTCGGCGTAGCGCCCGTTCGACGTGTACGTCGTGCCGTCGCCGACGCCGGCGGGCGAGAGCTGGCGATCGTGCAGGTAGTCGTAGTGCGTGACGACCGCTTCGCCGTCCCAGCGGCCGCCGGTATCGGAGCGCAGCGACACCGCCTGCATCAGGTGGGCCTGGTCGACCGTGTAGTGGTTGCTCGCGAAGCCCGCGACGTGGCCGAAGGTCGGTCGTCCGCCCGCATCGACGAGATAGCTTTCCACGCGCGAATCGGCATCGTTGTCCCACCAGCCCGCGAGGTACGACGCGCGCAGCCACGGCGCGAAGTCCCAGGTGAACTTGCCGGTCAGGCCATGCATGCGCGTGTGCAGCAGGCCGCCGGCGCCGAACACGTCGGCGGGCTGGCCGAGCTTGTTCGTCGCGTCGATCGCGCCGGTCGTGTCCGCCGGCGGCGTCGCGCCCGTGATGAACGACAGCGGTTGGCTGAAGCTGTTCTGCAGGTTCGCACCGACGAACCACGTGGCGGCGCCGGCGCGGCCGCCAGCGGTCGCGCTCGACTGCGACGTCGCATAGTCGCCGCTCGTGCGGTAGCGATCGAACGACTGCAGCGCGCCGCTCTGCTCGAACGTGAACGCGGTGCGCTCGGGCGTGCGCGTCGTGACGTGCATGACGCCGCCGATCGAGTTGCCTGCGTACGCCGCCGAGAACGGGCCGTACAACATCGTGACCCGGTCGACTTCGTCCGGCGCCACGACGCCCCAGCGCGGCGCGCCGATCGTGTTGTTGTTGGCGATGAGCGCGGATATCAGGACGTCGTCGACGTAGACCAGCGTGCGCGCGCTCGAGCCGACGCCCCAGGTGCGCGTCGCCAGCACCGCCTGCGTGTCGCCGTAGTTGCGCTTGCGGACGAACAGGCTCGGCAGGTACTTGACCGCGTCCTCGACGTCGATCGCGTTGACGGTGGCGTCGATCTGCTCGGCGTTCACGCTCGCGGCGGTGGCGGGGAACGCGGGCGATTCGATCGCATCGTTGCCGTCGGCGTGCACGATGACGCCGGGCAGCGGTGCCGCCTGCGGATCCGGCGCGGCGTCGGCGAGGGCGTCGTCCGACGCGCGTGCGTCGAGCGCCAGGAGGCAGAGGATCGCGACCGCGATCGTGGACAAGCGCGGGCGCGCGCGGTCGTCGCGCAGGCGCGCGCCACCGCGGATTCGGTGAACCATGGGTTGTTCCTCGTATGGGCGAAGACGGGCCGGCCGCGGGCGCGGCCTGCCGATGTCACGGGCTCAGGCGAGGCATGAGGGCGGGCCGCGCGGCAGCGCGGCCGCGAATCGGGTGCCCGGGCGCAGCACGACCTGCATGGCCGGTGCCGGCCCGGTGGGCGGCAGCGCGAGGCGTACGACGTGGACGACGTTCGCGATCGGCGGCGAATGGGCGAGGAAGTCGCAGTAGCCGCACTGGCTCCAGCAGTCTTCGCCGGGAAGCACGCAATCGCGCGCCGCGGCGCCCTCGTGATGATGCGCGTGCGCGGCACGCGCGCCGTGACCGTGGGCCGGGTGCGCGATGCGCGACACCGTCGGCACGAGTGCGAGCAGCAGGATGGCGGCGAGGCCCATCCATGCGACGGTTCGGTGAAGGCGGCTTCCGATCCCCATCATGTGATTGTCGACGAAATCCCCGGGTGGATGATGCGGCCATCGGTCTCGGCCAACCGCCAAGACCTCTGGGTACCGCAACGGCGCCGCGGGGTTGTCGCTCGGGGTCAGCCGGCCGAGGCGGCCGCCGGATTCCCGGGCAGCATGATCGCCGCGACGACGCGACGCCCTTCGCCGGCGAGCAGGTTGTAGGTGCGGCAGGCGGCCGGGTTCGTCATCACCTCGACGCCGATGCGGCGGCGGAGCAATGCCGCGAGCGCTTCGCGCGGCGGGAACACCTGCGTTTCGCCCGTGCCGAGCAGGACCACCTCGGGCTCGAGCGCCGCCACCGAATCGGCGGCCGCAAGGTCGAATTGCGCCGGGACGATCACGGGCCAGTCCTCGACGATGCGATCCGGTGCGAGCAGGAAACTGGTCCTGAGCTCGCGGTCGACGACGGTCACCGCGCCGGGCGAACAGGAGCGGAAGAAGAAATACCCTTCCGGCATTTCGTGGGTGAGCTGCACGGCGCGAACCTAGGCTTTCGGCAGCGGGAACTGGTTGCGCTCCGGATTGCGCTTGTAGAAACAGGCGACCTTGCCGATCGCCTGCACGAGTTCGGCGCCCGAATGCGCACGGATCGCCTCGATCGACGCCGCGCGCGACTCGCGGTCGTCGTCGGCGAGCTTCACCTTGACGAGCTCGTGGTGCTCCAGCGCGCCATCGAATTCGGCCAGCAGCGCGGCCGTGATTCCCTTCTGCCCGACCAGGATCACCGGCTTGAGGTCGTGGGCGAAACCGCGCAGATGGCGCTTCTGGGAGGCGGACAGGGGCATGAACGGCAACCGAATCGGGGCGGGCGGAAGAGGCGACCGCGGGTCGGGCAGGGTATCATGGTCGCCTTGACGAGTCCCTCGCAGCAGGCGCCGGTTTTCGGCGCGCGCCGCCACGGGCAGAACGACTCCGGGCCCATGGCGCGCAGCAAATCGAGTTCCCGCTGGTTGCGGGAGCACTTCAACGACCCCTACGTGAAGCGGGCGCAGGCCGAGGGCTGGCGTTCGCGTGCGGTATTCAAGCTCGAGGAGCTGATCGAGCGCGACCGCCTGCTCAAGCCGGGCATGGTCATCGTCGACCTCGGTGCCGCGCCGGGCGGGTGGTCGCAGGTCGCGCGCGAGCGGCTCGGCGACAAGGGGCGCGTGATCGCGCTCGACATCCTGCCGATGCAGGGCATCGGCGGGGTCGAGTTCATCCTCGGCGATTTTCGCGAGGAGACCGTGCTCGAGCAGCTGAAGCAGGCGCTCGGCGGGGTCGAGGTCGATCTTGTGCTTTCCGACATGGCCCCCAACATGAGTGGCGTGAATGCGGTCGATCAGCCGCGTTCGATGCATCTGGTCGAACTTGCGGAGGAATTCGCCGCCCAGCACCTGCGCAAGGGCGGGGCGTTCCTGACCAAGGTATTCCAGGGCGAGGGATTTGACGATTTCGTAAGGCGCTTGCGTGCAGGCTATGAGCGAGTCAGCATCCGCAAGCCGAAGGCTTCCCGGGCACGCAGCCCGGAAGTGTATGCGCTGGCCGTGGGCAAGCGCGCGTGAGGGCATTCATGTTCGAATTTTTCCAGATGACCGCCGCTATTCGTGAACCGACCGTGCGGGATCGCGCGGTCGCTCGCGGGAGTACCGCACGATGAACGAAATGGCCAAGAACCTCCTGCTCTGGGTGGTCATCGCGGTCGTATTGCTGACCGTGTTCCAAAGCTTCAATCCGCGCGCCTCGCAGCCGACGGACGTGCCGTATTCGCAGTTCACCCAGCAGGTGGGCAACGGCAGCGTGTCGTCGGTGACGTTCAGCGCCGAGATCCCGTCGAAGGCGACGGCGAAGCTCAAGGACGGCACCAGCACCGTGTCGACGATCGTGCCGATCGACGGCAACAAGGACCTGCTCGAACTGCTCTCGAAGAACAACATCGAGGTGCGGCAGACCCCGCCCGACAACGTGATGCCGCTCTGGCGCATCCTGCTCGACTGGGTTCCGATCCTCATCTTCATCGGGCTGCTGATCTACTTCATGCGCCAGATGCAGGCGGGCGCGGGCGGGCGCGGAGCGATGTCGTTCGGCCGTTCGCGCGCGAAGCTGCAGGGCGAGGACCAGGTCAAGATCACGTTCGCCGACGTCGCCGGCTGCGACGAGGCGAAGGAGGAAGTGTCCGAGCTCGTCGAGTTCCTGCGCGACCCGTCCAAGTTCACCAAGCTCGGCGGCAAGATTCCGCGCGGCGTGCTCATGGTCGGCTCGCCCGGCACGGGCAAGACCCTGCTCGCGAAGGCGATCGCGGGCGAGGCCAAGGTGCCGTTCTTCTCGATCTCCGGTTCCGATTTCGTCGAGATGTTCGTCGGCGTCGGCGCCGCGCGCGTGCGCGACATGTTCGAGCAGGCGAAGAAGCACGCGCCGTGCATCATCTTCATCGACGAGATCGACGCGGTCGGTCGCCATCGCGGCGCCGGCCTCGGCGGCGGCCACGACGAGCGCGAGCAGACGCTGAACCAGTTGCTCGTCGAGATGGACGGCTTCGAGGGTAGCGAAGGCGTGATCGTGATTGCCGCGACGAATCGTCCCGACGTGCTCGATCCCGCGCTGCTGCGCCCGGGCCGCTTCGACCGCCAGGTCGTCGTGCCGCTGCCCGACCTGCGCGGCCGCGAGCAGATCCTCAAGGTGCACATGCGCAAGGTGCCGGTCGCGAGCGACGTCGAGCCGATGACGATCGCGCGCGGCACGCCGGGCTTCTCCGGCGCCGACCTCGCCAATCTCGTCAACGAGGCGGCGCTGTTCGCCGCACGCGAGAATTCGCGCGAAGTGCGCATGGACCATTTCGAGCGCGCCAAGGACAAGATCATGATGGGCGCGGAGCGCCGCTCGATGATCATGAGCGAGGACGAGAAGAAGCTGACCGCGTACCACGAGGCGGGCCATGCGATCGTCGGCCGCCTCGTGCCCGACCACGACCCGGTCTACAAGGTCACGATCATCCCGCGCGGCCGCGCGCTCGGCGTGACGATGTACCTGCCGGAGAACGACCGCTACAGCTACAACAAGGAAAACATCGTCAGCCGGCTCTGCTCGCTGTACGGCGGTCGCGTCGCCGAGGAAATCATCTTCGGCGCCGACAAGGTCACGACCGGCGCATCCAACGACATCGAGCGCGCGACCAAGATGGCGCGCAACATGGTCACCAAGTGGGGCCTGTCGGACAAGCTCGGCCCGATCGCCTACGGCGAGGAGGAGGACGAGGTGTTCCTCGGCCGCTCGGTCACCCAGCACAAGAACGTTTCCGACGAGACCGCGCGCCGCATCGACGAGGAAGTGCGCGACATCCTCGACCGTGCCTACGCGCGCAGCAAGGAACTGCTGACCGAGAATCTCGCCAAGCTGCACACGATGGCCGATGCGCTGCTGCAGTACGAGACGATCGATGCGGCGCAGATCGAAGACATCATGGCCGGGCGCACGCCCGGTCCGCCGAAGGACTGGCGCGGCGACAAGAAACCGGGTGGCGGCGGCGACAAGCCGCGCGGCGAGAGCCCGATCGGCGGACCCGCGGTACAGCCACGCGAACGCCTCGGCGACTGAGCGCAGTCCCCCCAATCCGCCCGCGATCCGATCAAGGTCGCGGGCTTTTTCGTGCCGGAAGATGAAGCGTCAGTACGAAATTCAGGATAGCTTGGAAAATGAGTTAAGTCTCGCTTATGTCGTCGGGATGGCGGCACGCGTGCGGGAAGCTCGTACGCGGGCGAGCCTCTCGCAGTCGGAACTCGCTCGACTTACCGGAGTCTCCGCGAGCGCGGTGTCCCAGTGGGAGAACCCCAAGGGCACGCAGCCGGATCTCGATCGCATATTGCGAATCGATCTTCGACCCACGTCTCGATCTCCGATGGCGTGATGTCGAACGCCCGACTCGCCTTCGCCACCGTCGTCTTGCCCTGGATGATCTCCAGTACCGGCGCCGACTTACGCCGCGCGGTCCAACGCTTGATCTCTTCTTCCATCCCTGCACTCATGGTGTCTCGGTCAAAGTACACCTGAGCAGGAGTTCACTGGGTCAGTACATCGCCTATTCGCCGGTAACGCGGGCGGACGTCGCAACGGTGGGCCGTTGCTTCGCAATGGCCAGCGCAATCGTGCGCGGGATGGAATAATCCGCCTCTCGCCGATCCCGGACACCCGCATGTTCCATCCCCGCCTCGATTGCAACGGCCGCGAACTCGTGCTCGACCGCACGCTCGTCTGCGGCATCGTCAACGTGACCGCCGATTCGTTCTCGGACGGCGGCGAGTTCCTCGATCCCGCGCGCGCGATCGCGCACGGCGTCGCCCTCGTGGAGCAGGGTGCGGACCTGCTCGACGTCGGTGGCGAATCGACGCGCCCGGGTGCGGACGAGGTCGATGCGGGGACCGAGATCGCACGCGTGGTGCCCGTGATCGAAGCGCTCGCACGGCATGTGCAGGTGCCGATCTCGATCGACACGTCGAAACCTGAAGTCATGCGCGCGGCGGTGGCCGCGGGCGCCGGGTTCATCAACGACGTGCACGCGTTGCGCCGCGACGGCGCGCTCGACGCGGCCGCCGCGCTCGGCGTGCCGGTCTGCGTGATGCACATGCGGGGCGAGCCGCGCACGATGCAGGACGCGCCGCATTACGACGACGTCGTCGGCGAGGTGCACCGTTTCCTCGCCGAGCGGCTGTTCGCGTGCCAGATGGCCGGCATCGACAAGAAGAAGATCCTCGTCGACCCCGGCTTCGGCTTCGGCAAGACGCTCGAGCACAACCTCGCCCTGCTGCGCGCGCTCGACCGCTTCCCCGAGATCGCTCCGGTGATGGTCGGCCTTTCGCGCAAGCGCACGATCGGCATCCTGACCGGGCGCGAGGAGCCGCACGAGCGCGTCGCGGGATCGGTCGCGGCGGCGCTCATCGCCGCACAACGCGGCGCGGCGATCGTCCGCGTGCACGACGTCGCGCCGACGCGCGACGCGCTCGCGGTATGGCAGGCGGTCGCTGCCGGCGAAGGTGCCGCGCGCAAACCCGACGCGGCGAAGAAGACGGCACTCTGGGACGAGGACTGAGCCGGCATCTGCTGCCGGTCGGACCAGCCTCATGCGCGGGGCGTCCGCTGCGCGGCCGCGACGCTGATGGCTCCGTGTCGCCCGCCTGGGTCGTTCCATCGGACGCGGGGCGCACCCGTCCCGGCCCGCCGGGAGCGGCGGACCGGGACGCGTCAGGGAGAAATTCCCGCCGCCGCCCGAGGGAGAGAGGGAGGCGACGGCGGGGCCGGTCGAGGCTGTTGGGGGAGACCCCGACCGGGGGGACCTTCCATCGAAGACGGTGCATGCGGCCGCTTCGTCGCAACCGCAATGGATCCGGCGCCGGAACGTGCGTGCGACACGCCGGGCCGTGGTACGGGAGCGGGTGCCGTCGACGCATGCGCGAACGCACCGTCTCGATGGAGCCGGTCCAGCATCGCGCAGGGGGCGCGCCGCGGCACTCCATCTTCATTCGCTTTCCGTTCGTATCGCATGAAGCAACGCTGACGGACGGCGGCATGGCCGGCTGGACGGCCGTTCTGCGGGGCCGCCGCGGCCAGCGGCGGGGGGCTGCGCGGCCGGTTATCCGTGTTGCGTCGGCGGCTCGGAGTCGCCGGTGCCCGG